>NZ_JBWKME010000252.1:0-6320 GCF_056431085.1 Mesorhizobium waitakense | reverse complement strand
GTTGCTGGAACAGGCTTTGTCTTATTTGTCCTGCTGCGTCGACTATGGTTCCTTGCGGAGCCCTGAGGGGTTCAAATCCATGGCCACGGTCAGCCGGACACAAAAACAGCCCGGGCTTGGCCGGGCTGTTTTAATTTGGTTGCGGGGACAGGATTTGAACCTGTGACCTTCAGGTTATGAGCCTGACGAGCTACCGGGCTGCTCCACCCCGCGTCAACTAAGAAGTAAGCGCAAGCCTACGATAGGGATGGCCTACAGATAGGTAGAAGTCTCACCAAATGAAAGGGCCGCTTACGCGGCCCGTGATCCCGTTGGCGGGCCTGTTCATAAAGAGAAGATTTCTCTCCATCCGATTTGGATGTGAGATCAACGTGCGTTTGGCAGACCTGGCAGCGACCTACTCTCCCGCGTCTTGAGACGAAGTACCATCAGCGCTGGAGCGTTTCACGGCCGAGTTCGGAATGGGATCGGGTGCAGCCGCTCCGCCATAACCACCAGGTCGGCAAAACGCACGTTGTTTCGAGAAGCTGTTTTTGTGCCAAGGCGACGTTCTTTGCAGGTTGCTTCGGGCAAAGCCCGCAAGCGCGACTGCGCGTCGCCGGTTTTCCGGCGCCCTCGCTTAAGCTTTGGCCCCAGAGGGGCCGCTCATGCGTGAGCGCTGGTAAGACCATTCGACTTCTGGCGACAATCCTTCGGATTGCGCCTCGAATGGGCATAAGGAATGAGAACGATCAAGCCGATCGAACTATTAGTACCGGTAAGCTTCAAGCGTTGCCGCTCTTCCACACCCGGCCTATCAACGTGGTCGTCTTCCACGGTTCTCAGGGAATACTCGTTTTAAGGTGGGTTTCCCGCTTAGATGCCTTCAGCGGTTATCCCGTCCGGATATAGCTACCCTGCTATGCGGCTGGCGCCACAACAGGTCCACCAGAGATCCGTCCATCCCGGTCCTCTCGTACTAGGGACAGATCCTTTCAATATTCCTACACCCACGGCAGATAGGGACCGAACTGTCTCACGACGTTCTGAACCCAACTCACGTACCGCTTTAAATGGCGAACAGCCATACCCTTGGGACCTGCTCCAGCCCCAGGATGCGATGAGTCGACATCGAGGTGCCAAACAACCCCGTCGATATGGACTCTTGGGGGTCATCAGCCTGTTATCCCCGGCGTACCTTTTATTCGTTGAGCGATGGCCCTTCCACGCGGGACCACCGGATCACTATGACCGACTTTCGTCTCTGCTCGACTTGTCAGTCTCGCAGTCAGGCAGGCTTATGCCATTGCACTCAGCGAACGATTTCCGACCGTTCTGAGCCCACCATCGCGCGCCTCCGTTACTCTTTAGGAGGCGACCGCCCCAGTCAAACTACCCACCATACATTGTCCCGGACCCGGATAACGGGCCGCGGTTAGACATCCATAGTAATAAGGGTGGTATTTCAAGGGTGGCTCCACCTGAGCTGGCGCCCAGGTTTCAAAGCCTACCACCTATCCTACACATGCCACTACGAATGCCAATGTAAAGCTATAGTAAAGGTGCACGGGGTCTTTCCGTCTAACCGCAGGAACCCCGCATCTTCACGGGGAATTCAATTTCACTGAGTCTATGCTGGAGACAGCGGGGAAGTCGTTACGCCATTCGTGCAGGTCGGAACTTACCCGACAAGGAATTTCGCTACCTTAGGACCGTTATAGTTACGGCCGCCGTTTACTGGGGCTTCGATTCAGAGCTTGCACCCCTCCTCTTAACCTTCCAGCACCGGGCAGGCGTCAGACCCTATACGTCGTCTTGCGACTTCGCAGAGCCCTGTGTTTTTGATAAACAGTCGCTACCCCCTGGTCTGTGCCACCCTCCTCCACTTGCGTGGAAAAGGGTCACGCTTCTTCCGAAGTTACGCGTGCAATTTGCCGAGTTCCTTCAGCATAGTTCTCTCAAGCGCCTTGGTATACTCTACCAGACCACCAGTGTCGGTTTCGGGTACGGTTTATAAGGAGGAGCTATTTCCTGGAACCACGCAGCAGCCCGTTCAATCCGATAAGATTGGACTACCTCAATGATCCGTCACTACCTCCAAGCCCACGAATATTAACGTGGTTCCCATCGACTACGCGTTTCCGCCTCGTCTTAGGGGCCGGCTAACCCTGCTCAGATTAGCTTTAAGCAGGAACCCTTGGTCTTTCGGCGGGGGAGTCTCTCACTCCCCTTACGTTACTCATGTCAGCATTCGCACTTCTGATACCTCCACCACCCCTCACGGGTATGGCTTCATCAGCTTACAGAACGCTCCGCTACCGCTCGTGATTGCTCACGAACCCTAAGCTTCGGTGTATGGCTTTAGCCCCGTTACATTTTCGGCGCAAAGACCCTTATTTAGACCAGTGAGCTGTTACGCTTTCTTTAAATGATGGCTGCTTCTAAGCCAACATCCTGGTTGTTTTGGGATCCTCACATCCTTTCCCACTTAGCCATAACTTGGGGACCTTAGCTGTAGGTCAGGGTTGTTTCCCTTTTCACGACGGACGTTAGCACCCGCCGTGTGTCTGCCGACTAGTACTCCCAGGTATTCGGAGTTTGGTTAGGTTTGGTAATCCGGTGAGGACCCCTAGCCCATCCAGTGCTCTACCCCCTGGGGTATTCGGTCGACGCTCTACCTAAATAGATTTCGCGGAGAACCAGCTATTTCCGAGTTTGATTGGCCTTTCACCCCTAGCCACAAGTCATCCCGAACTATTGCAACAGTTATGGGTTCGGTCCTCCAGTAAGTGTTACCTTACCTTCAACCTGCTCATGGCTAGATCACTCGGTTTCGGGTCTAATGCGACGAACTGAACGCCCTGTTCAGACTCGCTTTCGCTGCGCCTACACCTAGCGGTTTAAGCTTGCTCGTCACACTAAGTCGCTGACCCATTATACAAAAGGTACGTGGTCACCCAGGACGAACCTTGGGCTTCCACTGTTTGTAGGCAATCGGTTTCAGGTACTCTTTCACTCCCCTTGTCGGGGTGCTTTTCACCTTTCCCTCACGGTACTAGTTCGCTATCGGTCATGCACGAGTACTTAGGCTTGGAGGGTGGTCCCCCCAATTTCAGACAGGATTTCACGTGTCCCGCCTTACTCGAGGACGATGATTTGCATTACGCGTACGGGGCTGTCACCCACTATGGCCCTACTTTCCAGAAGGTTCCGCTTGTCTCATCATCGCCACTGGCCTGGTCCGGGTTCGCTCGCCGCTACTTCCGGAGTCTCGGTTGATGTCCTTTCCTACGGGTACTTAGATGTTTCAGTTCCCCGCGTTCGCCACTTTACCCCTATGTATTCAGGGTAAGTTACCTATTATCGATACTTGGAAACCACAGCAGCATCAGCGCAATCTCGAAGAGATTGTCGCTCCAACGCGATCCCAAAGAGATCACGCAGGCCTGCTGCTCTGATTTTCCAAGTACCTTAGGTGGGTTTCCCCATTCGGAAATCTACGGATCAAAGGGTATTCGCACCTCCCCGTAGCTTATCGCAGCGTATCACGTCCTTCATCGCCTGTGCATGCCAAGGCATCCACCAATTGCCCTTAAGACACTTGATCGTTCTCATTGCCAATACCCATCCGCGCGATCTCGAAGAGATCGTACTTCAGCCAAATCCCGAAGGATCCTGCTTCAGCGCGATCCCAAAGGGATCGTCGCATGGGCCAAATCCTGTGCGGGATTTAGCCCGATGTCATTGGCACAAAAAGACCAGCTTCTCGAGATCGGTTCGAGGGTGCGGTTAGGCAAACCCATCATATGCGGGAGATTGAGCGTCTCCCGCGACAAATCACAAGCCTTTTGGGCTCATGAAGTTCGAACAAATCTTCTCTTTACGATGTCAAACAGAACAGGCGGGAAAGCCAAGAAAGCTTCCCGCAAATCTTTTTTCGAATGACTTTTTCTCGGACACCTTCATCTCCACTCGACACCTCTTTCTTCCCTGGAGAAGAAGCGACAATCCTTGCGGATTGCGCGAGTGGTGGAGCCGGACGGGATCGAACCGACGACATCCTGCTTGCAAAGCAGGCGCTCTCCCAGCTGAGCTACGGCCCCTGATTATTTTCCCGACAGATATCGAGGAGATCCGACAATCCTTGCGGATTGCGAAGTGGTGGGCCTGGGAGGACTTGAACCTCCGACCTCACGCTTATCAAGCGCGCGCTCTAACCAACTGAGCTACAAGCCCTAAGCCCGCAGATGGTAGTCGGCGTCGAGGCAGAGCCTCGCAAGGCCGACCGGCCGTCGCGGCTCGTGCCGCGCCCTCGCGGAGCGCCAGCACCCGAAGGGTGCGACACGGCGCGCGAGCGCAATCCAAAGTCATTCGCTGAAGAAAGAGAAACGAAGGCGGCAGACCCGCTTAAGGTATGCGCGACGGTCAGAGTGACTCCCTGCCGTCTTGTTCCAAGAGAACCGAAAGGCAGAGGCTCATCAGATGAGCGTTTCCATTAAGGTTCTTCCTTAGAAAGGAGGTGATCCAGCCGCAGGTTCCCCTACGGCTACCTTGTTACGACTTCACCCCAGTCGCTGACCCTACCGTGGTCGCCTGCCTCCTTGCGGTTAGCACAGCGCCTTCGGGTAAAACCAACTCCCATGGTGTGACGGGCGGTGTGTACAAGGCCCGGGAACGTATTCACCGCGGCATGCTGATCCGCGATTACTAGCGATTCCAACTTCATGCACTCGAGTTGCAGAGTGCAATCCGAACTGAGATGGCTTTTGGAGATTAGCTCGACCTCGCGGTCTCGCTGCCCACTGTCACCACCATTGTAGCACGTGTGTAGCCCAGCCCGTAAGGGCCATGAGGACTTGACGTCATCCCCACCTTCCTCTCGGCTTATCACCGGCAGTCCCCTTAGAGTGCCCAACTGAATGCTGGCAACTAAGGGCGAGGGTTGCGCTCGTTGCGGGACTTAACCCAACATCTCACGACACGAGCTGACGACAGCCATGCAGCACCTGTCACCGGTCCAGCCGAACTGAAGGGATCCATCTCTGGAAACCGCGACCGGGATGTCAAGGGCTGGTAAGGTTCTGCGCGTTGCTTCGAATTAAACCACATGCTCCACCGCTTGTGCGGGCCCCCGTCAATTCCTTTGAGTTTTAATCTTGCGACCGTACTCCCCAGGCGGAGAGCTTAATGCGTTAGCTGCGCCACCGACAAGTAAACTTGCCGACGGCTAGCTCTCATAGTTTACGGCGTGGACTACCAGGGTATCTAATCCTGTTTGCTCCCCACGCTTTCGCACCTCAGCGTCAGTACCGAGCCAGTGAGCCGCCTTCGCCACTGGTGTTCCTCCGAATATCTACGAATTTCACCTCTACACTCGGAATTCCACTCACCTCTCTCGGACTCGAGATTGCCAGTATTAAAGGCAGTTCCGGGGTTGAGCCCCGGGATTTCACCCCTAACTTAACAATCCGCCTACGTGCGCTTTACGCCCAGTAATTCCGAACAACGCTAGCCCCCTTCGTATTACCGCGGCTGCTGGCACGAAGTTAGCCGGGGCTTCTTCTACGGTTACCGTCATTATCTTCACCGTTGAAAGAGCTTTACAACCCTAGGGCCTTCATCACTCACGCGGCATGGCTGGATCAGGCTTTCGCCCATTGTCCAATATTCCCCACTGCTGCCTCCCGTAGGAGTTTGGGCCGTGTCTCAGTCCCAATGTGGCTGATCATCCTCTCAGACCAGCTATGGATCGTCGCCTTGGTAGGCCATTACCCCACCAACTAGCTAATCCAACGCGGGCTCATCCATCTCCGATAAATCTTTCTCCCGAAGGACGTATACGGTATTAGCTCCAGTTTCCCGGAGTTGTTCCGTAGAGATGGGTAGATTCCCACGCGTTACTCACCCGTCTGCCGCTCCTCTTGCGAGGCGCTCGACTTGCATGTGTTAAGCCTGCCGCCAGCGTTCGTTCTGAGCCAGGATCAAACTCTCAAGTTTTGAAACTTTGATTGGCTTTTATCTGGTCACGCTTTGAATTGACGAGAACATTCACACCTAGACACTCACGTGTCTTGGTAGACTTTATTCTCTCAAAACGTGTCCGCCAAAGTCTCGTTCGAACAACCTATCCCTGGCGGGATAAGAGGTTCAGCAGGACTCTGCCGCCCACGTTTCTCTTTCTTCAATATTCAATTTTCAAAGAACAGACACCGCAGACGCAGTGTCGTGGCCCGTTTCGCTTTTGGCTCCGGGGCCGTCCGAGTGTCGCTTACGCGGCTCTCTTGAATCTCACAACGGGCAGGCTTAGAAGCAAACTTCTTCGTCGCCAGCGGCGTGCCGCC
>NZ_JBWKME010000251.1:0-655 GCF_056431085.1 Mesorhizobium waitakense | reverse complement strand
TTGAGGAGCGCGTGGTCCACCGCATCGGCGACTCGAGGGGCCGGCCGGTGGACGTGCGGCTGGTCGCCTCGACCAATCGCGATCTCAAGCAGGAGGTCGCGGCCGGGCGCTTCCGCAGCGATCTCTATTACCGCATCGGCGCGGTCTCGATTCATGTCCCGGCCCTGCGCGAGCGCGGCGACGACGTGCTGTTGCTGATCGAGCATTTCAATCGTCAGATCGCAAAGCTGGCAGGCAATGATCCGCTGGAGTTTTCGAACGACGCGCTCGATGCGCTGCTGGCCTATCGCTGGCCGGGAAATGTGCGCGAATTGAAGAATCTGGTCGAGCGCCTGCATATACTGGCGCGCGGCGGCACGATCGGACTCCAGGATCTTCCCGCGGAGTTCAGCGCAGGCGATCGCAACACCATGGCCATGCACAGCGAGCACCCCACGGCCATGCTCGAAGCACCGGTGTGCTCGTTCGAAGATGCCGAACGCCAGGCGATCAAGAATGCGCTTGCGGCGGAGGGCGGCAATCTCAGCAAGGTTGCGCTTAGGCTCGGCATTTCGCGGCCCACGCTCTATCGCAAGCTCGGCCAATACGGCATCCGGCGCGGCTTCCTCTAGACCCGTTCACGTGCGTAAAAAAAGACCCGCGGCATTCGCGCCGC
>NZ_JBWKME010000250.1:0-599 GCF_056431085.1 Mesorhizobium waitakense | reverse complement strand
GTCGGCGTGCCGTCGATCGTGGTGTTCCTGAACAAGGTCGACCAGGTCGATGACGCCGAGCTGCTCGAACTGGTCGAGCTCGAGGTTCGCGAGCTTCTGACCAAGAACGAGTTCCCCGGCGACGACATTCCGATCGTCAAGGGCTCGGCTCTGGCTGCTCTGGAAGATTCCGACAAGAAGATCGGCGAGGACGCGATCCGCGAGCTGATGGCTGCGGTCGACGCCTACATCCCGACGCCGGTTCGTCCGCTCGACAAGCCGTTCCTGATGCCGATCGAAGACGTGTTCTCGATCTCTGGCCGTGGCACGGTTGTGACCGGTCGCGTCGAGCGCGGCGTGGTCAAGGTCGGCGAGGAACTCGAGATCATCGGCATCCGTCCGACGACCAAGACGACCTGCACCGGCGTCGAGATGTTCCGCAAGCTGCTCGATCAGGGCCAGGCCGGCGACAACATCGGCGCGCTGCTGCGCGGCGTTGATCGTGAAGGTGTCGAGCGCGGCCAGGTTCTGGCCAAGCCCGGCACGGTGAAGCCGCACAAGAAGTTCGTGGCCGAAGCCTACATCCTGACCAAGGACGAAGGTGGCCGTCACACGCCGTT
>NZ_JBWKME010000249.1:0-3675 GCF_056431085.1 Mesorhizobium waitakense | reverse complement strand
GGCACCAAAGGCGGCACGTCGATATGGCAGCGCTCGACGGCGAGCGGGCAGCGCGGATGAAACGCGCACCCGCTCGGGGGATTGATCGGGCTTGGCACCTCGCCTTCGACGGGCACCTCTAGCCGAACCCGCGTTGGATCCGGCACGGGTGCCGCCGCAATCAGCGCCTCGGTGTAGGGATGGACCGGCTTGGCGAAGAGGGCCTCGCTCGGCGCGAGCTCCACGATCCGCCCCAGATACATGACGGCAACGCGATGCGCGATATGCTCCACGACGCCAAGGTCATGCGAGATGAAGACGAAGGCGATGCCCGTCTGCTGCTGGAGGTCCAGAAGCAGATTCAAGATCTGCGCCTGAACGGAAACGTCGAGGGCTGACACCGCTTCGTCGGCGATGATGAGAGAGGGGTTGAGCGACAGGGCGCGTGCAATGCCGAGCCGCTGGCGCTGACCACCAGACAACTCGGACGGGAGCCTGTGCATCATTTCGGGCGACATTCCGACTTTTCGGAGAAGGTCCGCGGCGAGTGACTGGCGCTGCTTGCGGCTGAGACGCTCAAAATTTTCAACGGGTTCGGTGATGATCTGCCCGGCAGTAAGACGCGGGTTCAGCGACGAGTAAGGATCCTGAAACACCATCTGCATCCGACGGCGATGCGCACGAAGCTCGTGCTTCTTGAGGCCCGCAATATCGGTCCCGTCGATCAGGACGCGTCCGCCCGTTGGATCGACGAGCCGCATCAGGAGCCGCGCGACGGTGGACTTGCCGCAGCCGGATTCGCCGACGATGCAAAGTGTCTCGCCCGCCGCGACGGAAAAGGATACATCCTCCACCGCCCGGATCACCGGAATGCTTTTCTTGAAGATTCCCGCACCGAGCGGATAATGCTTGGTCAGATTCTCGACTTTTAGCAGTGGACCGTTCATGCGCCCATCACCTCTTCGGCGCGCCAGCAAGCCGCGGCGTGGCTCGACCCGACATCACGCAGGCCGGGGGTCTTCTCGCGGCAAATGTCGATAGCGAACGAGCAGCGAGGCGCAAAGCTGCAGCCTACAATGGGCTCGCGTAGACTTGGGACAATGCCGGGAATTTCTGGAAGGCGGCGCTGGCGGCCGCGCCGTGGATCTGGCACCGATCGCATAAGCCCCTGGGTGTAGGGATGCGCGGGACGCGCAAACAGATCTATCACGTTCGCTTCTTCAACGATCCGGCCCGCATACATCACGATCACCCGCTGGCATGTCTCGGCGACAACACCCAGGTCATGCGTGATGAACATGACGGCCGTTCCCGTTCGCTCCTTCAGATCGACGATGAGCCGCAGGATCTGCGCCTGGATCGTGACGTCGAGTGCGGTCGTGGGCTCGTCGGCGATCAACAGTTCCGGCGAACAGGCGAGAGCCATGGCGATCATGGCGCGCTGGCGCATGCCGCCGGACATTTCGTGGGGATAGTTGTTGACGCGACGCTCGGGGTCCGAGATGCGGACGAGACGGAGCATCTCCTCGGCCTTCGCCATGGCATCTGACCGCGAGGCCTTGGTGTGGATCTGCACCGCCTCGGCGATCTGGTGGCCGACCGTATAGACGGGGTTCAGGCTTGTCATCGGCTCCTGGAAAATCATGGCAATTTGGTCGCCGCGGATCTTTCGCATTTGCCGGTCGGACATCTGAAGCAGGTCGCGTCCCTGGAAGCGGATCTCCCCGCCAACCGTCTTGGCGGTCAACTTCGGCAGAAGGCGAAGGATGGAAAGAGCGGTGACGCTCTTGCCGCATCCCGATTCACCGACGACACCGAGCGTTTCGCCTTTCTTGACCTGGAAGCTGACGCCGCCTAGCGCGCGGGTGACGCTTTCATCGCCGTAAAAGTGTGTCTCAAGGTCTCGAACATCGAGAAGCACGTCGTTCCCTGCGGTTTGACGCATCTGCATGTTAACGCCTCCGCTTCGCGCGGGGATCGAACAGGTCGCGCAGGCCGTCCCCGAGCAGGTTGACGGCCAGAACCGTGACGGCAAGGCAGATACCGGGGGCGAAGATCGTCAATGGCGCGATGGCGAGATAAAGGCGCGAACTGGCGATCATGTTGCCCCAGCTCGGAATCTCGGGCGGCACGCCCACGCCGAGGAAGCTCAGCCCCGCCTCGGTCAAAATGGCGCTGGCGCAGACAGTAGCGCCCTGGACCATGAGTGGCGGAATGGTGCTCGGCAGGATATGCCGCCACAGCACCTTGGGCAGGCGCGCACCGCCGCAGAGCGCAGCCTCCACATAGGGGCGCTCGCGAACACTCAGAACCACAGAACGAACCAGTCGCGCGACGGCCGGCGTCTCGGGGATCGCGATGGCGACGATGAGAATGCCGATGCCGGGGCCTGTCAGAGAAATAAGGGCAATGGCGAGCAAAATCGTGGGGATGGACATCAGGCCGTCCATGACCCGCATGACGACGTTGTCAAAGCTGCGGCTGTAGCCGGCGATGACACCGATCAGAGCCCCGGCAAGAGCGGCGCATGCTGCCGACAGCAGTCCGACCATCAGGGAGATCCGGGCGCCGAAGATCGTTCGCGCAAACACGTCGCGGCCCAGATTGTCGCTTCCAAACCAAATTTCGCCCGAAGGTGGCTGGAGGCGTTTGAACGGATCCATGTTCCCCGGATCGCCGGCGTAAAGCGGGGCAGCCAGCGCCAGGATGATCAACAGCGCCAAGAGGCCGCCGCCTGCAAGGACGAGCGGATGCCGCCTTGCCAAACGGGGAAGGTCGGATAGTCGCAGCCGGCCCATCGGCACGGCTTCAACTTGTACGGAGAGGAGGGTCATATCAGTACCGGATGCGCGGGTCGATCAGCGTATAGGCGAGATCGACCGTGAGATTAATAAGGACGTACAGACCTGACGTCAGGATGAGCACGCTCTGGATAATGGGGTAGTCGCGGTTATTGATCGCGTCGACGACCAGACGACCGATACCCGGTATGTTGAACACCGTCTCCGTAAGCACGACCCCGCCGATTAGATATGCGAAGCTTATTCCGATGACAGTCAGGATCGGCACGCCGGCATTCTTCAATGCGTGGTGGAAAAGCATGGCATACGACGACGCACCCTTGGCGGCGGCCGTGCGCATATAATCTTCCGACAGAACTTCGAGCATGCTCGCCCGCGTGACCCGGGCGATGAATGCAATGAAGCCGAGGCCCAATGCTACGGTGGGCAGGATCAGGTGCACAAACCAAGGCCCAAGGCCACCGCCGATCGGTACATATCCCTGGACTGGCAACCAATGTGTTCGTATGGCGAAAAAGTAGATCAGGAAGAAGCCGATGACAAAGACCGGGACGGAGTAACCAAGTGCAGAAAAGGCAGTGAGGAGGCGGTCGACGAGACCGCCAGTTCGCCACGCGGCAAGGATGCCGAACGAGACCCCAGCCGTCACCGAAAGGATCATCGTTAGGATTGACAGTGAAACGGTGGGTTCAAGCCGCTGCGAAATGAGCTCTAGAACCGGTCGCCCAGAAAAAATTGAGATCCCGAAATCACCCCTGAGGATGCTCGACGCCCAATGTACGAACTGAACAGGCAGCGGCTCATTGAGGCCGAGCTGTTCGCGAATGCCCGCGATCATCTCCGCCGTGGCCGACCTGCCGGCGATCATCGCCGCCGGATCGCCGGGCGCTAGCCT
>NZ_JBWKME010000248.1:0-1063 GCF_056431085.1 Mesorhizobium waitakense | reverse complement strand
AGCGTGATTCCGTGTTGCCGAAGGAGATTCGGCCATGGGATCAGCGGTGAGGTTACGAACGGACTATTCGGCGACGGAACTGCGTCGCCTGGCGCGTGGGTCGAAGGATGTGCGGCAGAGCAGCCGGCTGTTGTCGATCGCTGCGGTACTGGACGGGATGAGCCGGGCGGATGCGGGGCGGATTGGCGGCATGGACCGCCAGACGCTGCGGGACTGGGTGCACCGGTTCAACGCGGCCGGCCCCGATGGCCTTGTCGACCACTGGTCGTCAGGCCCGCCGTGCCGGCTGTCGCCTGAACAGAATGCTGAACTGGCGGCAATCGTGGAGAGGGGGTCGGATCGCGCCGTCGACGGCGTCGTGCGCTGGCGGCGCATCGACCTCAAGCGCGTCATCAAGGAGCGTTTCGGCATCGATTACGATACCCGCTATGTCGGGAAGCTGCTGCACAAGCTCGGCTTCTCGCATATGAGCGCACGGCCGCACCACCCGGCGCAGGACGCCCATATCATCGAAGCGTTCAAAAAAATTGGCAGCGCACGCTGAAGGCTCATCTTTGCGACCTGCCGCCGCGTACGAAGGTGGAACTCTGGTTCCAGGATGAAGCCAGGATAGGTCAGAAGAACGGCATCACAAGGCAGTGGGCCAGGCGTGGCACGCGGCCGCGACAGCCAGCCGACCAGCGATACAAGAGCGCATATCTGTTCGGCGCCATCTGCCCGGCTCGGGGCACCGGCGCAGCTCTCGCGCTGCCATTTGCCGACACCGAGGCCATGCAACTCCATATCGACGAGATCAGCCGCCATGTCGAAAAGGGCGCGCATGCCGTGCTCATCATGGATCGCGCCGGATGGCACACCACCGCCAACCTCAACATGCCGCGCAACATCACGCCGATCTTCCTGCCCCCGCGTGCGCCCGAATTAAACCCGGTTGAGAATGTCTGGCAGTACATGCGGCAGAACTGGCTCTCAAACCGCGTCTTCGACAGCTACGAGGCAATTATCGACGCCGCGTGCGATGCTTGGCACAAACTGCTCGCCGCTCCCGAAACAATCACATCCA
>NZ_JBWKME010000247.1:0-3330 GCF_056431085.1 Mesorhizobium waitakense | reverse complement strand
ATGCCGAGCCCCTGTCTTGATCGTGAAGGTATCAAGCGCCTTGCCCGCGATTATCGATCCAGACCGGTCGTTGACACTCGGCATAGTTTTGTCCTTCAAAGGGCGTTCAGGAATTCCAGAAGCCGGTCGTTTGGTCGAAATCGTTCGGCCTTTCGGCGTTCATAGGGCTTCAGCTTGGCAAGCGCGGATTCCTTCAGTTCAAGATGTGCGTGAAGGTAGGTCAGGGTCGTTTCCATCGTCTCATGGCCCAGCCACAGGGCGATGACCGAACAATCGACGCCCGCCTGCAGCAACTCCATGGCAGCGCTGTGCCGTAACACGTGGGGCGACACGCGTTTCGAGCGAAGCGGGACGCAGTGCTCACGCGCCTTGGCGACATATTTGTTCAGCAGCGCCTGCACGCTGTCGGAACTGAGCTTGCCGCCGTGCACGTTCGGAAATAGGGCCGTTGCGCCGCGCTTCCTTGGTTCCTTGAGCCAACACTGAAGGGCTTGCTGTGCAACCTTGGTGAGCGGCGTACTTCGCTCTTTCCGGCCCTTGCCGATACATCGCACATGGGCACCGCGGCCAAGCATCACGGAGTCCCGGTCGAGATCAACGATCTCCGAGACCCGCAGCCCCGTTTGCACGGCCAGCAACAGCAGAGTGTGATCGCGCCGACCCAGCCATATGCTACGGTCCGGGCAGGCCAGGATCGCTTCAATCTCGGGTCTGGTGAGAAACTGAAGCTGCCGCTTGTCGGATCGCTTGCTCGGGATCGCGAGCACGCGTTGGATGTGGGCGCTGTGCGCCGGCTCTTCGAACGACGCATATCTGAAGAAAGACCGAATGGCCGTGAGACGGAGATTCCGCGTCCTTACCGAGGCGGTTCGGGTCGTCTCGAGATCCTCTAGGAATGCCCCGATGAAAGGCGCGTCGAAATCCCGAAGCGTCAACTGCGACGGGAACTTGCCAAGGCGTGTCTGCGCGAATGCAAACAGGAGCCGGAAGGTGTCTCGATAGGAGGCGATGGTGTTGGAGCTTACGCCTCGGTGTCGCATGAGACGATCGGTAAACCACCGCTCTATCAGCACGGCCAGATGGTTCCCGCCGCTCATGAGCTAACCTCCCACCGCTCATCCAATCGCCGTGCGGCATGGGTCATCAGTTCCGGCGCGGCGGATAGGTACCAGTAGGTGTCGCGAACATTGACGTGGCCTAGAAAGGTCGAGAGGACCGGCAGTTCGCGCTCGACGTCTTCGCCCGCACGATACCAGTTGATCAGGGCCTGGACGGCGAAACGGTGGCGGAGATCATGAATCCGCGGACCGTTGCGCTGCCCCTTCTGCCGCAGTCCGATCTGTCGCGAGAGCTTCCAGAACACGCGGTGCACGTATTGGTGCAGCAATCTCCCGCCCTGCTCGGCGACAAAGAAATAGGGGCTGCGCGGCTTGCCGAGATGCGCGTCGCGTCGCGCGGCATAGTCCGACAGCACGGCAACCGTCGTGGCATGGAGCGGCACCAGCCGCGACTTGCCGAACTTCGTCTCGCGAATGGTGAGAATGCCCTGGCCGAGATCGACATCATCCCTGTGCAGGTCGAGCGCTTCGGAATGGCGCAGCCCGGCCACCGCTATCAATCCGAACAAGCAATGATATGTCCAGCGGCGCAGGGCCTTGGCCGGCGGCAGCATCAGTGCCGCCGCCAGAAGCGCCGAGATCTCGGCATCGCTATAGATGTAGGGCTTTGCCCGCCGGGGCGCCGGCACTGCATCTTGAGGTGGCACTTCCGTCATGGGGTCGAAATGAACGAGGTGCTGAGCGAAGCAGCGCACATCGGTCAGGCGGATGGACCAGCTCGGTTGCCGACCGATCGACGTCACCCACTCCATCGCCAGCCCCGCGGCGATGGTCTCGGCGTCGCGAGCCTCCATGAAGGTGACGAAATCCGACAGACGTCGGGCGGGGCCGTGGTATTTGTATCCTAGCCCCTGGCGCATGCCCAGATAGCGCTCGAGCGCTGTTCGAAGCCGGCTCATTGGACGCCTCCTGGCCAAGGCAGGCTCAGTTCGCGCAACTTCTCGATATCGAGCTTGGCATAGATTCTCGTGCTGTCGATGCTCCGGTGACGAAGCAATTGGCCGATCTCGGCAAAGCTGGCCCCCGACCGCAGCAGGTCGGTTGCAAGGCTGTGGCGAAAGAGGTGGGCGCCGTGGTGCGCACAACCGTCAATCCCTGCTCGATCGAGGGCCTCCTTCGCGATCATCGTGATGGCGCAGCCGGAGGCAAAACCGACATGTGGCGCAAGCGTCCGCAAAAACAGCCGACGACACGCTGAAGCCGGTCGCCCATGCCGGATATACGCGACGATAGCTTCGCCGACATCGTGGCGAAGCGGCATCGCCGCTTGCCGTCGTCCCTTGCCATGGACGACGATGCTGCCCGACTGCCAGTCGATGTCGTCGAGATTGAGCGCCGCAACCTCGCCGGCGCGCAAGCCGAGCTTGGCCAGGACCATCAGAACCGCATAGTCCCGGAGCCCCATTGCCGTGGCCCGATCGCAGGCATCGAGAACCTGCTGGACCTTCTCTGGCGGCAGGAAGGTTGGCAGGCCAGCAAGCCGCCAGCGACGTATTGATGGCACGCAATTGGCCAAGGCCACCGCAATGAAGCCCTTCACATGCAAAAAGCGCATGAAGGCGCGCACCACCCCGCACATTGCCTTGCCGCTGTCGGCGGAGCCATCAAGAGCATGTCGCTCGACATAGCCGATGACGATCTCTGGAGTGAGCGCCGCGAACCCGTCAGCGCCAGCCGGACAGGTCTCCTGCAGAAACCGATACGCGAGGAGCTTGTGACGTTCCACCGTGGTGAGGGCCAGACCTCTCTCGCTCGTGAGATAGGCCGCGAATGCCTCAACAATCTGCTCTTGCTCCGTGGGCTCGATTGGAGGCGCGGCCGGAACCAAGCCTTCATCTCGCAATGCGGAAAGCAAGCGCCGGAGAGCTGCCCGGTCCCCCGCGTTGATGCTCCAGTGCTTCGAGCGGTGCTCAAGATACTGCTCAACGTGGGCTTCTCCTAAATCCCGGGGATCGTGCCCGTTGCCGACGTGCCAATCCATCAGGTCACGAAACAGGCTTAGCGATCGCCGCGTACACTGCTGTGCAAAGCCTTCGTCCGACAATCTCGCCGCGTAAACCCGTGAAAACTCGCCATAGGGACCGTGGATCAGCTTCCGGTAAAGCTTGCTGCGTTGCAGATACTCATTCGCGTTCATATGTCCTCTCCTTCGCGCCAATCGCGACGGAGAGACCCTAATCTATGCCGAACATGCAGCGGCTAAGTCATAAAA
>NZ_JBWKME010000246.1:0-5685 GCF_056431085.1 Mesorhizobium waitakense | reverse complement strand
TAGCTGTCCACCGGCACGACCTTTGCGTCGAGCTGGAAGTCCTTCAGACGGCCAGTGAGCCAGGATTCGGTCGTGGTGCCGGCCACAGCCGAGAAGGTCTTCGCTTCCAGGATCCGAGCCGGAGAGCCGCGCCAGATCGGTCCTGACTGCGGACGGCCTGCAAGCACATCCTGCAACGGCACCGGCGCGTCCGCTCGCAACATAGCCGCGGTTCCACTCGGAAAGATCGAAAGCGAAAATGACACCTGCTTACGTCGTTCCAATGTCTCGGTGTCTGCCCCGCACAAGAGGTCGATCTTGCCCTGCGCAACTGCGCTGAAACGGTCTTCCACAGTAACTGGAACCCACTCAATGGCGAGTTCGGCTACGCCAAGCTCGGCCTTCACTTCCTCCGCCACCTTTTCGCACAGGGCCACGGAATAACCCGAAGCCTTGCCATCCCCGCCCTTGTAGGAGAATGGCCGCGCGTCGTCTCGATAGCCCAGCATCAGTTTGCCAGTTTCGCGGACCCTATCCAGAGTCGCCGCCGATGCGGGGACAATCTGGGCGAACGGCAAGCCGATCGAAATGAGAAGCGCCGCCCAGGTTTTGATGTCCACTCGTTGAAAGCCTTTGGCCCATTCGCAGGTCATGAATCTATCTCCTTCCAGAGTGCCGCGCGCCTGTGATCAGGCTGCTTTGGCCCGGTCACGCTCAGGGGTCTGGACAGCGCTTCGAGCTGCAACGAAACGTGGCGCGATGAACCCCCAGATTATGAAGGCGATCGCGGTAGCCAACATGCCTCCGAGAACTGCGTCCTTGCCTGAAGCGTAGAGCGCATAGGTGCTGTAGAGCGTTGCCACCAGCCCCACGAAAACGTTGAGCCGGTACTTCGATTTCGCCACACCTTCCGCCTTCATCATCACCACCAGAGCAGACAGGGATATGATGTAGGGCAGCACGTTGGTTACAACGGCAAGGTTGACGAGGGCAGCAAACTGCTCGCTGAGACTGGGCGAAATCGTAGACAAAGCCAGTAATGATTGGACGATGCCAAGGACGATCATGCCCGTAACAGGCGCGCCGAATCGATTGACCCTCGTGAAGAACGACGGGAACATCCGTTCGTCCGCTGCAGATTTCCCCGTCTGGGCAATCGTGAATTGCCAGCCAAGCAGTGAGCCGAGGCAAGCCAGGATTGCCAGAACCATGATGATCGACCCAATGAACGGGTTGAACATGCGGGCATATGCCAGCCCAAATGGACCCGTTGACGCGGCCAGATCGGCATTGGGCACTATGCCCTGGATAACCGTCGTGGACAGTATGTAGATCACGGCCGCCCCGAGGGTGCCGAACAGGCAGGCTAAGGGGACATCCCGCTTCGGATTCTCAACTGCAGCCGAGTTCTGCGCGGCCGATTCCATGCCAAGGAATGCCCACAAGGTGAGCGAGATGCTCGAGCCCATGCCTTGCGCAAGAGTCATTCCGCTCGGGTTCCACGCAGCCGCGAAGACACTGGGGCTGAACCAGAACCATCCGATGACCGAAAGGAAGCCAACCGGGATAATGACGCCCCACACCGTGATCGAGCCGATGCGTCCTGTGAGGCTCGGGCCGCCGAAGTTCGCGGCCGTTGTCAACCAGAGAAGGGCGATGACGCCGAT
Source organism: Mesorhizobium waitakense (assembly GCF_056431085.1). NCBI lineage: Bacteria > Pseudomonadati > Pseudomonadota > Alphaproteobacteria > Hyphomicrobiales > Phyllobacteriaceae > Mesorhizobium > Mesorhizobium waitakense. Next base: position 4,039 of record NZ_JBWKME010000246.1, on the reverse strand, counting down.
GCAGGTAGCCACGGGAGTTGAGGAAAGCCAGGGGAAGAAAGAGGCCAGATATCCCACCGCGGAGATGCCGATCGCGACGTTTCCGATTGCCAGAGAGAGAAAATACAGAAAGAAAACGAGGAAATAGCCTGATTTCCCGTAGGCATCCTCCGCATATGCCGACATGCCCCCCGGCCGCTGGTTGTAGAGACCTGCCTGGGCAAAGCCATAGGCGATTGCCATGGAGCCAAGCGCCGTCACAATCCAGGAGAGCAAGGATATCGCGCCGACCTTTGCCATGTTCGTCGGCAGCATGATGATGCCGGAGCCCATCATGTTGACCGCCACGATGAAGGTCAGTTGCATCAGGTTCATGCGTTTCGGCTGTACTTGTTCGGGCATGAGTGCTCTCCCCTAGTTCCCTTCGCTGGCCCTCATTGGCGAACGACGTAGGTGTGAAACTTGATGCGGCCGTCCACTCGTTCCTGAAAAACGCCCTGCACTTCGTAGTTGAATCCAGGGAAGCGATTGAAGGACTCCTGAAAAGCCAGGAAGTAGTCCAACATCGGCTGGGCCCTGTCATCCCAACGCTCGCCGGGGACAATCACTCCAATCCCGGGCGGGTAGATTAGTGCAAGGGTAGCCGAGATGCGACCCTTGATTTCTTCCAGGGAAATGTAGTCCACCTCGTTCGAAACCAGCGCTTCGTAAGCTTCCTTCGAAGGCATTGCGAGTTCCGGGAAACTGGACGCCCTGAAGCATAGTTTCTGCAGTTCGTTGACCTTCGCCTCGCGATAGAAATCATGCATTTCCTTGCAGATTTTTCGCAGCGTGTATCCGGCGTAGCGTTCACCGTGCGTGGCGCAGACTGTCGGCAGAACGTCCGGGAGCGGTGCATCGCTGTCCCATAGATTCTTGAACTTGACCAACTTCGCAATCAGGGTGTTGAGCTTGCTCTCGTCCTCCGCCGGGGTCATCAGGAAGAGGATACTGTTGAGGTCGCACTTCTCGGGAACAATGCGCTGTTCTCGCAAGTAGTTGGCGACTACGGTGGCGGGTACTCCATAGTCTAGATAGCCACCTGTCTGACGGTCGATTCCGGGGGTCAGCAGCATGAGCTTGTTTGGATCGACCATGGCATAGCCGTCGACGTAGCCGGAGTACCCGTGCCATTTGGCTTCCGGATGGAAGTTCCAGCACTGCTGCTCCCGCTTGAGCAATTCCGTCGGAAGACTTTCCCAGGCAACGTCGGTAAGGTCCTTTGACAACTTGGAACCGGCGATCGTCACCCGGTCAGGCACAAACGGGTCGAAGAACCATTTCTCCTCGTCGCTGCGGCCAGTCTTTTCGTAGTACCGACAGAACTCGCGGAGCTTCTTTCGAGTTTCGATTCCGAGTTCGATGCAACGGTCCCAAAGCATCTCGCCGGCTTTGCCCTCGTGCACCTTGGCGTTCACATCCAGTGACGCGAACAAAGGGTAGAAGGGTGAAGTCGAAGCGTGCATCAGAAACGATTCGTTGAACCGCTTGTGCTCGACAAAACGATGCTGGCCGCTGATGTGCTCGTCGCGCTTGTGGATCTGGGAGGCTTGCGAAAATCCAGCGCCCTGCTTGTGAACGGATTGGGTGGAAAACAGACCCGGCATCTGCGGCTCGAGCTTGTCCAGGCGCATAGGACTATGATCTTCGAACAACGGGTGGAAGGCGTTGTATCCAATCCACGCCTCGTCCCAAAGAACGTAGTCGCAAAGGTGGCCGATCTTCTCCAGCACCTTTCGCACGTTGTAGACCGTGCCGTCATAGGTCGCGAGTTGTATGCATGCGAGACGGAACGGTCGCTCTGCCTTATGCAGTTGCGGATCTTTCACCAGCGGATTGGCACGTATCTGCTCCCGCAGATAGTCCTCGTCCCAGGCAGCCCAGTCGACCGCGCCGATCATGCCGAATGGATTGCGGGATGTCGGCAGGAAGATAGGGATAGCGCCAGCCTGCACCAGCGCGCCTTGGTGCATCGATTTGTGATTGTTGCGGTCGAAGAGGACGAGGTCCCCACGCTTGAGCAAGGCGTTCGTCACTACCTTGTTGGAAGTGCTCGTGCCGTTCAGGACGAAGTAGGTCTTGTCGGCGCCAAAAACCTTCGCCGCAAAGCGCTGCGCTTCGACAGCGGGACCCTCGTGGATGAGCAGATCGCCAAGGTCGACATCGGCATTGCACAGATCGTTCCGGAAGATGCTCTCACCGAAATACCTGAAGAAGATCTGTCCAGCCGGCGACTTGCTGTAAAACTGACCGCCCTGGTGCCCCGGACAATCGAAGGCGATGTGTGCCTCGCCATCATAAGCCATGAGCCCACCGAAGAACGGCGGCAGCAGGCCCTGTCCGTACTTCACGGCGCTTGCCACGACCTGCCTGGCGTAGAATGCGGGGGTCTGTTGTCCAAGGTAGATGTAGCCGTCCACCTCGCCGGTAAGGCCGAAGACGGCCATATCGGAGATCTGGTGCGAGTCGGCCAATGCCCAGAGCGGCGTGCCGAATCCAATCGATCGAACGGAACGTGCAAACTTGCGTGCCGGCTCGAGCCGACTATTGTCGATCGACGCTATGTAGGCTCCGACCGAGGCGTCCTCCGAGACGTCCCGCTCCAGGGAATCGCTGATCTCGACTTCAAAATTCTCAGCCTTGATCTGCTCGATGAGCCGCATCACCTGCTCGTCGTCGCGGTCGACGATCGCCACGATCTTCAGCAGCTTGTGGAATGGAATGGCGACCGTTGGCGCCTTGATGTCGCGCGGTATCATTTCCCGCTTCCGTCCGCGACGCAGTCGATCAGGTAGCGCCTTCCTTTGGGACCGGGTTCGAATCGAAGTCCGTGAATATCGGTCTCGAAGCCTGGGAACTTCTGGTCGAAATCGCGCGCGTACAGCAGATAGTCGTGAATGGACTTCGTTGCCGGGGTTAGGCGCTCGCCGGGCATGATCAGGGGAATGCCGGGGGGATATGGCACCACCATCACCGCGAGCGTGCGTCCCATCAGCGCGTCGATCTCGACGCTTTCCACCTGTCCGCGCACGAGGGACTCGTATGCATCGCTCGGGCGCATCGCCATCTCGGGCAACGTCGTGTACATGTCCTTCTGAGCCTTCGGGAGATTGTCTTCGCGGTAGGTCTTGTGCACCATGTCGCAAAGATCCTTGAGACCCATGTCCGCGTAGGCGTCCGGATGCGCTTCGACCAAGCCGCGCAGGACATCCTTCAACGGCGCATTGGCATCATAGAGGTCTTTGAAATTGAGGAGTTCCGTCACCAGCGTGCTCCACTTGCCCTTGGTGATGCCCATCGAGAACAGCACCAGGAACGAATAGAGCCCCGTCTTCTCAATCTCGATCCGCCGTGACGACAGGAACTTCACCACGACGCCAGCCGGAATACCGGCTTTCTGCATTGCGCCGTTCGCCGCCAAGCCGGGGGTCAGGATGGTGACCTTGATGGGATCGACGAGGACGTGGTTCTCTGCCAGTCCCTCGAAGCCATGCCAACGATCGCCCGGCTTCAGCACCCACTCGCTGTTGCTGTCGGCCCGTCCGTCCGCGATCTCGTCGGGCTGCCAGACGTCGAACCACCACGACGATTTGAGCTGAGATTTGACAGCCGCCATCGCGCGGCGGAAACCCAAGGCTTCATCGATCATTTCCTGGACCAGCGCACGACCGGCGGGCTGCTCCATCATGGCGGCCGCGACATCGCAGGAGGCGATGATGCCGTACTGCGGGGACGTCGAGGTGTGCATCATGAAGGAATCGTTGAAACGAGGCATGTCCAGCCGCTTTGTATCGGCATGCTGGATGTGGATCATGGATGCCTGCGACAAGGCGGCCAAGAGCTTATGCGTCGAGTGCGTGGCGAACGTTATTGAGCTTTTCGAGCGCGATGGCTTCTTGGACAGGATGGCGTGATATCCGTCGTAGAATTCGTGGAAATTGGCGTAGGCGTACCACGCCTCGTCAAAATGCAGTATTTCTACTTCGTCCCCAAGAATTTCCTTGATAGCGTCGATATTGTA
>NZ_JBWKME010000245.1:0-1165 GCF_056431085.1 Mesorhizobium waitakense | reverse complement strand
ATCGTCAGCTTCTTCCAGGAAAGGTCGCTGTCATGGCGTCGCACCTTGGCGGATTGAGCGGCGCACCCGTCGTGCGGGTCGAGAGCCTTATCAGAAGCTTCGGGCCACGAACCATTCTCGACGGGCTCAGCCTCGACATCGACAAGGGGGAGTTCGTCGCCCTTCTCGGCCGTAGCGGATCGGGCAAGAGTACGTTGCTGCGCGCGCTCGCAGATCTCGATGACAAAGTATCCGGGTCCGGCCGGCTCGAAACGCCCGATAAGAAATCGGTGGTGTTCCAGGATGCCCGACTGTTGCCATGGAAACGAGTGCTGGAGAATGTGATTCTTGGTCTCAACCTACCGGACGCAGCCAAACGCGGACGGGCAGCTCTCGAAGAAGTTGGCCTGGGCGGCCGTGAGAACGCTTGGCCGGTCGAGCTCTCTGGTGGCGAGCAGCAGCGGGTGGCATTGGCGCGCTCGCTGGTCCGTGATCCCGAACTGCTGCTGGCGGATGAGCCGTTCGGCGCACTCGACGCGCTGACCCGCCTGCGCATGCACGATCTGCTGCGTCAGCTTTGTGCCCGTCACCAACCGGCGGTCCTATTGGTCACCCATGACGTTGACGAAGCCGTAACGCTGGCGGACCGGGTTTTGGTTCTCGACAAGGGCGGGATCGTCGCCGACATCGCAATCGATATCCCAACGCCACGCGATCATGGCGATCGCCGGTTCGGCGAGATTCGCTCCGAACTTCTGCGTCATCTCGGCGTCGAGACGAAGCCTGTGCTGCCGGTCTGACCGGTCGAAAACCTGTCGCTCAGAGTCACCACCCAAGAGGACCCCCATATGCCCGCCGAATCACGACAGTTGAAGCTCAATCTTTTCATCTATCCTGGCGGCCATCATGAAGCCGGCTGGCGCTACAAGGATTCCGCCCCTGAGAGAATGCTGGACATCGCTTATTATCAGGAACTGGCGAAAAAGGCCGAGGCGAGCAAGTTCGACGCGCTGTTCTTTGCCGATGGGCCGGCGCTCGCAGACAACATCCGTTACGCAAGCCGCTTCAGGCTGGAGCCGCTGACCTGGATTTCGGCGCTTGCCGCCGTGACGCAACGCATCGGCTTCATCGCGACCGCCTCGACCACCTACAACGAACCCTATAACCTCGCCCGGCTGTTCGCTTC
>NZ_JBWKME010000244.1:0-530 GCF_056431085.1 Mesorhizobium waitakense | reverse complement strand
GAACTGGCGGCCAACGATCCGACCTTTTTTGCCAAAGGCATTCTGATCGTTGTCCCGGATAAGATGTGGCCGGCCGCCTACGCCGACCGTGGGCTGGTGATGTCTGCCGAGGACGTCAAATGCCATGCGAGCTGGACCTCGAGCAAGGACCGCGTCAAGGTGGACACGCCGCTCGACTGCCTCGGCATCCTGCAGGCGACCGAGGTGTTTGCCCCGGGCTCGTTGGTGGCTGTCCCGACCGGTGAGCAGAAAAAACTTGACGGCGACTTCGACGGCGACACCGTCATCATCCTCGGCGACCGGCCGCAGCTTTATGAGCATTTGCGCGCGTTCGATCACCGGGAGCAAGCTCTGGGACTTCCGTCGCTGAAGCCGCCAAAGTCCCATACCCCGGCGCTTGAGGGCGACGATTACCAGTTCAGTCGCGCCCGCCAGATCCTCTCTGCCACGCAGAATGTTCTGGAAACTTATACCTGCCTGCAGCGAAGCTTTCTGGCTCAATCCCATGAAGCACGACGCTGGTTTGCCGA
>NZ_JBWKME010000243.1:0-2967 GCF_056431085.1 Mesorhizobium waitakense | reverse complement strand
ATACCCACGATCATAACTATCCGCAAATGCCCGGGAAAATGACATCGCTTAGAGTGGGAATATTCAAAGAAGAGGATATGAAATGAAAGTTAACCTCATGATTTGCCTTTGTGGACTCGCGGCAGTCTCGCTAGGAGTGTCTGCGGCCCCGGTGATAGCGCAGGTTCCTCATTGCGGTGCGAAATTATGTCCCTGACACAAGATGTTTCCAAAACGGTCGCCAGCCTCACATACGACGAACTGCCGGCAGCAGTGGTTGACAAGGCGAAGCTTCTCGTCCTCGACCATGTCGGCTGCATGATCGCGGGAAGCACGAGCCGCGGGGCGAGACAATTGACGCCCTATCTCGCGCGTACCGACTCCGGTGGTCCCAGCACCGTTTTCGGTACGTCACTAAGCTTCCATCCTGCCAATGCCGCTCATGCCAATGGCCATAGCGCCACATTGCTTAGTCTGGATGATTCCTACGTCCTTTTCGGGCATCCCGGCAACTCCATTATCCCGGCTGCGCTCGCCGTTGCAGAAGAGGTAGACAGCTCCGGCAAGGCGCTGATCGCCGCGATTGTCGGTGGCTATGAAATGTCGCTGCGCCTTGGCACAGCCATGCGGCCTACCGAAGACCGCAACCGCCACGTCAGCGGTCTTGCGAGTTGGCAAATTTTCGGCGCCTGCACGGCAGCAAGCCTCTTGCATCAATTCAGCGCCGAGCAAATTGCCGATGCTTACGGGCTAACTCCGATGCATGCTCCGCTTCCCTTTGGGTCCAAATTCCATTCCAGGCCAATATGCTTTTTGAAGAACAATTACGGATGGGCGAACAAGGGGGCCATCACCGCGGTGGACCTTGTACGAGAAGGTTTCCACGCGAACCGCACCATCTTCGATGGCGAAGACGGCTTCTGGGTTATGGCCGGTTCCGACCGCTTTGAACCCCAGAACATGCTTGACCGATGGGGAGAGCGCTACTTCATCCTTGAGACCGGCTTCAAACCTTATGGCGTCTGCCGCTGGATTCACACTACAATCGACTGTCTACGCGCGCTGCAGACAAGCCATCGTTTCGGCCATGCCGACATCAGGGGCATTCATGTCGAAACCGTGAGCGAGTTCGTTCGCGACTTTAATGGCCCCTGGCCGCAATCCACCATCGAGGCGGTGTTTCATATCCCCTATGCGGTCGCTCTCGAACTGCACGACAAGTCCTCCGCGACCGGCCTCCGCGAAGACGATCTGACTGACGAAGGTGTCAAACAAACCGCGGCACGGATCAGCCTTTCAACCCTCGCCGGTGCCGATGAGGTATTTTATGCCGAAAGGCTCCTGCCGGCCCGCGTCAGCGTCACCCTGCAGAATGGCAAAACGCTTTCCGCCCAGGCCGAGGTTCCAACCGGCGCCCCCGGCGGTCCCGCTTTTGGACAGGCGGAAGTGGAAGCCAAGTTCCTCATGCTGGCTAGCCCCGTCATCGGCGCTAGCAATGCCGCGCGTCTGAAGGAGGCCCTCCTCGAATTGGAGCGTCTCTCCGTCCGCGACGCACTGAAGGCTTGCGCCATGACGTGATCTCCGCGCGGGTGGCACCGTCGCGAACCAGGCCGCCCCCTTCTTCACACCGACGAACCAATCAAACGAGGTTGCAAATGTCCGCCCAGAGTATCGTTCGACCGAAACCCGTTCAGAATGCATTCGACAGGTTCTACGCCGGCTCACGCGGAGCCCCCGGAACGTTCAAGGTGTCGCATGGGAAGGGTATCTTCTTCTGGGATACCAACGGCAAGCGCTATCTCGAGGGTTCATCCGGCGCGCTCGTTGTCAATCTCGGCCATGGGAACGAGCGCGTCCGCGATGCGATGATCGACCAGGCCAATCGCATCAGCTATGCCGCGTTTTGCAGTGAATCAACCGATACCCTCTGCAAGATGATCGCGGACCTCGCCGGCCCTGGGTTCGATCAGGCTTTTCCCGTCTCCGGCGGTTCGGAAGCAGTCGAATCTGCCATCAAGCTCGCGCGCCAATACGCCGTGGCCAGCGGACAGCCGAAGCGCTGGAAAATCCTTGCGCGCATGCCAGGATATCACGGCGCGACGCTTGGCGCCGCCGCTGTCACCGGCGACCCGGACCGCGAGGAGATCTTTGGCCCGATCATGCAGATAATGCCCAAGGTGCCAGCGCCACTGAGCTATCGCCTCCCTAAAGGCTTCGATGTCAGTTCCTATGCCGATTACTGCGCGGACGCGCTCGAACAGCAGATCCTCGCGGAAGGCGAGGAGACGGTACTCGCCTTCATCATGGAGCCGGTCGGCGGTGTCGCGACCGGCGCGTTGGTTGCGCCGGATAATTATTATTCTAAAGTCCGGGAGATTTGCGATCGTTATGGCGTTCTGCTGATCTTCGATGAGGTAATGTGTGGCGCCGGCCGAACCGGAACCTTCCTCGCCGCTCATCATTGGCCAAACGCTCTGCCCGACCTAGTTGTCTTAGCCAAAGGCTTGGCCGCCGGTTATACGCCGCTTGGCGCCATGATCGCCCCCAACAAGATCGTGGACAAGGTCGCCGAGTCCGGCGGTTTCTTGCACGGCCACACCTATGCCGGAAATCCCCTCTCATCGGCGATTGGTGTCGCGGTTCTCAAGGAGATGCTCGACCAAGATCTGATGGGCAATGCCAAGCGGATGGGCTTCCTGCTGCAGCAAAAGCTCCACGCACTGAAGGAACGGAGCACCACCGTCGGCGACGTGCGGGGAGTAGGCCTGATGAACGCGGTGGAGATCGTTGAGGACCAGGCAACCAAGGCGATGTTTCCCGCAGCCAAGCAAGCGTCCTATCGCGTTTCGGAGATCGCTCGCGAACTCGGGCTGCATCTTTACGCACGCCGCGCCGCCAGCGGAAAGTTCGGGGAATGGTTCATGGCAGCTCCTCCGCTCACCATAACCGAGCCGGAAATCGACCTCTTCATGGAGCTTCTCACCGAGA
>NZ_JBWKME010000242.1:0-1961 GCF_056431085.1 Mesorhizobium waitakense | reverse complement strand
CTGGCCGGCTGAGCCATCGAGTGGCGGAACCCTGAAGACGATCTCTACCTGCGTGTTGTCGATTTCGACCCGGCGGACCACGGTACGGATGATCTGCTGCGTTCCGATCCTGTCAAGGCCGGCGAGCCCTGCTTTCACCTTGGCTGAGAAATCTTCCAGACGGTTGATCAGGAGTGAGAGCTCGTGTTCGTTCTCGGCCACGTCGACCGCTGCCTGGTGCCGCACCTGAAGCTGAGAAAGGCGTTGTTTCAGACCCGCGATCCGCGGTTCGAATTCCGCCTTGTCGATGATGCCCTCGGCATAGCTGTCGATCAGCCGACCGATGCCGCGACGCAAGGTGGCCATTTGTCGTTCGAGGCGGGCGATCTCCTCCGGCTCACGGACTTCGTCACGGGCCGCAAGGAGGCGGCGACGGTATTCCTCGGCCATGCGGCGCGGATCCTCCAGGAGACCTTTGACTTGATCCCACACCGCTTCTTCCAGGTGATCGCCGCGCACCTGCGGGTTGTCGCAAACGGGGTGGCCGCTGAAGCGATAACCGTCCGTACCGATACAGCGATAGTAGCGCAGCGTGTCCGTCGGGTCGTATTTGCGGGCGCGAGGTGCGCGCTTGCCATAATAGGCGTAGCCGCAACGCCGGCACACCGCGAGGCCCTGCAGCAGCCAGTCCGAGCTCGGCGTGCGTTGGCGCTTGCGCTTCCGGTTCTCCTCAAGCTGAGTATGGACCGCCTCGAATTCGGTCGGATCGACGAGCGGGGGAACAGGAATTTCGATCCACTCTTCAGGCGGTACGGGAACGCGCGAAGTGGCGTGCGGCGAGGGTTGTGAGTGGCCGCGGATCGGCCGCAACCGCGGTCGTGGCGGCACGTAGCGGGCTCGCCCGAAAGCGGCCCGTCCGATATAGGCGGGATTGGCGAGCATGCCGCGGATCGTGGAGGCGTACCAATGCGTCGTTCCTGTCCGCGTCCGGCAGCCGATCTGCTCGAGCCGGCGGCATACCCCTCGCAAGCTCATGCGATCCAGGCCGACCCATGCGAAGATCAGTCGAACAATGTGTGCCTCCTCCTCCACGACCTCAAAGCGTGCCAGGCCGCCACTCTGGTCGCGGCTCACATAACGGTAGCCGAAGGGAGCACCCGTCAGCGCGCTGACGGAGCCGGAGCGTGCCGCGTGACGGCGACCACGCCGGCTCCGCTCGAGGATTTTGGCCCGTTCATATTCGGCGATCACACCCTGAACCTGAAGCAATAGATCATCCTCGGCCGTGCCACCAATGGGGCGGTTGAGGAACACGATCTCCACACCGGTACGACGAAACTCGTCGATCAGCAGCGCCTGATGGGCATAGCGGCGGGCGAGCCGATCGGGGGCGTGGACATAGAGACGGTCGACTTGGCCACCGGCAACCGCATCCCTCAGCCGTTCCAGCGCCGGTCGAAGCAATGTCGAACCACTGTAGCCGTCATCCACGTAGCTGTAACCTGGCTCAAGCATGAAGCCGTCGGTGGCAATGCGTTCCTGCAACGCAATCACCTGACTTGCAATCGTGTTATCGCGCGCCTGCGCCTCGCTCGACACCCGCGCATAGAGCGCACATTGCGTCTCGGTCATTGCTCACCTCCCGATCTCGTCATCGCTTTCGTCACCTTCGATGAGGGGTCCGCTCGACGCTTCTGCCGTTGCTTCGTGCGCCGTATCGTCGGCACAAGATGGGCGTAGGCCTCGAGCAGATGTTGGGGGCCGGTTCTTGTCGCTTCGAACGACACCTGCATGCGCAGCACAGGGCGATCCTTGCGCCGGACCATGTGCGCCTCCATCGGCCGGCTCGCAGCTCGGCCGTCGATGGCGCATTAAATCCCCAGTTGGCTCTGATTCGGCCGCGACAAATCGACTCGCATCCCAACCGCGGCGAACCTCAACAAGCGACCGCATACGGCGTGGACGCTCAATGCGCACCGACC
>NZ_JBWKME010000241.1:0-6722 GCF_056431085.1 Mesorhizobium waitakense | reverse complement strand
AACAGGACTGACGGAGGCGTTATCCAGGCCGGCCGCAGCGCTCCCACATAGCTGGCGGAGGCCGGCCTGGATAGCGCCGGGCAAGTTGAACTCCTTCGTTGATGCTGGGCTCCCCGGATGGGGGTCCGGGGGAAGGTTGAACAACTTGTGGACAGTGTAATCGCAGCTTCGAGCATTACGATTCAGGAGCGCAGATCAGCGGACGGCCTTGATGCCCATGTCCCAATGATCCTCCGGGACGGAGCGCTTTACGATCCTGATCTGGATCGCTTTTTACGCGATCTTCCTCTCAATGGCGTTCGCTCACGCCATTCCCTTCGTGCCTATGGCTACGACGTTCTCGTCTGGGCTCGTTTTCTTTCGGAAGCCTGCGCCAAGACGATATGGCAAGCCGACCGGCATGATGTCCTTGCCTATCATCGCGTCCGCCGCCGCGCCGAGGTCGGACAACGCATTTCCGCCGCTTCGTGGAATCGCGCCGTTGCCTGTCTCGATCGGCTATATCGCTGGGGTGTGCAGGAAGGACTGATTGCAGAAGCACCCTTCACGCATCGCTCGGTCTGGAGGCAGGGGTACGGTGGGCGCCGGTCGCAGATGGCCGCGCGGAACGATGCCTATGAACCTGCCGCGCGTCGAGCGGACGTCAGTTTCGTCACGCTCGAGGACTATCGGCGCTTTCGGGATGTCGGCCTCAAGGCGCTTTTGCCTGACGGCCGCACACGCCCCGGCGCCCGTGATCGCAACGGTATCCGCAATGCATTGTTCGCCGATCTCCTCGTGACCACAGGGCTTCGGCTGGAAGAAGCATCATCTCTCTTCACCTCCGATCTCGTTTTCGCCGATCAGCGTCCGGGCCGTCAGGTCTGGCTGGATCTGCCGGACGCCCAGACCAAGGGCGATCGCGGTCGCCAGATCCTCGCTCCCGCTCGACTGCTCGCACAGGTGCGCGCCTATGTCGATGTCGAGCGAGCTCATGCCATCACGAAGTTTCAGCAGCGGTCAGGATGGCAGTCGATCGACCGTCCGATCTTCGTTCATCAGGAACGGCACCCGGCCCGGCTGCGACTGCTGGACGGTGGCGACATCGCTCTCGATCTGCTCGACCCCGAGGAACGTTGCCGGATTATTGTCTGCAACAGCAACGGCACGCCGAGCGAACCGGCGGCATTGTGGCTTTCGGAGGTCGGCATGCCGGTGCAGCCGAACTCGTGGGAAGTCATTTTCGCCCGCGCCTCCAGCCGGTGCCGGTCCCTCGGGTTCGATATCAACATCAGCCCGCACCAGCTACGCCACACCTTTGCCGTTCACATGCTGGCGATGCTCATTCAGCACCGTATCCGTGACGCTGCGCTTCCTGCCGGCTCGATGGAAGGATACCGGCAGATGCTCGGTGATCCTCTCCAGCAGGTGCAACGGCTTCTCGGCCATGCCAGCCTGACGACGACCTACATCTACCTCGACCACATCGCGACGCGTGCCGATACCGTCGATGCGGCCGTCGAGGAACTTCTGGCGCTGCTTCCCTCGGAGGCTTCGCTATGACGGGCCGGCCGCGCAAGGGAGCCTCGGTCCGCTTTGCACCGGCCGATGGCATCGCTCCGATGCACGCCAGAGATCCGGTCATCGGGCTGCGCTTCAATATCGAGGCGCGTTACGGTGGAACGCTTGAGGTTGACCTCGCTGGCGTGCATCCGCGACCCTTCGCCATCGCCTTTGCAGGAGCTCTGCGTCGGCAGTCCGAGCTTGGTGGTTCGCTCGGCGCATGCAGCACCATCAAGCAGCATTTGCAGGCCTACTTGAAGTTTTTCGCATATCTGCGCGAGCATTCCACGGCAAAGAAGCCCGCCGATCTGCGTGCTGACGACATCGATGGATACGAGGATTTCCTCGAAGCCGGCGGGATGACTCCGATCCACCGACACACTGTCCTCGCCAAAGCTATCCTTGCCCTTCGCTCGATCGACGCCGACCAGCCTGGTCTTCTGAATGAAGGGGTTCGCCATCGGCTGCGCTACACCAGTGCACGATCTGTCGGACGATCCCGACCACGAGACGCCTACAGCCCTTTCGTTTCAAGGCAGCTTCGAGACGCTGCGCGTGGCGACATCGCCAGGATATTCCGGCGGATCGGGAAGCCGCTCGATGAAGCCGACAACTATGCCAACCTTCGCAGAGTGACCGACGAGGCCAATGCCCGGATCGTCGCCTTCGGCAGGCTCAGCAGTGGGGACCGCGCCTTCAAGAGCCTATACTTCATGAGGCTGCGGCGCGGTCTTCCGGTCTCGAACCTGTCCGAAGATTTGCACGCACGCTTCCATCTGCGCGCGATGGATATTCCACCACTACTGACCTTCCTGTCCCTGGAGACCGGCTTAGAGCTCGAATGCTGCAAGGCGTTGACGATCAACTGCCTTCAGAACCCTGGACCCGGCACGATCGAGATTGCCTATGTGAAGCGGCGTGCCCGCGGCGCCGAGCACAAGCACATCCGTGTCCGTGATGGCGGGATCGGGACACCGGGTGGTCTGATACGCAAGCTGATCGAGGCAACGGCATTCACACGGCGGTTCGTCCCAAGCGAGAACCTTTGGCTCTATTATTACACCGGGCGGAAGCAGCTTCGCGCAGGTCTGGAGCATCAGCAGGAACTCGTAGCCAGATGGATAAAGGGGCATGATCTCGTTGATGACGATGGTGAGCCGCTCCGCCTCGTTCTTTCTCGGCTGCGTAAGACCCACAAGGCGCTCTGGTATCTGAAGACCGAGGGCCATATGGCCCGTTTCGCCGTTGGACATACTCCCGAGATCGCCGCACGCCACTACGCGGATATCCCTTCGCTACGCCCGCTGCACGAAGCCACCGTTGCCGAGGCCTTTTCCGAAGTCGCGGCGGCGGCCGGTCCGATCGTCCTGGCACCCGCCGAGGAAGATTTCTGGCGGCAATGCGACCCCCCGCCCGAAGGGCCCGAGGACCGCGACAGTATCCTGCGTGGTGACCAGGACGTTTGGCTCGCCGCATGCTCTGGTTTTGATCGCAGCCCCTTCGGAGGACCGGGCGAACCTTGCCCGCAACCATTCTGGGGCTGTCTCGAATGCCGCAATGCGGTCATCACCGCGCGCAAGCTGCCCGCGATCATCGCATTCCTACAGTTTATCGAAGAACAGCGGGCGGGTCTCTCCGCCTCAGAGTGGGCAATGAAGTTTGGCCGCGCCCATGCGCGCATCGCCGGGCAGGTTCTGCCGGCATTTCCCGAGAGCATGATCGCCGCAGCCCGCCGTGAGGCGGAAGAGCACACCCTTTATCTCCCGCCGGAGGCCCGCCAATGAGGGGATTGTCGCCAGCAGCTTCCTCACGGCAATACGATCTGCGCCCAGTTCTCGCGACCGCTCCGCTAAAGCCTGGTTTTGATCGGGACGCTCTGTCGCGCTACAGCGATCCGAGCTGGGATCTCGGTCCGGCCGTGTTTCGCGAGAGCGCTCGCCGCTGTCACGTCACCGTGCATTTCGGGTCGATCGAGGATGTGAGCGTCCGCGAGGCGTTGCGCGAACTTCTCTATGCCCGGCTCAACGTCGACCTGCCAGGTCACCGCAAGATCCTTTCTCCCGGTAGTGTCCGACAGGTCTTCAACCGCGCCCGACGCTTCTTCGAGTTCGTGCGTGATGAACTCGGTGAGGTCGATCTCCGCCGCGTCGACCAGCCACTTCTTGACCTCTATGCCCGGCACCTCAAAGCCGACCGTGCTCGTCGGCCGGTCATCGTCACCCAGCTACTGGAGGTCCCGTTCGATCTCTATACCTATCGCGATGATCTTCCTTCCGGAGGACTGTCATTCCAGCCGTGGGCCGGAAGACCTCCTGCGCGTGTCGCGGGCTATCGTCAGGTTCGCGAGAACCGGACACCACGGATTCCCGAGGCAATCATATCGCCGCTGCTGGCCTGGTCGATCCGGTATGTCACCGAGTTTTCCGCCGATATCTTCGCAGCCCGTGAGGAGATGGACCGTCTCGAAGCGCATTGCGCCGCGCTCATCGAGCAGGACAGCGTTCTCGACCGTCAAGACCGACGGCGCCAGCAGCGTAACCGGCTTGAGGACTATTTCGGGCGGCTTCGCAGGGAAGGTCGCGGGGTGCCGATCTGGGGCACCGCCCATAACGGCATATTCCTCCGGCATCCCGCGACAGGAGACCTGTCGCCACCCGTCAACTCCCACCTGCTTCATCTGCACATCGGCATCGACGCCCGCGCAGAGAAGCGAATGCATGTTCAACTCGCAAGTGGTGCGCCCGATCTCATCGATGCCGCTCTACGCGAACTCGGCGTGGAAGCTGGAGGGATGGATACGCCGATCGCCATTCTGCCTGAGACCGGTAAGCCGTGGCGACCCCGCTTCGACGCCAAGACCCTCGCTGCGGAAGAGCGCATGCTGCAGTCGGCGGCCTACATCCTGTGCGCCTATCTGACCGGCATGCGGGACTGCGAAGTCCAGGCGATGCAGCGTGGATGCCTTTCCCTGACGCGCAGCGAAGACGGCATGATCATGCGCCATCGTGTTCGGTCCGTCGCCTATAAAGGCAAGTCCACCCAGGGCGAACCTGCCGACTGGGTCACCATCGAGCCCGTTGCCAGAGCTGTCGAGGTTCTGGAACGCCTGTCGTTCCGCGTTGCATCAGCCCGCGGCCTCGAGACGCTCTGGCCCGTTCTGATCGCATGGCCTGTTTGCAAGGATCACCTCTCGGCCGAGATCGTCCGCCAGCTCAACCGATTCCGGGATCATCTCAACGACCTGTTCGGCACACCTGGCATGCCGGCGATCCCGAATGGGCCAGGTGATCAGCCTTGGCGGATCACGACGCGGCAGTTCAGACGAACGATCGCATGGCACATCGCCAATCGTCCCTTCGGCACCATCGCCGGCATGATCCAGTATAAGCACGCCTCCGTCGCCGCTTTCGAGGGATATGCCGGCTCCAGCCGATCCGGCTTCCGAGCGGAAGTCGAGAACCAGCGTAGTCTCGGCCAGCTCGATGACCTGTTGATCTATTTCGACGAACGACAGGCCGGAGCCACGCTGTCCGGGCCTGCGGCGGCACGGATCGCGAAGACGCTCGACAGCATATCGGATGATCTAGGCCCGCTTCCGGCCATGATCGCCGATCGAGCCCGGCTGCGCACCATGCTCGCGAGCCTCGCGCGAACATTGCATGTCGGTGTGCTGGCCGATTGCTTCTTCGATCCCGGTACGGCCGCCTGTTTGAAGCGGGCCACCGGAGCCAAAGGCCCGCTGACCGCGCTTTGCCAGCCGACTCTTTGTCCAAATGCCTGCATCACCGCGAGGCACCGGCCAGTATGGGCACGTTCCGCCCAGGAAGCCGCAACCCTGTTGAAGGAGAAGCGGGTGTCCCAGCTTCAACGAAGCATTCTTCAGCAGGACCTTGAGCGGGCGAGGAAGGTCCTCGATAGCATAGACGAAGGCCAATCCGCGCCCGGCTCCTAAGTGGAGCCGGGTGTGCTCCTGCGCCGGTGGCCGCCCGGCGTGGTCGGAGCGCGCGATGCCCGGCGCATCCGCGCAACGGCTGATCGCCGTCCTCCGCTTGCGCTCCGGCTCTGCGAGTGCGCGGCCGCACCTGAGGCATCGCAATCCGCTGCTCCGACGCCGGGACATCCCCCGGCGGAGAAGGAGCAATGATCATGACAAGACAAAAAATCAGGAACAGCCGCCCGAGCGGGCGGCAGGAGAGGAAGAGGACGGCCGGAGTCGGGCGGTCGGTTGAGGGGGCGAGAAAGGCTCGCGCCGCCGGCCGCGGAGATTCCCCAATGTCCAGCACATCAGCATCCGTCCAGCGCGCCGACGTCTATTCTCGCGTTACAGCCGAGATCATTGCCGCGATCGAACAAGGCGCTGGCGAATGGCGTGCGCCCTGGTTCCACAATGGCACCAGCATCGCGCGCCCGACCAACCTCTCGTCTGGAAAGCGATATCGCGGCATCAATACGCTGGCCCTTTGGGCCGCAGGCTTCGCAGCCGGATATGGCGACGGCCTCTGGGGCACCTATAAGCAATGGCAGAATGCTGGCGCGCAGGTTCGTGAAGGAGAACGCTCCACCACTGTGGTGTTGTGGAGGGAGATCCAGTCTTCCCGGCAGGCCGACGACGAGGACGCTGATGACGGGCATCGGCGCATGTTCGCCCGTGCATTCTCGGTTTTCAACGTCGCTCAGGTCGACGGCTACGAGCGCCCGGCGACTCCTGTGCTGCCCGAGGCGGAACGTCTGGCCCACGCTGAAGCATTCATCGCGAACCTAGGCGTCAAGACCCAGTTCGGGGGATCGGAAGCCTATTATCGGCCGTCTGCCGATACGGTGTTCATGCCGCCATTCACCTCGTTTCGCGACGCCGCGTCATTTTATGGGGTGTGGCTCCATGAATGTGGGCACGCCAGCGGCTTCAAGCACAGGCTCGACCGTGATCTTTCCGGGCGCTTCGGATCAGCGGCCTATGCAGCCGAAGAATGCTGCGTGGAAATTCTCAGCGGGCTTGTCCTGGCTGATCTGGGAATCGCCCACCATCCGCGCCCCGACCACGCAGCCTATGTTGCCTCCTGGCTTAAGGTCCTCAAGGACGATCCCAAGGCCATCTTCACCGCAGCGAGCAAGGCGCAGCAGGCAGCCGACTGGATGCACGCTCAGCAGCCCCAGGCAGAGGAGATGGCGGCATGATCAGC
>NZ_JBWKME010000240.1:0-757 GCF_056431085.1 Mesorhizobium waitakense | reverse complement strand
CAATAATCGGTTTGTCGCAGCCATGCCTTTCAAACACAATGCCACCCGCCGCCATCGCATCGACAAGATGACATTCAAGGTGACGAACTGGCCGGAATATGAGGCTGGGCTTCGGCGGCGTGGCAGCTTGACCCTGTGGATGACACCGCAAGCTCTGTCCCATTGGCAAGCGCCGAAACGCAAGACCCGTGGCGGCCAGCCTCGCTATTCCGATCTGGCGATCGAAACCGCCTTGACGTTGGGCTTGGTGTTCGGGCTACGTCTGCGCCAGACGGAAGGATTACTGGGATCACTGCTCCAATTGATGGGACTGGATCTCGCCGTCCCGGACCATACGACACTCAGCCGTCGGGCACGGATATGGCAATCGCCGAACAGGCGGCACGATCCCCTGGTTCGATCGGACGGACCGGTGCATGTTCTGGTCGACAGCACCGGCCTTCAGGTTTACGGCGCTGGTCAGTGGCTGGAGGAGAAGCATGGCGCCAGATCCCGTCGTGGGTGGCGCAAGCTCCATCTGGCTCTGGATGCCGACAGCGGCGAGATCATCGCTCATAAGATGACCGACCAGGACACGGGCGATGCCTCGCAGGTGAACCCGTTGCTCGACCAGATCGGTTTTCCGATCGAACGGTTCACCGCCGATGGCGCCTATGACGGAAAGCCGACCTACGACGCGATCATCAACCACAGCGCCGATGCCGTGATCGTCATTCCGCCGCGGGCCAACGCGGTCGAACTGGCCTGCGATCGACCT
>NZ_JBWKME010000239.1:0-594 GCF_056431085.1 Mesorhizobium waitakense | reverse complement strand
CACTGCCACTGTGAGCCCTTTCCGAACGGTTGTGGAGAACGCCATTGCGCCTTTGCTGCCGCACGCCGAAGCGCAGGCGAAGGCGGTCGCAAAGCAGCTTGGGCTCAGCGAAAGGACGTTCGCCCGCCGTTTGGCAGCAGCAGGGCTGAGCTTTGGAGAAATACTGGACGAACTGCGGCGTGATCTCGCCGTGCGCTATCTCGAAGAACCAAAACTGCAAATTTCGCAAATCGCCTGGCTGCTCGGCTTTCGCCAGCAAAGCGCATTCACCCATGCGTGCCGTCGATGGACTGGGAAAAGCCCTTCAGAGCAGCGGCGGAGTCGCGATAGCGGTTGATGCGATCGCGAACTGCAGATGCCGCGGCGGCACGTCGATCAAAGGGCTGAAAGGCGAAGTGCCACGCGTTCGGCGAATTCGACCTGCAGTAGAGTGGAGCGGAGGCAAGTAAGCCTGCGATCGAGCTCTTAGCTGATCGCAGCACCGGGTCGCTATGTCGGATCGGCTTTCCTCACCTTGAACCGCGACATGCGCGAACGGCTCTGCAACCGCGTCCAGGCGCACGCCGGCACGGCGCCGAAGGGTATGAAGCGGCC
>NZ_JBWKME010000238.1:0-800 GCF_056431085.1 Mesorhizobium waitakense | reverse complement strand
CTGGACACGTTCATGGCGCAGAATGTGGCGACGGTCCAGGCCCAACATCCAGCGTCGGTGTTCGACGTCCATCAGGTGTTGCGAGCAATGGACCACGAGCCCAGACCGCCGCAAGGTGAGGCGGGACTGATGCAGTTGCCGGTGGTGGACATGCAGGGCCGGCCAGTGGCCACGGAGCCCGAGACACGCTATTCGATTTTTCATCGCCTGACCTCGGGAGCTTTGCCAGTCGTCGCGGTGCAGCTGCCAGGAAAGCCCAGCCCCTTCATGCTGGCGCGTACGGTTACCGTCGAGGGTGTGCCATACCGCATGGACCTGTTCGGCGGAAGCAAGTTAAAACCACCGAAACCGACCCTCTCGCAGCTCGCCGCCCGCGCCCCGGACGCCGCGGCAGCCATGTCTCCTGGCGGAAAGCTGCTGGCCATTCCGTATGCCGATACCGCATCGGGCACGGCGTTCGAGCAGCTATTGCGCGCCTGGGCCCCTTTCAAGGAGGCATATTATTACATGCAGCGCAGGGGTTTTGCCGCGCCTCCAGGAATCAAGGGGCTGGGCCCTCACGACTACGCGCTGGAGGGCGCCTTCAAACTGTCGCTGCTGCCGGATCGCCCTGCGAACCAGGAACATCCCTTCAAGCTAACTGGGCCGGAAGGCCCGATCGCCTTGCGATCGCATGATGGCTGCGGTTTCATCAAGGCCTCGCTGGCCAACCGCATGCCGGCTGTTCATCGCGCCCGCCGGCAGGAAGGTCCTGATCGGGTGCCTGCCTTTGCTGAGGGACGCAGATCGTCCCTGCCTGC
>NZ_JBWKME010000237.1:0-954 GCF_056431085.1 Mesorhizobium waitakense | reverse complement strand
GCCGGACTTCGAGACTCCCTGCTCGCAATTAACCTGCCCACTTTGCCAGGGCGTTGGCACCAAACCGGCGTAGGCGGCAACCTGTCGTCGATTGTCAAACTTGCGCGATAATCCCTCAGACCACAGGACGGCGGCAAATTCCGGACCGATGCCCTTGAGGTTGAGCAGCAGGGTCGGTGTTGGCACATCTGCCGCGACGAGCATGGCGTCGCGTGCCTCTTCAACATCCTTGATCTGCTGGATCAGCAACTCGATGCGATCAAGTTCGCGGCTGATCTGCGCCTTGAGCGCTGGCGGCAGTGGACGCCCATCTCCGGTAATGAGCGCGTCGAGGCATTTGCGTCGATCGCCTTTCAACGGTTCGTATCCGGACACACCTTGGCTGAACAGAAGACCCTTTATCCTGTTGACGTGCCTGATCCGCTCGTTCGTCAGCGCCTTCCGCTCCCGCACCAACCGGCGACGGTCTTCCTCCTCCCGCGTTGGCACTCGCAACATCGCGCAAACCCGAGGCTCGCCGCGGCTGTAGGCCAACAACGCTCGAACCAGTGCTTCCCCGTCAATCCTGTCGGTCTTGGCCCGCCGACGGCGACGCGATGTGGCAATGGATGCCGGGTCGACGACATAACTCTCGATGCCTTCGCGTTCGAGGACCCGGTGTATCCAAAATCCATCCAGACCAGCCTCCTGGATTGATATGACCCGAACGCTCTGCCCTGTCCGCACTTCCGCCTTTCGTTGCAGCTCTGCGAAGTGATCGAGCAAACCCGGAATGTCGCCCCCCGACACGATGTGTCGCGACATTCTCTCGCCCCCACCTGGCGAAAGCGAGGTCACGAGCCATTTTGAACGAGACAGTTCTAACGAGACAAATATTGCGGCAAGATCGACGCGGATAGCGGCCGGGCCTTTGGTGGTGTTGGCTTGCATGCTGACCTCCAGGTGATGTTTGGC
>NZ_JBWKME010000236.1:0-1180 GCF_056431085.1 Mesorhizobium waitakense | reverse complement strand
TTGTTCGAGCCCACGCCGGCCGGCGACCGCTGGCTTGTGGTGGAAACCGATGAGGACAATGTCTTCTGGAATCCCGCACGAACACCTTCGCCACTGACCCTGGTCATGCCTTTGCCCTCGGCGAGGAGATGATCAGCACGGCGGCGACATACAGCTTCGATTGCTCCTTGAACATCTTCGCTCATCCTCTGGACTGGTTGCGCAGCAAGCGGGACGGGATCGTTGTATTGCCTGATCAGTGGCATCGGGCATTCGACCGGCTGCGCGACACCCCACGGATCGTCTTGGCCGAGAGCATGTTGCCGCTCTATCGGCGACATATGCGACCGCCTCACCTGCCCGAACTCTTCGTCATGACCTCGAAGCAGGAGGTCATCGCATGCTGAACCTGGAGACGGTTCCGATAGCAGAATACGAGCGCGAGCAGACGAAGACGAAGCCCTTCGTGCGAACCAACACGACCACCATCATGGCGACGGTGTTTCCGCCGATCAAATGGGTGGTGCCCGGCTACGTTCCCGAAGGTCTCGCCATCCTTGCCGGTCGCCAGAAGCTCGGCAAGACATGGCTGGCGATCGACATGGCGCTCGCCGTCGCCTGCGGCGGCATTGCCATGGGTTCGGTCGAATGCGAGCAGGGTCACGTACTCTACATCGATCTGGAGAATGGTCCCCGCCGCATCCAGCGACGGATCGAGACGCTATGCCCTGACGCGCTACGCCGGCCGGATCTGTCCAGGCTGGACTGGGTAAGCGAGGCTCCGATGCTCAACAACGGCTTCATCGACTGCCTCGACGACTGGCGGCTTTCGGTGGCCAAGCCTCGGCTGGTTGTGATCGACGTCCTGCAGCGAGTTAAGCCCCCGGCAATAACAATCAGAACGCCTACGAAAGTGACTATGCTACTTTGTCCCCGCTGCAGCGATGGGCGACGACACACGGCACAGCCGTGATGGTGCTGCACCACACCAAGAAGGGCGGCGCCGACGATCCTCTGGAGGCCCTGAGTGGCTCCAATGGCATGTCGGCTTGCGCTGATACCACCCTAGTCCTGGACAAGGATCAGAACGGCACCACCCTTTATGTCCGCGGCCGCGATGTGGAGGAGAAGGAGAGTGCGCTGAAATTCGTTGGTGGGCTCTGGACCTATGCGGCGAGGCAGCCGACGTACGACGCTCAGG
>NZ_JBWKME010000235.1:0-630 GCF_056431085.1 Mesorhizobium waitakense | reverse complement strand
CATGGGGGATCGGCACTTTGCGGTTGGTCTTGGAGGGGATGCAGGCAGTGATGTCGCGCTCGGCCAGCGCGGTGCGGAACCAGTCGGCGTCGTAACCTTTGTCGCCGAGCAGCGATTGGGCTTTGGGTAAGGTGCCGAGCATCAAGGCAGCGCCCTTGTAATCGCTCATCTGGCCTTCGCTGAGCAACATGATCAGCGGTCGCCCCTGGCCATCGCACACGGCGTGGAGCTTCGAGTTCAATCCACCCTTGGTGCGCCCGATACGTCGGGGAACAGGCCCTTTTTTAAAAGGCTGGCTGCTGTCCGATGCGCCTTGAGGTGGGTGGCGTCGATCATGAGTTGGTCGGGCCTGCCACCCTTGGCCGCGAGCGCGGAGAAGATCTTGTTGAACACGCCCAGCCGGCTCCAGCGGATGAAGCGGTTGTAGATCGTCTTCGGCGGGCCGTAATCCGGCGGCGCATCCCGCCAGCGCAGCCCGTTCCTGATCACGAAGATGATGCCGCTAATCACCCGACGATCATCCACCCGGGGCACGCCGTGCGACAGCGGAAAATATGGCTCAATCCGACGCATCTGCGCCTGCGACAACCAGATCAGATCACTCATGGCAGCGCCTCCTCGCGCTGCCAT
>NZ_JBWKME010000234.1:0-1383 GCF_056431085.1 Mesorhizobium waitakense | reverse complement strand
TGCTGGTCGCGATCATAGCTGCGACGGTGACTGGCGATCATCTTTGCGCCGTCGAAGACGCGGACCAGGCCGAGATCGGCGCGCACGCTGAGCGTGCGCCGGACATGAGCATGCGGTACCGAGTAATCGTTGAGGTCGAAGCGCACATAGGGCGTTTTGCCAACCTTGGCGGCGACCTGCTCCTCGACGGGGTATGGGTTGGCGGGCAGCGGCAGAAGCAGTGGCTGCTCTTGCGCAAACGCCTGGCGGACCGTCATCGTCCGGTCCTCGGGGCATGGCCGGTCGGCTGCCTGGTTGCGGCACCACTGTTCGGCCTGGGCGTTCAGATCGTCGAGATCGGTGAACTTGCGGGCGATGAAGAATGCTTCCCTTATATGCCGTATGGCGCGCTCGACGCGGCCTTTTTCGTTGCCCCGGGCAACCGCGACAGGACGTGGCTCGAACCGATAGAAGCCGGCGAAGGCAAGCAGCGTCGGATGGAAGCGGATCGCATCGCCCTGGCGCTCGAGCACCGCACTCTTGAGATTGTCGTAGAGCAGGACCCTGGGCAGCCCGCACCATGTGTTGAACGCGCCGACGTGACCGCGCAGGAAGTTTTCCATGCGCGCGTCGAGGAAGAAGCGCAGGTAGATGTCGCGTGAGTAAGAAAGCACCATCACGAACGCCATGAGCGGCCGGCGGGCGTTGCCGATCTCGATGTGACCGAAGTGGGCCCAGTCGACCTGTCCCTGCTCGCCCGGCAATGTGCGCAGCCGCAGGAACGCCTCGGCCGGCTTGCGGGGACGGTGCAGGGCGACCAGGTGCCGAAAGTGCGTCGGCAAGCCCCGGTAGCCGCGCTCGCGCACCATCGCATAAAGGCGGCTGGCGGTCAGCGAGGGGAACTTTTCCAGCGTCTGCTCAATGAATGGAAGATACGGGTCAATGATTGAGGCTCTCTGCAGCGGCTTGTGCCGGGGCAATCCCGCCTGGGCCAGAACGCGATGCACCGTCGTGTGATGGACATGCAATTGCCTGGCGATGGTGCCGCAGCGCCACTTCTCGGCGTGATACAGGCGCAGGATCTGCGCTTCCAGTTCGGGGCTGATGGTCATGATACGGGCTCTCCGTCTGCGTAGTCAGCTTCACGGGCATAACGAGGCCCCCGGCGACGCACGAAGCCGGTGCGAACGAACGGCGACAGTCGACAGTCGCAGCGCCGACAGCACGGCGTGGGCATGACCGATGTCGTCGCCCGCCCGGCGACGTCAGCAAAAGCAGCGACGACATCGTTCGAGGGACTGACCAGTAGTGAACCGGCAGGAGATGCAGGTGGAGAATGATGCGTCACTTTATTGTGCCGAGCCCGATATCGTCGGGCCCGGACCGCATGAGCCAGGCGTCCCC
>NZ_JBWKME010000233.1:0-1152 GCF_056431085.1 Mesorhizobium waitakense | reverse complement strand
TCTGCTGTCAATGATGCCGAGGGGATGGGCATAGAAGCTGAGTGCCCAATCGCCGGTGTCGGTCTCGCAGGCGGCAATGGCCTCGCCGGCCAGCGTCTTTGAGATGTAGATGAAGTCGCCGTTCCACCTGATCTCGCCATTGTGGCGCACACGGCGGACCGCCGCCTCGGCCGGGTAATCGGGCTCGGGTGGTGTTCTTGGCATGACGCGGGCCGAGGGGCGGTAATGCTGTGCCGGGGTATCCATGCCCAGCGCCTCATGCGGACGCTCCTCATTGTAGCTGCGGCGGAAGGCCTCGAAAGCCTGGCCCTGGGCTGCTCTGTCGGCTTCTGGCATCTCGGCTAACGGCAGCATGGTCAGATGGAAGCGCTCATGGCGCCCGTTTTGCTGGGGCTTGCCGGGTGCGATCCGCTCCAGAGTGATGCCGAGCTTGATGAAGCGCACCGCAAGCGGCGTCAGCCCAGTGACACCAGCCGATGCGAAGGGCGAACCATTGTCGCTTCTGAAGCGATCCGGCAGACCATGCTCCTCAAACAACCGTTCGAACACCGGCCAGGCCTCGGCATCCGCTGTCGAACCCGTCGCTTCGAGCGCCAGAAGGTAGCGACTCGATGCATCCATCACCGTCAACGGTTCGCAGCGCCACTTGTCACCGGTCCGGAACCAGCCCTTGTGGTCACCAGTCCACACCGCGTTTGGCCTGTCAGCCTGCGGCCACGGGCCATTGCCGCAAGCCCGCAGACGTGTCCGCTTGCGGGCGCTGACAAGTCCATGCCGCGCAAGGATCGCCCCCACCGTCGAGGCCGACGGCCAGACGAACTCAGCAGCGTCGCGCTTGAGCCGCGCAACGATCTTCTTTGGTCCCCACAGCGGGTGCGTCTCCTTTGCCGCGACGATCCGCTCCACCAGATCCGATGCCGTTGCCCGGCCATGATTGAGCGGCGCTCGCGGCCGATCATGAAGGCCTTCCGGACCCAACGCCCGGTAACGACCAAGCCATTTGTAACCGGTCTTGCGCGATATGCCGTAGGCCGCACACAGCCCCATCATCGTCTCGTCGCCCGCAAGGCTATCCACAACAAACCGAAGCCGCTCGTCCATGATGCCAGTTTCTCGCCAAACCATCGCCGGTCCTCCGGCGGACAAGAAAAC
>NZ_JBWKME010000232.1:0-590 GCF_056431085.1 Mesorhizobium waitakense | reverse complement strand
ACCAGCAGCAGCGACCAATGGTCGCCTTCGCGAATAGCACTGGCATTGTTCACTGGCAGGAACAGGAAGTCGGCTGTATCGTTACCATTCCGATCATGGACAATGCGATGGAATGCGCGTAGCGCGTCGCTATCGGCGCCGTGGTTAAGCTGAAAGGCTATCAGAGGATCCACGAACCGCGTCCGGGCGGCGAGATCCGGATTAGTCCCACGCAACTCCTGCGCCACGAACTCGTAATCCCGCTGAATATGATCGTCGCCGAGCCATTCTCTGGCTCCGAGCACCCGTCCGCGGTCGTGGGAAGAGGCACTCGTAGCCGAAGCACCGATCTGAGCATCTGGAACCGAGGATGGGCGAGGATGATGGATAAATTGAGCATCGCGGCGCCCTCGCGGCCCCAACGTGATAGAGTAGGTCTCACCGTTGATAGAGACAGGCCGCGGAACCATGCGCGGACTCGGCAACAGCATCTTGTTGTCCAGTACATCGAGCAGGAAGTCCGGAACCGGCTGCGAGCCATGCTGCCAATCCTCGCCGACGAGATATCCGATATCCTCGAGCTCCAGAGGCTCGCCTGATGGCCCGATGAA
>NZ_JBWKME010000231.1:0-1014 GCF_056431085.1 Mesorhizobium waitakense | reverse complement strand
CAAGTTGCATTTGCGAACTCGTTGCGCGCGTCGCGTGCTTTGGCATTGAGAATGACAAGCAGCTTTCTGGCGAGAGCGATGCGGATGACCATCTTTTCCTTTCCGGCAGCCTGCAACCGTTGCTTGAAAGCGGCCAGATGCGGGTCATATTTGGCAACGATGCTGGCAACGAGGAAGAGGACGCCGCGCGGTCCCGCGCGACCGCCGCGCACTGGTCTTCGACCGCTGCGCTTGCCGCTGTCATTGGCAATCGGAGCCAGGCCGGCCAGCTTGGCGATGGCCTTGTTGGAGAGGATGCCGATCTCGGGCAACTGCGCCATCAGCCGCGCCACGGTGCGAGAGGCAACACCCTTGAGCGAGCGGAAGGCCCGGTCGAGGCATGCCCACAGCGGATCGTCATCGATGAGTGTGGCGATCTCGCCCTCGAGCCTCCGGCTCTGGCGCGCAAGCAGCGCGATCACCTCATCAAGGCTGGCGATGGTCTCGGCGTCGGCGGCAGTGCTCTTGCGCTGCTTTTGGATGGTGAGATCACCTCCCACCTGGGAAAGCCGCGCGACCAGCGCCTTGAGCCGCTGCTGGGCTGCGCTCGGCGGTGGCGTCGGCTTGAGCCGCTTGACAGCACCATAACGGGCAATCACGGCGGCATCGATCCTGTCGGTCTTCTCCAGGAAGCCCATTGCCTCGGCGAAGTAGCGAACGCTCCTCGCATTGGCCATGCCGCAGGGTTGCCCCATCTCCCACAACAGCAGGAAGGCCAACCGTTCGTAGCCGCCACTGGCCTCCATGACGACGAGTTCGACGTCATTGGCCTGACACCAGGCGGCCAAATCCGCGATGCCTGCCGCATCGTTGGCAAAACGGCTTGCGGTTCCGATCGGCTCGATATGGGCGTCGAGCCAGTCTTTCGAAATATCTATTCCACAGAGGGTCGTGTTCACGATAACCTGCCTTGTGCGTGCGATTGGAGCCAAGCGACTATTCGGTCGTGCGTGACGAAGGCGAAGATCCCAGGCT
>NZ_JBWKME010000230.1:0-2234 GCF_056431085.1 Mesorhizobium waitakense | reverse complement strand
GCGCGCCCGCAGCGTGCTGATCTGGTTGTCCGAGAGTTCGATTTGCCATGGCTGGCCTTTCGTGAGCTGACGCCCCTTGACCCATCCGCGGGCGAGATAGTCGAAGATAACCTGCGGTGTGATGCCCAGGGCGGCTGCTGCCCCTTGAACGGAGTAGGTTCCATCCGGCCACCGAGCTGGATTGGCGCCAATCCCGTTGATCTTGACGGTGGGGATGCTCCAGCGTGTCCGCAGAAGCCAGACATTCTCACCTTTGAACGCGCAGCCGCGTGCTGCGACAAAGCCTTCCGCGTTCAGCGTCGCCGCAATCTCCTTGTCCATCTTGCCGTCGGCATTCAGCTCCGTCACGCGCTCGCGCAATCTCTCGATATCGATGTAGTTGGCGTAGGTGTGGACACGCCTTTGAAGAGAATGCTCGCTTGTTGCCCCGGTCTGCCACAGGATCTTGAACCAGACCTGGCCCCGCAACCGCTTCTGATCGAGGACGACCTCGTCAATGATGAGACGCAGGATGCCCTTTCGCTCGGCCGACGTCGTTGAGGGGGCATACCAGATGCCAGGCAGGTCTTCGCCCAGCTTTTGAAGACACTCGCGGTCGGACTCACTCAAGACCAGGGGCTCGTCGGACCGCCACCGTTCGTAATCCTGCTCGACGGCTTCGGCGGCACGCAGCTTCTCTTCCCAGCCGCGCTCCAGAGAACGCGCCACCAGACGGTTCTCGGGCTCCACCGCGTCGTACTGGCGCCATGCCCGTTCCGTCTCATAGCGGGCCCGCTCGCGCCTCAGAGCCCACTGTCGCTCGAGCTGACGTGTCTCTTCTTCAATCTGGCCCAGCGCGGCAATGGCGATGGCAATCCTGTCCGGCTTCAAAGCGTCGAGCAGGATGCTTTCAACATGTGCGTCGACGGGCAGCGCGCGCACTTCCTGGCATAGCGGTCCGCCATCCTGATCGCGGTCGGCACGACACGTGTAGACGGGATAGTTACCTGCAGGACCGCTATAGCGTAGGCTCATCCGGCGACCGCACCGGCCACAAACGGCAATACCCTGCAACAGTGCCGCTCCCTTGCGCGGCACGCCGGAATGGCCAGCCTTATAGCGGTTGATGTTGTTTGCCAGTAGTCTCTGATTCTCCATAAATTCCTCCCAGTCGATGTATCCGGGATGGGCAGACTGAAGACAAACCTCCCAGTCCGCGATGGGGACCTTCACCGTCTTCGGGCGATAGACATCATGGCGAACCCGCCCGCCCTCCGCCCGGTATCGTCCATAAACATACGCCCCGGCATAGGCAGGATTTTGGAGAATGCTGAGGACCCGTGAACTGTCGGCCTCGCGCCACATGATATCGTGCGGAGCGGGACCCATAAGTGGACGCACAGGCAGTGGCAGATCGTTCTTTCGCAAGTATCGCATCACGGCCCGTGCACTGTGAAGCTCGCGGAATTTGGCGAAGACAAGGATGAGCCTTGCCTGCACCTGCTCATCGGGATTGAGAACAATCCCGCCTGCGCGATCATGGGCCAGTCCGGCGGGAACGGGAAGCCGCAGCTCGCCACGAGCCGCCTTCTGACGTTCGCCCTGATGGAGGCGCTGCCTGATCTGGTGAAGCTCCGCCTCGCTCATGATGCCGGACAGGCCGAGCAGCAGGCGATCGTGGTAAGCGCAGGGATCATAAAGACGTTCGCCGTCGGCAATGATGACGCCGAAGAGCGAGCACAAATCAAGGAGCTGATGCCAGTCGCGATTGTTGCGGGCAAGCCGCGAAGCGTCGAGGCTGATAACAAGGCCGGCATTGCCCAACCCGATCTCGGCGATCAGCTTCTTGAACCCCACCCGCTCAACTGTCCCGGACCCCGATTTGCCAAGATCCTCATCGATGACGTGCACACGTTCATGCGGCCAGCCGAGGGCGACGGCACGATCGACGAGGCGGTACTGCAACTCCGTGCTTTCTTGATGATGCCGCACCTGGTTCACGGAAGACTGGCGAACGTAAATATAAGCGAGCTTGCCGCGATGCGCGGCTGTCACACATTCGTCCGGCCTATTCGACGCTCTCAACATGCCCGTCCGCCTCGAGCAGCGCGCGCGTTGGTCGCATCCGCATCAGCAGGGGAGCAAGGTTCTGTGCGATCTGCTTTTGCGTTTCCGCTGGCAAGTTGAGCCAAGGTCCCGGGAGGGTTGTCATGCCCGGGTTCGGAAGTTCGGTGAAGGTCTGGGACGCTACGCGG
>NZ_JBWKME010000229.1:0-1426 GCF_056431085.1 Mesorhizobium waitakense | reverse complement strand
AGCATGGACATCGTTGCAGGCGGTTGGCCAGGGCCACGGTCAGGCGTCGCCGGATGGTGGGGATCGAGGTCGGGACGTGCCGCTCTGGTCGGATCGGAGGATCCGCGGGGTCGATAACCGTCGGGAAGACCAGATGTTTGGCGGCTCTGGGCGCGAGCCGGAGCTGAGGGGGGAATCGTCTCCCTCAGAGAGATCAGGAAGCCATAGGCGGCGATACAGAGACTGGCGTGGTGGTGGAAGCCCCGCCAACCTCGGCCTTCGTAGTGGCCCAGTCCCAGCTCCTGCTTGAGCTCCTGATAGTCTCGCTCGATCCGCCAACGCAGCTTGGCGGCGTCGACCAGCTGGGTGATTGTAGCGCCGGCCGGCAAGGTGGAGAGCCAATATTTGCTCGGCTCGACCTCGCCTTCAGGCCACTCGATCAGGAGCCACTCTTCGGCGTGAGCCTCGGGCCGATTGTAGTCCCTGGATGCCGGCCGCAAGCGCACGGCGGCGAAGCGGGACTTGAGCTCGGTGTTGGTTCCTTCACGCCAGGCGATCGTGCGCCAAGCCTCGGCGTCGAACTCCTCGGCCAGGGCCTTGGCCGAGACCGGCTTGTGATTGTCGGTTCGGCCGACCCGGGACGGCGGCCGGCCTCTTCCGCTCCAAGGCTTGGGCGGCAGGGGGCTCTCGCCTGGACGCCAGACGCTGAGCGTGGGCTGAACGCCCACCACATATGTCAGATCGAGCTCGGACAGGCCGGCGCGGAAACCGCCGTCGGCGCCATATCCGGCGTCGGCCAGAACCACGCCGGGCGCGACGCCATCGGCCTTGGCCGTCTTGATCTGCTCGAGCGCGATCTGCGGCTTGGTCTGGAACGTGATCTCTGCCGGAATCTTGGCCTTCTTGCGTTGTTCCGGATTCTCCGCCCAGATGTGCGGGAGATATAATTGGTAGGCGATCGGAAGCGAGGCTGCATCATTGGCGATCGATAGGCTAACCGCAATCTGACAGTTGTCCTGCTTGCCCAACTGGCCGCAATACTGGCGCGCTACGCCCACCGAGTGCTTGCCCTTCTTGGGAAAGCCCGTGTCGTCGACGATCCACGCCCGGATCGGTCCGCGCTGCTCGATCTGTGGAAGAACCCAGTCGCGAACCCGTGCCAGCAAGGCCGCGTCCGACCACGGCGCCTGTCCCACGAAATGCAGCAGAGACTGATGCTTGGCCGCCACCCGCGACGGCGCCGTGACGGCCGCCAACGGCTCCACGCTCTTGCGTTCCATCGGCATCAGAAGTCCGAGGCAATAATCCTTCAGCGGCTCAGCCCGGTCGGCGTGGCCGATCACCCCGATCAAAGCATCGACATAGGCGTCAAATGCGGCTTCACTCTCGGCTGTCCAGTCGGGCATGGCGCGCTTCCCTGATCACGAATCAGCACGCTAACAAATCC
>NZ_JBWKME010000228.1:0-1894 GCF_056431085.1 Mesorhizobium waitakense | reverse complement strand
CCGCGGCGCGAGGACGTCCAGGTCAAAAGACTGATCGAGCAGAACCGCTCGACCATCGTTCGCCTTGCCGACCAGATCAGCGGCGGCGGCTATTCGGCTTCCAGGCAGCCACGCCAGCAACCCAAGGCTGAAGGCCTGATCATCCATGTCGGCGGCAGTGCGGCAACCGCCTCCGAAGCGAGCCCGTCCATCCGTGTCACCATGAACGGCCGCGTGATCTCCAAGGATCAGAACACCGGCCGCCAGCTTCATCATATCGGCGACATCCGCAACCGGAACGGAGACCAGATCTTCGTCCTGGCAACGAAGCAGAACGGCTTTTTCTCGCCGGTCGACG
Source organism: Mesorhizobium waitakense (assembly GCF_056431085.1). Lineage (NCBI taxonomy): Bacteria > Pseudomonadati > Pseudomonadota > Alphaproteobacteria > Hyphomicrobiales > Phyllobacteriaceae > Mesorhizobium > Mesorhizobium waitakense. The sequence continues at coordinate 1,557 of NZ_JBWKME010000228.1, read as the reverse complement.
AAACCATCGCGCAGGCGCTTGCAGAGCTGGATGGATCCAGGGTGACCGCGACCTATACCGAAGACCAGCTAGCCGCCGACATCGGTACGAAACTCGGCATCGACTGACGACCGGCGTTCGGGCGTCCCTGCACCTCCAATCCGCGACAGCATACAGAAATGGCATACCTCAAAGGTACTGTGATGGCTGAATGAGACACGCGAACGGCCCCGATCAGATGAAGACCGATGCACTTCCGGCGCGCGCTTCAATGGCCACCGGACAATTGATCCTGGACAACATCGACTATGACGAGCGCGCCACCATGCGCGCCTGGGAGAGTTTTCTTTCCGACGAGCCGACATGCGCCCGCGATCCGGTCCACGTCCGCTCGTTGATCCACGATTCCTGGTACCGCAGCGCCACCGGCGGCATCAATGCGCAGGGCATCGAAGCGCCGCTGAACAGCGATCGGAACGAGATCGAATATCTAACCCGTGCCAATGCCGAACTGCTCTCGGCGGCGAGGCGGTCATTCGCGTCGCTTGGCCAGTTGCTGGACGGAACGGGAGCGATGCTGGTGCTTGCCGACAGCGATGGCGTGCTGATCGACGCCATCGGCGACAAGAAGACGCTGCATGACGGCATGGATATCCACCTGGGCATCGGCGGCAAATGGAACGAGGACGCCGTCGGAACCAATGGCATCGGCACCGCGCTGTGGACGGGCGAGCCGATTTTCGTTCACGCGGCCGAACATTTCTGTGCCGGCATCAAATCCTGGACCTGTGCCGGCGCGCCGATCCGCGATCCCCTGGACGGCAAGATCATCGGCGTTGTCGACCTGTCGGGCTATTCGCCGATCTTCCGGCCGCATAACACGGCGCTCGTCGCCGCCACCGCCAGGCAAATCGAAAAGGCCCTCGCCGAACAGCAGCAGCAGCAGCGCACGCGCCTGCTCGAGGCGTTTATTTCCTCGGCACCCAGCTACCGCCGGAAAGACGGGTTGGTGATCCTCGATCATCGTGGCCGCGCGATCTTCTGCAATAACGTGCCCAACGGCGACGCGACGGAGATGATGGACGGCCCGATGGAGCCGGGCCGCGGTCGTTGGCTGATGAACCTGCCGGCCTCCGGCTCGGAGACCGATCTCGCCAACGCGCTGCCGGCGCATCTGCGATCCTGCCATGTCACGCCGCTGAAGCTGGATGGCGACCTTCGTGGCGCGGCTCTGGTGTTTCCCTCCGTACCGGCCGTCTCCAGCATGACGGTGATGCGCCGGGAGGGGGACAAACACCTGCGGGCAGCCGCGACGATGATCATCGGCGAAAGCGAAAAATTGCTGGCCGCCGTCGATGTCGCTTCCCGGGTGGCCGGATCGAATGGTGTCACCTCGCTGCTGATCGAAGGCGAAACCGGTGTCGGCAAAGAGCTGTTTGCACGGCTTGTCCATGCCGGCAGCCGGCGCACCGAAAACGACCCGTTCATCGCCATGAACTGTGGCGCAATCACCAAGGAGCTGTTCGGCAGCGAATTGTTCGGCCACGTCGGCGGCGCCTTCACCGGAGCGTCGCGCGA
>NZ_JBWKME010000227.1:0-655 GCF_056431085.1 Mesorhizobium waitakense | reverse complement strand
TGTGGACGGAACAAAAAGGCGGCCTTTGCAGGCCGCCGAGTGTGGAGGATGTGTGCTTTAGAGCGAGGACGGGGCTTTTTCGATATCGCTGTGATCGGTCGGTGTTCGTTGCTGCTCCTGGATAAGTTCCTGGAGTTGGACGCCGTAGTGAGACCAGATGCTATCGGCGAGATCGTTGAGGAGCTCGAAGACAGCGAGCGCCTGTTCGGGTGTCCATTCGGGATTGATGAGGAAGTGGATACCACGACTGAGGCCGGACGGTTGAGGATCTGGTTTCATGCTGCGGGCACCTTTTCGCCGGAGGAGCGGCTGGTGCGTTTTTCGCGCTGTGCCTTTGATCGCTCGGCCGCTTCCTTGAAGCGGTAGGAATCGCCTTCGATGGAGATCACCTCGGATCGGTGCATGAGGCGGTCGACGAGGCTGACGACGCAGGCGGCATTGGGAAAGACCTCCGACCAATCAGCGAAGGGTCTGTTGGTGGTGATGATGGTTGAGCGTTTTTCGTAGCGCCGGCTGATGAGTTCGAACAGCAGGTCCGCATGACGGTTCGAGTAGGACAGATACCCGACCTCGTCGATCGCAAGAACGTCGGCGGCGGCGTAGTGGTGAAGGCGTCGGCGCAAGGCTGCGTCGCTGTCGAGGGCGGCGAGTTCGC
>NZ_JBWKME010000226.1:0-518 GCF_056431085.1 Mesorhizobium waitakense | reverse complement strand
ATCCCGCATTTCTACCTGACGCTCGACTGCGAACTCGATGCGCTCTTGGCGCTGCGCACGCAGATCAATGCGGCAGCGCCAGTCAAGAAGACTGAAAAGGGTGACGTGCCGGCCTACAAGCTGTCGGTCAACGACATGGTGATCAAGGCAATGGCGCTGGCGCTGAAGGCGGTGCCGGATGCCAATGCGTCGTGGACCGAAAGCGCCATGGTCAAGCACAAGCATGCCGATGTCGGCGTTGCGGTGTCGATCCCGGGCGGCCTGATCACGCCGATCATCCGCAAGGCGGACGAAAAGACGCTGTCCACCATCTCCAACGAGATGAAGGACCTGGCCAGCCGGGCGCGCAGCCGCAAGCTGAAGCCGGAAGAGTATCAGGGCGGCACCACGGCTGTATCGAACCTCGGCATGTTCGGCATCAAGGACTTTGCCGCCGTCATCAACCCGCCGCATGCGACGATCCTGGCGGTCGGCGCCGGCGAGGAGCGGGCGGTGGTCAAGAACGGCGAGATCAAGAT
>NZ_JBWKME010000225.1:0-1574 GCF_056431085.1 Mesorhizobium waitakense | reverse complement strand
GAAAGGCCGATCGAGGAAGCGTGTGCTTTTCCGGCGGGTCCAATGCGGCAACAGTGATCGTGTCGGACGTCAGTTCGACTAGGATTTTCGTGCGGATTTGGCCGCCATCGGAAAACGACTCTTCCCGCAGCCAAAGTGTCACGATATCGCCGGCCGATAGAGGGGCGGCGTCGACGTCATGATAAAGGGTGCTGCCATCGGGGACCAACGTCCCCAGGCATTTGCCGCCCGCGACTGTGCTGTATAGCGTCGGGAAAGGCTCGGGCGGCGGCTGGAAAATCTTGGTCATGACAGGCCGCCTTTCATGCCACTGAAGGTCAGTTGCTCCGGGGGATATTTGCCCAGAAAAGCCACCTTGGTGATCATCGCCTGCAGCGACATCGCGCCGGGGATCGTGTTCGGCAGCCGGTATTCGGTCCAATGGTCCTGGCCTTCGGCTTCGAAGTAGGAGGCGCGGTTCTGGTCGAAGAAGCCCATGAAAAAGCCATCGTCTGGAACGTCGTCGTTCGAGGCGAACAGGCTGATCGTCTTGGCCCGTACATCGAGCACGTAGACGGCGACTTCCGATCCCCTCGACATCAGGACGTAGCCGGGTCGCGGCCAGTACCGCTCTGAAACGAAGGTAAAGGAGTCGTTCCAATGCGGTGCTGCAACCGTGATGGAATCGACCACGGCGCCGGTGTCAGGGTTGATGTACCGGATGAAAAAATCACTCCCGATCGTCTCAGCGACGATCAAATAGCCGGTCAATGGGTCGTACCAGACGCCGCTTATTGCGTCAGCAGTGTTGGGATAGACGAGGGTTTCGGTCCAGGCATCGCCGTCGAACGTGACCTCATAGACGCCGAAGACGTCCCCAAAAAAGCTGAGGCCGCCGAGCGAGAAAAACGACGCAGATCCAGCGGTCACCCGACCTCGGGCCTGCGAAGACGCTACTCGTTCGGTCTGCTCGACGACAAATGTGCCGGCGGCGAGATCGATCACGGCATGGATGCTTTGATCGCTGTCGCTCAACGGATCGAGCGTTTGCCCGTTCAAGAGGTATTTCGAGCCGAACTGGAGACCCTGCTGCCAATCGATATTTTGCCCGACACCATCGGGATATTCGGCGACGATTGCGCCGGTCATGGTGTTGTAGACCCTGCTGATGTCGGGAAACGTGCTGCTCGCCATGCGAACGAGCACGTAGCCGGTGCCACGTATGGCAAGCATGAACAGATTGGCATTGGCATAATTGGCGGTATCGGCCAAGGGGATGCGGTAGAGCTCGGCGTGGGTGTCGATGTCCAGCACAGAGAGATAGACCGAGCCTAGACTGCCGAAATCGTCGGTGCCGAACAGAAGATAGATCAATCCATCGGCGACATCGTAGGACACGCGGGCGCCGTAAGAGACGCTGCCAAAAGACCCGCTATCCGAGAAGTCATTCGGAGCGGCGCCAGCGGTCCAGACTAGATCGACCGGACCGCCGGTGCTGGTGGCGGCGTTGGAGATGACGCATTTGACGGTCGGCGCGCTTGTGGACGCGTAGCCGTCCAGAAAGAGCATGGCGAAATTCTTCCATGCTCCCGCGT
>NZ_JBWKME010000224.1:0-819 GCF_056431085.1 Mesorhizobium waitakense | reverse complement strand
ACAGTTCTCTTGGGGAGGCGTTTTCTGCAATGCGCAGCGCTTTCATTTTCTTCGTTCTATTTTTTGCGGCTGTTTCTGGACAGGCAATCGCCGAGAAGCGCGTTGCGCTGGTGATTGGCAATTCGGCCTACCAGCACGCCGTCCAACTCGCCAATCCGAAGAACGATTCCTCCGACATGACTGCCAAGCTTGAAAGCCTTGGCTTCCAGGTTGTCAGCGGCCAGGACCTCGACCTCGCGGGAATGCGTCGCACAGTACGCGACTTTCTGGAAAAGCTCGACGGTGCCGATATGGCGCTGTTCTTCTATGCCGGGCACGGTCTGCAGGTGAATGGCAACAATTACATGGTGCCGGTGGACGCACAGTTGGCCGGCTACAATGATCTGGACTTTGAGGCCCTTCCGATGGACCTCGTACTTTCGGCGATGGAGCGCAGCACCAAGGTCAACCTCGTCTTCCTCGATGCCTGCCGGGATAATCCGTTCGCCGACAAGCTTTCCCGCTCGATGGGGACGCGCTCCAGTTCCGTGGGCAGAGGACTGGCTAGGCTTGGCAGCGGAGTCGGCTCGCTGATAGCGTTCGCAACGCAACCGGGCAACGTTGCTCTGGATGGGGCAGGGCGGAATTCTCCGTTCACGACCGCACTGCTCGCACACCTCGGCACGCCGGGGCAGGATATCACGCGCGATCTCATCGATGTCCGCCGCGATGTGCTGGCTGCGACGGAGGGCAAGCAAGTACCGTGGGAAAACTCCTCGCTCACGGGCGAGATCGTGTTGAAGCCGCTCGCGACGGATGAGCCGAAGGCGGTATCTGCTC
>NZ_JBWKME010000223.1:0-1623 GCF_056431085.1 Mesorhizobium waitakense | reverse complement strand
GATCGGGAAGCGGCAGAACGGCGGTTTGTGTGGGGATACCAAGGCGGTCGCCGAGGTAGGCGAAGAAGGAGACGCCGAGCTTGGTGCAGGTCTTCATCAGGCCGAGCAGGACATCGCGGGCATCTCTGCCTGCGTCACTGACGGTCCCGCCGGAGATCTTGCGTTTTATAACCACGGCGCGAATGTCGTTTTCCGAACCGTTGGTGTGGAGTGGGATCTCGGGGCGATCGAGAACGCGCAGGAGTTCATGCTTGCGGCGGTGAAGCCGGGTGAGCAGCCTGTCGAGCATGACGTAGCCGGTTCGTCGTTTGAACAGGCGGTCGAAGCGGGCACGCAAGGCCGCCGCGCGGCGCGGACAAGGTGACCGCTGATAGCTCTTCAGGTCGTGATAGAACCACCAGATCAACTGGCGCATGACGTCAACGGCCTGGCGCTGGTCTGGCGTCATCGGCACCAATTTGTGGACGAGCCGCTCGGCGTGGACCCAACACAGAGCATGGTCGGCGATGCGGAACTGGCCGGCGTCATCGGAGACGATAACGGCGTCGGCAAGAAAGCCATGATGGCGGATCGCCCCCCACATCGCCCCCTCAGTGGCAATCTTGACCGGGTTCGGCTCAACCGCAAGCTGGTCGAGGCCCAGTGCTGCCAGATGCGCCTGCCAGGCGGCGCTGTCGGCAAACACCTTTTGCGGGAAAGCCGCCAGCCGGTCGATCACCGGACCAGCGAGGTTGCGGCCGCGCATATAGGCCAACGCCTCGTCATTGATGACGTAATCGCCGTGCCCGGCGCGCAGCGTTGCCAGGAACGCCCCCCGTGACTTCGATCGCCCGGTGCGGAACGCGGTGAAGCGGTCATCGCCGATCTGAGCGGTGTAGCCGTCCTGGTTGGCGTGGCGCGCCGACGTATCATCGACCGTGATCCAGCGCGCCGTGGCAAGTCCGGTGCGCAACACGTCACGATCCTCTGCAACGAAGACCTCGAGGCCCTCCGAAATCAGCCGCACCACCTGACGCTTCGAGATGTCGACGCCAATGCCCGTCAAGAGTGCGGTTAATCGCTCCGTCGTCACTTGGCCCTGAAAATGGCAGGCCAGGATGAAGCGGCGCAGGTTCGCGCCCCAGCCGCCGACAATCCCCGACGGCAGTGGCGCCACGATCGTCTCGCCGCTCGGGGTCACCCAGCGTTCGCGCCGGTAGCGCACCACCTCGGCCGACAACACCAGATCGCGCACCAGGATCGTCTCATACCCCTTGAAGCGGGAGCCCGCAGGGGAGCTCACCGCAACCGTCACCTCGCGGCTCACACGAGCGCTGTCGCGCTTGGCGCCGCGCCGCCGACGCTTGCCCTTGGCCGCTTTCGCCCCCGTCGCCTTCTCCATCCCCGACGGTTTGGACGGCTTGATTGGCGGCCGCGGAGGCAGGTCCTTCAGACGCTTAATCTCGTCCTTCAGGCTCTGGTTGTCGGCGCGCAGCGCCTGGTTCTCCATCTGCAGGCTCTCGACCTGTCCGTGAAGACCCCGCACTTCGCCGAGCAGCGTCCCAACCAGCCCGCGGAGTTCCGCCAGCGACAGGCCTTCAAGCGAATCATTCGGCGGCAGAGTCACGCAAAGGGTGAATCACA
>NZ_JBWKME010000222.1:0-783 GCF_056431085.1 Mesorhizobium waitakense | reverse complement strand
GGCGAGCGCCCGCCTCAGCGACAGGATCGTGGCGCATTCAATCGGGAAGAAAGCTCCTCGCGCTCTGGTGGCGAGCATTGGCGCGGCGATCGGGCGGCCGAGGGCTCGCAATGGGCTGAGCGCCCGCCTCAGCGACAGGATCGTCGCGCACTCTATCGGGAAGAAGGCTCCTCGCGCTCTGATAGCGAGCATTGGCGCGGCGATCGGGCGGCCGAGGGCTCGCAAGCAAGCATGCGCCAGCGCAATCAGGCGGCCGAGAGCTCGCAATCGGGCGCGCTTCCGCAGCCAAGGCAATCCGCAAGCGACCTGGGTCCTGGACTTGGAAAGCGGCGCGTAGACGACGTAGCCGCGCAGAGCCACGCCAGCTTTGAGCGACCTGATCCACAGTATTCAGGCGAGTTGCATGCAGCACTAAGAGGAATTGCTAACGCGCGTGACATCGGGGGGTTCTCAAGAGAGGTGGTGAAGCATTCCAAGCGCCTGCGGATGCCGGATCAAGCAACGTTCATGCAAAAGGCCTCCGTCGATTTTGAACGCAAATTTGTCCCGCGCTTGGAGGAAGATATCGACGCCCGGCAATCATGGGGGTACGCCACTACGTGCAATGCGGTGAGCCGGTATGCGGGAGGGCAGGCAGGGATAGAAGCTTGCAGGGCTGTCGCAGCTCGGCTGTCGCAGCTTGATCTCGCGTTAATGAAGAAGATTGAACCGAGAGCGCTTTCGCTCTTCGCATCATCATTCGGTCGGGACCCATTGTCGACGAAATGTCGCGATGGAGCGATG
>NZ_JBWKME010000221.1:0-1550 GCF_056431085.1 Mesorhizobium waitakense | reverse complement strand
GCCTCCGCCAGTTGCTCGAGCGCGTGCTGCATGTAGCCGCACACCCGATCCGCAGAGACCGGCTCCACCACCTGCGCGGTGAGGCCGAGCGCTTCGCCAAAATCCTCCACCGACAGGCTCAGCGGATAGTTGGTGCGCTCCTCGCCGCCCAGCCATTCCATGCCACACAGACCATCCTCCGTCCCGGAGCCGGCCATGGCCGCCGGCGTGTTGTGGCGGTAGTTCAACAGCGCGCTGAACAGCGGCGCCGGCGCTGCGACGCCACTGCAGCGTTGCGCCAAGGCCAGCGAGGCATGCTCGTGTGTGAGCAGCTCGGCAAGCCGCGCATGGGTGCTGCGCACGCTCGCCGCGACCCCGCTGCCGTCCAAGTCAAGCCGCACAGGCAGGGTGTTGATGAACAGGCCCAGCGCCCGCTCGGCGCCTGCACCCGCATGCATGCGGCCGAACAACACCGTGCCGAACACCACCTGCTCTCGCCCGCTGCTCAGCGCCACCACCTGACCCCAGGCCAGATGGCAGAGGCTCGCCAGGCTCACCCCCAGCCGCCGCGCCTGTTGCCGCAGCCGCTCGTTGAGCGCCTGCGGCAGCATCCGACGCGCCTCGCCGACCCCGCTGCCGTCGCCATGCACTTGGCTTAGCCCGAACGGCAGCGTCGGCTCGTCGATGTCGGCCAGCATCGAGCGGAAGAACGCTTCATGCGCCTTCGCATCGCCTCCCAACCGCGCCTGCGCCACCAGGTTGCGGAACGGCTGCGGTGCGGCAAGCTCATGCCCGCGACCTGCCAGCACGGCCCGCACCTCGGCATGCATCACCTCCAGCGTCGTGTGATCGCCGATCAGATGGTGCAGCAGCTCCAGCAGCAGCCAGCGCCCGCTGCCCGGCTCGCGCGCGATCACGACGCGCATCAAGGGCGCCCGGCCAAGGTCGATGCGGTACTGGCGCGGATCGAACCGGCGCTTCAGCTGCTCATGACCGGGACCGCCATCTTCATCCAGCTCGACCTCGCTCACATCCAGGGCCGCCTTGCGCCAGACCACCTGGGCCGGGCTCGACAGCCCCTCCCAGACAAAGGCCGTGCGCAGAATGTCGTGCCGATCCACCACCTGCTGAACCGCGACGAGATAGCGCTCCAACAGATCGCGCTCGGCAAACGTCATTTGCGACACCAGCAGATATGGATCGCCCTGGCTGGCCAGCAGATGATGGAACAGAATGCCGTCCTGCAGCGGCGACAGGCCATAGATATCCTGGATGTTGGCGACCCCGCCCGGCACCGTCGACACGATCCGGTCGATCTCCTGTTGGGTCAGATCGATCAGCGGCAGCATCTGCGGCGTGATCGCCGCGGTCTGTTCGCCGATCAGGTTGGCAGGCACCGCCACCTCGTGATGGCTGCCAAGGCTTGCGGCCAGATCGCAAAGCACCGGCCTGGCGAACAGCGTGCGCACCTCCACCCCGAGCGACAGCCGCCGCAACCGCTCCATCAGCTGCACCGCCAAGAGCGAGTGGCCGCCGAGCTCGAAGAAGTGGTCGTGGCGCCCGACCCGCTC
>NZ_JBWKME010000220.1:0-82896 GCF_056431085.1 Mesorhizobium waitakense | reverse complement strand
CGATCAGGCGTGCATCGACACGATCATTCTTGGCCAGGCAGCCAAGAGCGCCTCGGCGCTACGCGCCGATCCACCTTCTCCCACAGGGGGAGAAGGGAGGCCGGCGCTTTACTTCAGCACCTTCCCATCCGCCCCAAACCGATAGGTCTTCGCCGGATCCGGCGTCGCGTAGAGCGTGGCGCCCGGCTGGGCGTCGTAGACGCCGAAGATGCGCACGGTGATCAGGCCGGCCTTCTCGCAGTCGAGATAGAGATTGGTGTCGGCGCCGAGATGCTCGGCGTGGACGACCGTGCCCTTCCAGGCGCCGGATTTCGGATCGACGGTCAGATGCTCCGGCCGCACGCCGATGGTCTTGGCGGTTTCACCAAGCCTGGCGCCGTCGACGAAGTTCATCTTCGGCGAGCCGATGAAGCCGGCGACGAACTCATTCGCCGGCGAATTGTAGAGTTCCATCGGGCCGCCGATCTGCTCGATCCTGCCGGCGTTCAGCACCACGATCTTGTCGGCCAGCGTCATCGCCTCGACCTGGTCGTGGGTGACGTAGATCATCGTCGCCTTCAGCCGGCGGTGCAGCTGCGCGATCTCCAGCCGCGTGTTGACGCGCAATGCGGCATCAAGATTCGACAGCGGCTCGTCGAAGAGAAAAAGCTTGGGCTCGCGCACCACGGCGCGGCCGATGGCGACGCGCTGGCGCTGGCCGCCGGAGAGTTCGGCCGGCCGCCTTTCGAGATAGGGCTCCAGCGACAGCATCGAGGAGGCAATGCCGATGCGGCGGTCGATCTCGGCCGCCGGCGTGCTCGCCTGCTTCAGCCCGAGGCCCATATTGTTCTTCACCGTCAGATGCGGGTAGAGCGCATAGGTCTGGAACACCATGGCAATGCCGCGCTTGGCGGGCGGCGTGACGGAGACGTCCTGGCCGTCGATGACGACCCGGCCCGAGGTCGAATCCTCCAGCCCGGCGATGACCCGGAGCAAGGTCGACTTGCCGCAGCCCGACGGGCCGACGAAGACGACGAATTCGCCGTCCGTCACCTCGAGGTTGATGCCCTTCAGCACCTCGACCGGCCCGAAGGCCTTCTTCACGTTCTCGATGTTCAGCGAGCCCACGGCTTCGTCCCTGTTCTAGAGTTTGACGGCTGCGCCGCTGCGCACGCTCTCGTCTGCGGCAAGGCAGACGGCGAGCGATTTCACCGCGTCGTCCATGTGCCTGGTGAGATCAATATCCTCGCGGATCGCCTTCAATACGAAGGCCTGTTCGAGATCGCAGAGGTCCTGATGGCCGGGCTCGCCCGCCATCGACAACATTTCATCAGGCTTGGCGAACCTGCCGTCCGGGCCGGTCGCGGCACTATGCAGGCGGATGGTCGAGGTCTTGGTGTGGGTGTCGATGTCATCAGACTTCACACCCTCCTTCATGACGATCGACACGCAGCCATTGGGCGAGATGACGTCCTTCACGAAGAAGGCCGTTTCCGAAATCATCGGCCCCCAGCCGGCTTCGTACCAGCCGACCGAGCCGTCATCGAACAGAACCTGCAGATGGCCGTAATTGTACATCGACGGCGCAACCTCCTCGGTCAGCCGCAACCCCATGCCGCGCACCTCGACCGGCCTGGCGTCGGTGATCTGCAGCATCACGTCGAGATAGTGCACGCCGCAGTCGACGATCGGCGACGTCGTCTGCATCAACTGCTTGTGCGTGTCCCAGGTATGGCCCGAGGATTGCTGATTGAGATTCATGCGGAACACATAGGGGCCGCCGAGCTTGCGTGCCTCGGCGATCAAGCGGACCCAGGACGGGTGGTGTCGCAGGATATAGCCGATCACCAGTTTGCGGCCATTGGCCTTGGCCGCCGCGACGACGCGCTTGGCGTCCGCCACCGTCGTTGCCAGCGGTTTCTCGACAAAGACATGGCAGCCGGCCTCGAATGCTCGCACCGCATAGTCGGCATGGCTGTCCGAATAGGTGGCGATGCAGGCGACATCGGGCTTTTCCTCGCGCAGCGCCTCGTCGAAGGAACGCCTGATGCCATAGCCGGACAGTCCCTCCGACAACGGCACGTCGGAGCGGTTGACCAGCGCTGCGATCTGGAAGCCCGGATTGGTGTGATAGGCCAGCGCATGGCTGCGGCCCATATTGCCGAGGCCGGCGACGACGACGCGAAGAGGTGTCTGCGAACTCACTTGACGGCTCCCGAGGTGATGCCGCGGATCAGCTGCCGCGAGAAGATGACGTAAAGGATCAGCACCGGCATGATCGCCAGCGAGAGTGCGGCCAGGATCGCGTTCCAGTTGGTGACGAACTGGCCGAGGAACAATTGCGCGCCGAGCGTCACCGTCTTGGTCTCTTCCGACGGCGCCAGGATCAGCGGGAACCACAGATCGTTCCAGATCGGGATCATGGTGAAGACGGCGACGGTGGCCATCGACGGCCGCACCAGCGGCAGCACCAGCCGGAAGAAGATGGTGTATTCCGATAGCCCGTCGATGCGGCCGGCGTTCTTCAGGTCGTCGGACACCTGCTTCATGAATTCCGACAGGATGAAGATGGCGAGCGGCAGGCCTTGCGCGGTGTAGACCAGGATCAGCGCCGTCAGCGTGTTGACCAGGCCGCTCGCCACCATCAGCTGCAGGATGGCGACGGTGCCGAGGCGGATCGGGATCATGATGCCGAGCGCCAGATAGAGCCCCATCAGCGAATTGCCGTGAAAGCGGTATTCCGACAGCGCGAAGGCGGCCATGGCGCCGAACAGAAGCACGAAGAACAGCGAAGCGACGGTGACGACGAGGCTGTTCTGGAAATAGTGGATGAAATCGCCCTGGCCTATGACGGTGGTGTAGCCGATCAGGTCGAAGGTTTTTGGCGTCGGCGGTGTCAGCGGCGCGCCGAAGATGCCGGCGCGGGACTTGAACGAATTCATGATGACGAGAATCACCGGAAACAGCGCGATCGCCGTATAGGTCAACAGGATCGCGTGGGCGCCGATGGTGCGGGGCAGGGAACGGGTGGCGGTGCTCATCTCTTGCCCCTCAGAACTGGTAGCGACGCAGGCGCGTCTGCACGAGGAAGAGATAGACGCAGACGCCGCCAAGGATGATCAGGAACATCATCGTGGCGATCGCCGCGCCCATGTTGGGGTCGCCGACCTGCAACTGGAAGCCGAAGAAGGCGCGGTAGAGGAAAGTGCCGAGAATATCGGTCGAATAGTTCGGCCCGGCGAGCGCGCCTTGCGCGGTGTAGATCAGGTCGAAGGCGTTGAAATTGCCGACGAAGGTGAGGATCGAGATGATGCCGATCGACGGCAGGATCAGCGGCAGCTTGATCTTCCAGAACTGCGACATGCCGGTGATGCCGTCGCATTCGGCTGCCTCGATCACCTCTTCGGGGATCGACAGCAGGGCGGCATAGATCAGCATCATCGGGATGCCGACGAACTGCCATACCGAGATCAGGCTGAGCGCCGTCAGCGCGTATTCTTCCTTGCCCAGCCAGGGCGTGAACAGGCTTTTCAGGCCGACGAGATCGAGGAGATGCGGCGCCACGCCCCACAAGGGCGACAGGATCAGCTTCCAGGCGAAGCCGACGATGACGAAGGACAGGATGGTCGGCACGAAGATCGCCGTGCGGTAGAAGGCCGAGAATCTCAGTCTCGGGCTGGACAGAAGTGCAGCCAGCATGACGCCGATCGGGTTCTGCACCAGCATGTGGATGATGAAGAACCAGGTGTTGTTCCTCAGGGCGTTCCAGAAATTCACCGACCAGTTGGGGTCGCCGAACAACGTGCGGAAGTTTTCCAGCCCGACGAACACCTGGTGCTGCTCGATGTTGCGGAACAGCGACAGCTGCAGTGTGCCGGCCAGCGGCAGGATCATGATCGCCGTATAGACAAGCACCGCCGGCGCCAGGAAGACGCCAACGTGCCAACGGAACGGTCTTTTCGGTCGTGTGTCTGCGGCCATGAGTTCGGTCCTCGCCGTCTCTCGGTTCCAAATGGGTGTTGATCTAGATGATGCCTCGATGCACGGCCCGAACATTCTTGCCCGGTGCGGCAAGAACAAAGGCCTGCGACTGATCAGCTAGCCTTCCCCAAGAAAAGCAAGGGTAAGGCCGAGAGGCGGTGCCGACAATCGCTATCTGAACGGGCGCAATCTGAAGAACCAGTGTAGTCCGAGACCGGCCAGGCGTACGCCCGGCCGATCTCGTTGCCTGAGCTCTTACTTCGCCGGCTTGTACCAGCTATCGAGGCCGGTCTGCAGCTTCTTGGCCGCAGCTTCCGGGGTGTCGGTGCCGTTGATGACGTTGGCCGATTCAACCCACGTCTCGTTTTCGAGGTTCGGCGTGCCGCGCGACAGGATCTGGTAGGTCGAGCGGATCGTCGACTTGCACTTGCCGCGCCAGGAGACGAATTCCTGCGCCAGCGGGTCTGCCATCTTCACCGGCGAGGAGTTCAGGCTGAAGAAGCCTGGCAGCGCGTTGGCGTAGATGGTGGCGAAATCCGGCGAGGCGACCCAGGACAGGAAAGTCTTGGCCGCATCGGCGTTCTTCGAAGCCGCATTCAGGCCCATGCCGATATCGGTATGGTCGGAGATGTAGCAGGTATCGCCGGCCTTCTCGACCGGAGGCGGGAAGGCGCCCATCTTGAACTGGGCCTGGGTGTTGAACAGGCCGATTTCCCACGAACCGGCCGGGTAGATGGCGGCGCGGCCAAGCGTGAACAGGTTCTGGCTGTCCGGATAGGTCTGTGCTTCGAAGCCGTCGCCGAGATACGGCTTCCACTTGGCCAGTTCCTCATACGGCGCGACCCAGTCCTTGTCGGTCAGCTTCTGCTCGCCCTTGATCAAGGCAGCGCGACCGTCCTCGCCCTTCCAGTAGTTGGGGCCGATGTTCTGGTAGCCCATGGTCGCGGCTTCCCAGAGATCCTTGGTGCCCATCGCCATCGGGATGTAGGTGCCGTCGGCTTTGATCTTGTCGAGTGCGGCGAAGAACTCGTCGCGGGTCTCCGGCACCTTGATGCCGAGCTTGTCGAAGGCGTCCTTGTTGTAGATGAAGCCGTGGATGACCGAGGCCATCGGCACGCAGAAGCTCGCCTTGCCGTCGTCGGTCTGCCAGGCGGACTTGGCCACTGGCGAGAAATTGTCCATGCCGGGCAGCGCCGAGAGGTCGGCAAGGTTGCCCTTCTTGAACAGTTCAAGCGACTTGTCGAACGGGCGGCAGGTGATCAGGTCGCCCGCCGAGCCGGCGGCGAGCTTGGCGCCAAGGGCGGCGTCATACTCGGTCGGCGCCGACGGTGCGAACACCACCTTGATACCCGGGTTCTTGGCTTCGAAGGCCGGGATCAGCTTGTCCTTCCAGATGGCAAGGTCGTCACCGCGCCAGCTTTCGATGTTGAGCGTTACGTCGCCGGCATAAGCCACCCCGGCCGAGCCGAGAATGCTGGTGCCCAGAAGCAGTGCCGTCAGTAGTTTCGTTGTCATGCTCAGTCTCCCTGTTGACCTTTTTCAGGTTCGGTTTTGATGAGAACAGAGGCAGCGCGCCCCTTGCTCCCCTCGATCGCGGAAAGCGCCGGCCTCAGCTTCTGGCCGGTTCCTTCCAGCAGTTTCTCCGCCGCATCGGCGCTGTCGGCGCCGGCGGCGAGCAGAATGGCGGTCTTGACCGCGCCGCCGCTCTTCTCGAGCAGGCGGGCCGCTTCGTCCCTGCCGCGCCCGCTGACGGCGGCGACGATGCGCGCCGCGCGGTCGCGCAGCTTGATGTTGTCGGCCATCAGGTTGACCATGTAGCCATCATGCACATGGCCGAGATGGACGGCGGTCAGAGTCGACAGCATGTTGAGCGCGATCTTCTGGGCGGTGCCCGCGCCCATGCGCGTCGAACCGGCAATCAGTTCCGGCGGCGTTTCGAGCAGGATCGCGGTTTCCGCCTGCCGCAGCAGAGCCGAGTCCCGGTTGTTGGCGATGCCGATGGTGGCGGCCCCGCAAAGGGCGGCCTCCTCGATAGCCCGCACCGCATAAGGCGTCGTGCCGCTGGCCGAAATGGCAATCAGGCAATCGCCCTCGCCGATGCCGGCGTTGATGACGGCTGCTGCCGCCTCCTCGGTGTCGTCCTCTGGACCGCCGGTCAATGTCCGGAAGGCTTCGTCGCCGCCGGCGATCAGGATGGCGATGCGGTCACGGTGAATGCCGAAGGTGCCCGGAAGCTCAAGCGCATCGGCCAGCGCCATCAGGCCTGAACTGCCGGCCGCGGCATAGGCAAGCTTGCCGCCGCTGCTCAACTTGCCGGCGATGATCTCGGCCGCCCTGGCGATGGAGGGGATGGCCTGGCGCACGACTTTTGCAGCCTCGATCTGCGCGTCGGCCAAATAAGAAAGGATGGCGTCCGGGACCTGGATATCCAGCCCCTCGGCATTTTGGTGAAGCGCTTCGGTGCGCGTTTCGGCCATCCCGGTTCCTCCAATGGAGAAACAATACCAAAAAAATACCACTTGTCCACATGCATTAACGAATTCGCTGGCTAGAAATCACTGAGCCGACGAAATGCCTAGGTTTTTCAATAAAATACGGCTTAATCTTTTTGAAACGGAAATTAAGCCTTGGCTATTGGTATTTTATTGGTATTATCCGCCCGGAGGAGAAAACGCGTGAATTTCGTGCTCGGTATCGATGGCGGCGGCACCAGCTGCAGGGCCGCCCTGGCAACTGCGGATGGCGCCGTCATTGGCCGCGCCAAGAGCGGCGCCGCCAACATCCGCACCGATCTCACCGGCGCCCGGTCGAACATCGTCGAGGCGGCACGGCAGGCGTTCATTGCCGCCGGGCAAGATCCGGAGCTGATCCCGCAGACACCGGCCATTCTCGGCCTTGCCGGCGCCAATGTCGGCACCTACCGGCAGCAGCTCGAAGCGATCCTGCCGTTCAGCATCAGCCGTGTCGAGACCGACGCCGAGATCGCGCTGGAAGGGGCTGTCGGCTCCGGCGACGGCGCCATGGCGATCCTCGGCACCGGCACCGCCTATATGGCGCGCAAGAACGGCAAGTCGCGCGCCATCGGCGGCTGGGGCTTTCAGGTCGGCGACCAGGGCAGCGGCGCCCGCATCGGACGCGACCTGCTCGAACAGACGCTGCTTGCCTATGACGGCGTCCGCGAGGGCTCGCCGCTGACGCAGAGGATGCTGGCGGTCTTCCGCAACAATCCGCAGGATGTGGTCGAATTCACCACCAATGCCAAGCCCGGCGATTTCGGCGGCTTCGCGCCCAAGGTCTTCGAGCATGCCGAAAAGGGCGACAGCGTTGCCAACTGGATCCTGGACAGGGTGGTCGCCGATGTCGAAGCCGCGCTCGGCGCGCTCGACCTTGCGGATGACGCGCCGCTGTGCCTGCTCGGCGGCCTGGCGCCGCTTTACGCGCCGCGCCTGTCGGCCCGCTACCGGGCGCTGCTGAAGCCGCCGCTCGACGATGCATTGGGCGGCGCCGTGCAGATGGCGGCGCGCCTTTTCGCCCGGCCAACGGAGGCGGCTCGATGAATGATGCCGCCGACCAGATCTTCGCCACTCTGAAACAGTCGTCGCAAAGCGGCGCGCCACTTTATCTGCAACTCAGGAAAAGCATCGAGGACGCAGTCAATCGCGGCCTGATCGGACCGGGTGACGCACTGCCCTCGGAGCGCGACATCGCAAGCAAGGCCGACATTTCGCGCGTCACCGTACGCAAGGCGGTGCAGGACCTGGTCAAGGGCGGTATCCTGGTGCAACGCCATGGCTCCGGAACGTTCGTGGCGCCGCGCATGGAGCGCGTCGAGCAGTCGCTGTCGCGGCTGACCTCGTTTACCGAGGACATGGCGCGGCGCGGCATGGCGGTGCGTTCGGCCTGGCTCGACCGCGGCCTTTATGCGCCCTCGCCCGACGAGATGATGGTGCTCGGCCTGTCGTCGAACGAACTGGTGGCGCGGGTGGCGCGCCTGCGTATCGCCAACGACACGCCGCTGGCGATCGAACGCGCCTCGCTGTCGGCCAGCGTGCTGCCCGACCCGGCGGGAATAGGTTCCTCGCTCTATGCGGCCCTGGAATTGACCGGCAACCGGCCGGTGCGGGCGGTGCAGCGCATCTCCGCCGCCAACCTCGGCGACGGCGACGCGCGCCTGCTCGAGGTGCCGCCGGGCATTGCCGGCCTGCACATCGAACGCATCTCCTATCTGGCGAGCGGCAAGGTGATCGAATTCACCCGTTCCATCTACAGAGGCGACGCCTATGATTTCGTCGCCGAACTGCGGCTGACAGGGCCGAGCGAAGAGGGCCGACCATGAGTACAGAGTCGACAATGCCGACTGAGCCGACCAAGTCGGCTGGAATGACCCATATGCGGCGCGAGATCGAAGAGATCCCGCTGGCTGTCGCCCGCCTGCTCGACGGCTCCGGCGCCGTGCTGACCGAGGCCGGGCGCGGCATCCGCGAACGCGACCCGCAGTTTGTCGTCACCGTGGCGCGCGGTTCGTCCGACCATGCCGCCACCTTCATGAAATATGCCGTCGAGCTGACCGCAGGCCTTGCAGTCGCGTCGGTCGGTCCGTCGATTGCCTCGATCTATGGGGCCGAGCTCAGGCTCGGCGGTTCGGCCTGCCTGGCGATCTCGCAGTCGGGCAAGAGCCCCGACATCGTCGCCATGGCCGAGACGGCGCGGGCCGGTGGCGCACTGACCATCGCCATCACCAACACCGCCGATTCGCCGCTGGCGCGCGCGTCGGATTATGCCATCGATATCCTGGCCGGGCCGGAGCGCAGCGTCGCGGCGACCAAGACCTTCATCAATTCCGCCGTCGCCGGCCTTGGCCTGATGGCGCATGCCACTGGCGACGAGGCGTTGCTGGCGGCGCTCTTCCAATTGCCCGAGCATTTCCGCAAGGCGATCGCCTGCGACTGGATGACGGTGCTGTCCGAAACGATCGAGAAGCAGAAGTCGCTGTTCATCCTCGGCCGCGGCCCGTCGGCGGCGATGGCCAACGAGGCGGCGCTGAAGTTCAAGGAGACCTGCGGCATGCATGCCGAGGCCTATAGTGCGGCCGAAGTCATGCATGGCCCGCTGGCGCTGATCGGCCCGGACTTTCCGGTGCTGGCGCTGGCCGCGCGTGACGCATCGGAGCCGTCGGTCGCCGAGGCCGCCGACAGCCTGGCGGCCAAGGGCGCGCCGGTGTTCGTCACCTCCGCACTTGCCCAGCGCGCCGTGCGCCTGCCGCATGTCGCCACGGGCCATCCGCTGACCGATCCGCTGACGCTGATCGTCTCCTTCTATATGTTCGTCGAGGCGTTTGCCCGCCATCGCGGCCTCGATCCGGACACGCCGCGCAATCTTCGCAAGGTGACGGAGACCGTATGAGCGACCGTTTCGCCCTGACTGGCGCCCGCATTTTCGACGGCGACGACTGGCATGACGGCGCCGCACTTGTCGTGCGCGACGGCCTCGTCGAGGCCATCCTGCCCGCCGGCGCCATTGCCTCCGACATCCGCGTCGTCGCGACCGGCGGCGGCATGCTGGCGCCCGGCTTCGTCGACCTACAGGTCAATGGCGGCGGCGGCGTCATGCTCAACGACCACCCCGATGTCGCCTCGCTCGAAACCATCTGCCGGGCGCATGCGCCCTTCGGCACGACGGCGCTTCTGGTGACGCTGATCACCGACACGCCCGACATCACCGCTGCCGCTGCCGCCGCCGGTGAAGCTGCGGCGCTGCGGAAGCTGCCGGGTTTCCTCGGCCTGCATCTCGAAGGCCCGCATCTGTCGATCGCCCGCAAGGGCGCGCATGATCCGGCGCTGATCCGGCCGATGCTTGACGCCGACCAGGCGAAGCTGATCGCGGCGCGGCAGAAACTGCCGGTCCTTTTGACCACCATCGCACCAGAATCCGTCGAACCGGCGCGCGTCTCGGCGCTGACCAGGGCCGGCGTCATCGTCAGCCTCGGCCATTCCGACACCGGCTACGCCATGGCCAGCACCTTTGCCGAGGCCGGTGCCTCGATGGTCACCCATCTGTTCAACGCGATGAGCCAGATCGGCAACCGCGAGCCCGGACTGGCTGGTGCCGCCATCGATATCGGCTCCCTGTCGGCCGGCCTCATCGCCGACGGCATCCATGTCGATCCCGCCACTATCAAGATCGCGCTGCGGGCCAAGCAGGGACCGGCCCGGATCGTGCTGGTCACCGACGCCATGGCGCCGATTGGCACCGACATGACCTCGTTCACGCTCAACGGCCGCACCATCTACCGCAGGGATGGCAGCCTGCGGCTTGCCGACGGCACGCTGGCGGGTGCCGATCTCGACATGATCTCGGCTGTGCGCTTCATCCACCGCGTCGTCGGGGTCGAGCTTTCCGAGGCCTTGCGCATGGCCTCGCTCTATCCGGCACAAGCGATCGGCCAGTCGCACCGGCTCGGGCGCTTCGCCAACGGCACGGCAGCCGATATCGTTGCGCTGTCGGACGGTCTCGACATCAGAGGCGTCTGGATCGGCGGCGAGAAGGTTTTTGCAGGCTTCAACAGCGCTGGGTGATATCAGGCCATGCATGACATCGATTGCGTCATTGCAGGAGCAGGTGTCGTCGGGCTCGCCATCGCCAGGGCGCTCGCCCTGTCGGGCCGAGAGGTGCTGGTGGTCGAACAGGCCGGCGCGGTCGGCACCGTCACCAGTTCGCGCAATTCGGAAGTCATCCATGCCGGGCTCTACTATGCGCCGGGCAGCCTGAAAGCCCGGCTCTGCGTCGAAGGCCGCCAGCGGCTCTATGCCTATTGCCGCGAGCACAATGTTGCCCATGCGCGCACCGGCAAGCTGATCGTCGCCGTCGAACCGGGCCAGTTGGACAGGCTGGATGCGATCAGGGCCAACGCGCACAGTTGCGGCATTGGCGATCTCGAAATCTTGACGCAGGCACAAGCCGAGAGCCTCGAACCCGCGCTGGAATGCGCCGGCGCGTTGCTGTCGCCATCGACCGGCATCATCGACAGCCAGGCACTGATGCTGTCGCTGCGCGGCGACGCCGAGGCCGCCGGTGTATCCTTCGCCTTGGTCACGTCCGTTACCGGAGCGGCGATCGAAGCCGATGGGATCCGGATCGATACGCGCGATGCCGATGGCGAGGGCTTCGCCCTGAAGGCCGGCGCCTTCGTCAACGCCGCGGGCCTCGATGCGCAGGCTCTCGCCGGCCGCATCGAAGGTTTTCCGCAACACCTTGTTCCGCAGCGATGGCTGGCGCGCGGCAATTATTTTTCACTCTCGGGCCGGTCACCCTTCTCGCGGCTGATCTATCCGGTGCCGGTCAATGGCGGCCTCGGCGTCCATCTCACCCTCGATCTGGGCGGCAGCGCGCGCTTCGGTCCGGATGTCGAATGGATCGACAGCGTGGATTATACGGTCGACCCTGCTCGTGGTGCGGCCTTCTACGGCGAGATCAGGCGCTATTGGCCCGATCTTGCCGACGGCGCCTTGCAGCCGGCCTATGCCGGCGTCCGGCCAAAATTGTCCGGCCCGGGCCAGCCTGCGGCCGACTTTATGATCCAGGGTCCGGCCGACCATGGCACAGGGCCGATCGTCAATCTGTTCGGCATCGAGAGCCCCGGCCTGACGGCAAGCCTGGCGATCGCCGAGCATGTCGTCGAGCTGCTGTACCCCGGCTGACGAGCTGCCTGCGCACGTCCAGGCTTACGATGTGTAGAGACCCCTGTAGGTATCGCGCAGCAGGTTCTTCTGCACCTTGCCCATGGTGTTGCGCGGCAATTCGTCGACGAAGATCACCTGCTTCGGGTGCTTGTATTTTGCGACGCGTTCAGCGATGGCGCCGAGAATTTCGGCGCCGGTGATGTTCGAAGCCGGCGACCGCACGACGACAGCGGTGACGCCTTCGCCGAAATCGGGATGGGCAACGCCGATGACAGCGCTTTCGGTTACCCCGTCAAGCGCGTCGATCTCGCTTTCGAGCTCCTTCGGATAGATGTTGTAGCCGCCGGAAATGATCAGGTCCTTGCCGCGGCCGACGATGTGGACGTAGCCGTCGGCGTCGACAATGCCGAGATCACCGGTGATGAAGAAGCCGTCGGCGCGGAATTCCGCCTTGGTCTTTTCCGGCATGCGCCAATAGCCGCCGAAGACGTTCGGTCCCTTGACCTCGATCATGCCGACCTCGCCTTGGGCAAGCGGCCTGCCAGTGTCGGGATCGGCAATGCGAAGCGCTACGCCCGGCAGGGGAAAACCGACCGTGCCGGCGCGCCGCTCGCCGTCATAGGGGTTCGAGGTGTTCATGTTGGTCTCGGTCATGCCGTAGCGTTCGAGGATCGCGTGGCCGGTGCGCGCATGCCAGGCCTTGTGCGTCTCGGCCAGCAGCGGCGCCGAACCGGAAATGAACAGGCGGATACTTTTCGCCGCCTGACGGTCCAGCCCGTCCTGCTGCAGCAGGCGCACGTAGAAGGTCGGTACGCCCATCAGAGCAGTGGCTCGCGGCAAAAGCGAGACGATGCGGGCCGGGTCGAATTTCTGCTCGAACAGCATCGAGGCGCCGGCCATCAGGACGACGTTGGTGGCAACGAACAGACCATGGGTGTGGAAGATCGGCAGCGCGTGGATCAATACGTCGTCGGCCGTGAAGCGCCAGTGGTCGACCAGCACCCGCGCGTTCGAAGCAAGGTTCTCGTGGCTGAGCATGGCGCCCTTCGAGCGGCCCGTCGTTCCCGAGGTGTAGAGGATCGCCGCGAGATCGTCCTTGGCCCGCACCACGTCGTGGAAGTCCGCCGGCAATCGCGAGGCCTGATCCGTCAGCGATCCCTCGCCATTGCGGCCGAGCGTGACGGTGACGGCGCCCGATTTTGCGCCGATGTCGGCCTCCCTGGCCGGATCGCAGACGACCAGCCGTGGCGCCGCGTCGCCGAAGAAGTACTCCAGCTCGGCCAGCGTGTAGGCGGTGTTGAGCGGCAGGAAGACGGCGCCGGCACGCAGGCAGGCGAGATAGAGCAGGACGGCTTCGGGGCTCTTCTCGACCTGCACGGCGACCCGATCGCCCGGCTCGACATCCAGTTGCAAGAGCGCATGCGCGAGCTGCGCCGACCGCGCCAGCATATCGCCATAGGTCAGCGAGCGGCCATCATCGGTTTCCATCAACAAGCGATCGGGGGCCGGCATCCGGGAACGGAACGCGTCGAACAGATGGTTGCTCATGAAGTCTTCCCGGGGATAGTGACGGCGGCGCCGGGCATGCTTTTCGAGCGGCATGCATGGGCGGCGAAGAGTTCGCGGTTCTTGGCCGCGCCGTCAAGACCCGCGGACAGGTGTTTGCCCGTGGCGCCCATGGGCTGCAGGGATGGCTGCAAAAGACTGCCGGACCCGACGCTATCGCCGGGCGCGTGCGGCCTTGCCGGCGACCGACTTTAGGCCTTCCGATTGCCTGATGCGTTCCATGCACATGGCAGCGGTCAGCTGGTAGTGATTGATCAGCGCTTCGACGGCGCCGTCGGCATTGCCGTCCAGCGCACATTCGGCGATCCGGCGATGCTCGCCGAAATCGTCGCGCTGGGCGCTTTCGCTGTCACTCGCCATTTGCCGGTAGCGGTAGGCGTGATCGGAAAGCTGCTCGCAGAACCCCACCAGCCATTGCGACCGGCAGGCCGAAATCAGGACGCGATGGAAGATGCGGTGCAACTTCTCCCAATCGGGATTGAGCGACGAGTGATTCTGCGGCGAAAGACGTGACGCACGCCCCAGGCGATGCAGCGCCAGCACGAGTTGTTCTTCCCATTCGGCGGTGCGGTGGGCGATGGATTCGCGAAGAGCCCGTTCCTCGAGCCAGCAACGGGTGCGCGTCAGCTCTTCGAGCTCCGCCGCGCTGACCGGCATGATGAAGAAGCCGCGCTGGTCGTGCCGGCCGAGAAGCCCTTCCGAGGCGAGGCGATTGAGCGCCTCGCGGACAGGGGAAGCGCCGGCTCCATATTTGGAGACCACCCATTCGACCCGCAGCTTGCTCTCGGCTTCAAGAACTCCACCGAGAAGGTCATCCCGCAATTGGTGATAGACCGTGCTGGCAAGCGTGCTCTTGGGCCCTGCGCCGTCGTCGTTCAGATTGGCAGCTCCGTATGTCAAAGCGACTCCTTGTCCCCAAATTATGTTTGGGCAATTCGAGTCCGAAGCATCCCCCTTCGTACACGTACCATATCGCGTCTGGCCTCGGAGGCTCAAGCAGAAGATCACGCTATTGTACTTAAGCACGAAGAAATATACGGCATTTTGCCGTTCAGCAATGCAAATTCGCGTATTTCTACAACCTTCGGAAACTTAACATGTTTTGTATGCACGCAGCATCATCTGTTTCTTGTGTGCACGCGCGATCGTCTTTTCTGCCGCGCGCAAAAGACGGACCGAATCAAGCCTCTCGTCCAGGCCCGATGCTTCGCGAATCAGACTCTGACGGACCCTGCCGGGCATGAGAGCCGTTGGCGGCCAATTGGAATTGAAGACAGGATGAACGCCGTGGACTAGCTAGCTGCCTTGTCGGCGGCCGTCCTGATCACCTGAATGTTTTGCCGGTAAGCGTCGACACTGCCGCCCTTGAAGATCGCGGCGCCTGCCACCAGCACGTCGGCACCGGCGGCAGTGACCAGCGGCGCGGTTTCGGCTGACACACCTCCGTCGATCTCGATGCGGATCGGCCGGCCGCCGATCAGCGCCTTGACCCGCTTCACCTTGTCGACGATCGCCGGAATGAAGGCCTGGCCGCCGAAGCCCGGATTAACGGTCATGATCAGGATCAGATCGAGCCGGTCGAGCACATATTCGACCGCACTTTCCGGTGTTGCCGGATTGAGCGACACGCCGGCCTTCTTGCCAAGGTTCCTGATGGTCTGCAGCGAGCGGTCGAGATGCGGCCCGGCCTCGGCATGCACCGTCATGCCGTCGCAGCCAGCGTCGGCGAAGGCGGCCAGATAGGGGTCGGCCGGCGCGATCATCAGATGGCAGTCGAAGAAGGCCTTGGTACGGTTGCGGATCGCCTTGATCACCGGCGGGCCAAAGGTGATGTTGGGGACGAAATGTCCGTCCATGACATCAAGGTGAATCCAGTCGGCGCCGGCAGCCACCACCGCTTCGACTTCATCGCCGAGCCTGGAAAAATCCGATGCCAGCACCGAGGGTGCAATCAAGGTTTTTTTGCTCATGGGCGCGGCCTTTCCGAGCGCCCTTCTCATCCGGCCACTCAATCGACTGCCTAATGCGCCGCAGGTGACTTGTCGAGTGCACAGGCGGCTGGCTGCACAGGCTACGTGCCGCCCATGTCGGCTGCCGGTGCCCCCGGTCCAAACAAAACCCGCCGGATTGCTCCGGCGGGTTTCTGGTTGTGTCGCGCGGACGGTTACGGCTTCAAGTTCTGGATGTTTCCAGCCGGATCGCCCTGCTGTTGCTGGTCAGTTTGCGTCCTGCGCCGCGGAAGCAGCTGCTGCAGGACGTTCGGGTTCAGCAGGCCTGGCTCCAGTTGGCCACGGATCGGCCTGCAGTTTGGATAGCGCCCAATCGTGCCTTCCGGGCAGTGCCGCCTGATGATCGGCTGGCACTGGCCATTGATCATCTGCGAGCCCGGTGCGCACTCCTCCACCTGCGGCCTGGACCTGCGGCATGCGCCGTCGATCACCTCGGTCCCGCGCGGACAGACACACTCGCCGCGCTTGTTATGGACCTGGCCGCGTATGTCGCACTGCTCCACCGGCGGCTGTTTGCGCCGGCAGGCATTGCCTTGCACCTCGGTACCCCTCGGGCAGACACAATTGCCGTTGGCGTCGTGGACCTGGCCACGGATGGTGCATTGCTCGGGCTGCGGCCGGATCGGTCGGCAGGCATTGCCCCGGACTTCCGTACCTTTCGGGCAGACACAATCGCCATCGGCATTGTGGACCTGGCCTCGGATGGTGCACTGCTCAGGCTGCGGCCGGATCGGACGGCAGGCATTGCCCCTGACTTCCGTACCCTTCGGGCAGACACAATCGCCATCGGCATTGTGGACCTGGCCTCGGATGGTGCACTGCTCAGGCTTCGGCCGGATCGGACGGCAGGCATTGGCCCTGACTTCCGTACCCTTCGGGCAGACGCAATCGCCGTCCGAATTGTGGACCTGACCGCGGATGGTGCACTGCTCAGGCTTGTCGGTCTTGACGCACTTCCCGTTTTGAAGCCCGGTTCCGCGTGGGCAGACGCAGCGTCCGTCCTGGGTGAGGATCTGACCTTCGAGCAGGACGCAGGGCCGCGGCTTTGGCTCGACGATGACGCCACCGTCGGGCGAGCACTGGCCGTTGCGGAAGGTGGTG
Source organism: Mesorhizobium waitakense (assembly GCF_056431085.1). Classification (NCBI taxonomy): domain Bacteria; kingdom Pseudomonadati; phylum Pseudomonadota; class Alphaproteobacteria; order Hyphomicrobiales; family Phyllobacteriaceae; genus Mesorhizobium; species Mesorhizobium waitakense. The sequence goes on along the minus strand of NZ_JBWKME010000220.1, from coordinate 66,581 downwards.
CCTTGCGGGCAGACACATCTGCCGGCGTCGTTCATGACGAAACCTGGCGAGCACTCCTTCTTCACCTCTTGCGTGATGGTGAAGGGGTGGCACGCATAGGCCTTGCCGCGGTCGCCCTGGACATTGGCCTGGTCGCCGGGGAGCATGTCGCCGCCTTGCACCCGTGTGTCGGGAGACAGGACGCCGACGCAGTTCTGGCCGCTGACATTGCCCTGCAGATTGGCCAGGCGGCCGTCGTCGGGAATGACCACGGTGACTTGGTGCACCTGGCTCTCCCCGGCGCCGAGCGTCAGGTTGGCAATGCAGGACAGTGGCAAGGTCGCCGGTTCCGGCGAGCAGCCGAAAGGCGGATCGATCGAGGTGATCGCAACGCCGTCCAACCTGCCGAGACCTTCGACGCCGATCGCATCACCGATGCGAACCGGACCGGAGAAGGGGCTCGTCCCGTCATTCGTGATGGTGATCTCGAACGAGCAGGGCTGGCCGAGCTTGCATTCGCGGTCGCCGGTCTTTTCGACGCGGATGATCGAAGAGCCGCCGCCCTTGGCACAGGCCTGGCCGATCGGATAGACGATGTCGTCGCCGGGGGCCGGACCATACGAACCCCGCGCGCAGTTCTCGAACTCGCCGTTCGCCGAAACCGTCACGTCGAAGTGGCGGCTGGTTCCAGGTGTCATGACGGCACCGGGAATCTGGCACGACAGCGTATTGGCTGGAACCGGTCCGCACGCCCATTCCGCGCCGTCGGGGGTGACGGTCTGGATCTGGACGGGCGCGCCGCCCGCCACCAGCGTGGCGGCGTCGTTGACCCGCACCGGACCGGTGGGCGCAGCCGTGCCGGCATTGACGACGGTGATGCGGCAAGAGACGACCGCGGCACCGGCCAGCGAGCCATTGCACACCTTGGTGATGCGCAAGGCGGGCTTGCCGCCATTGGGATGACGGATGCGTTCCTTGGCGCAGGCCTTGTTGTTGGTGAGGTCGGTTTCACCAGGGATGGCCTTCACCTCGGCGCAGTTCTCCACCGTGTCGGACTGATAGCCGGCCGGCATGACCGCCTTGACGAAGATCGGTGTCGAGGCGCCCGGTGCGAGCGAGATGCCCGCATTGTCGCAGCGGAACTGACCGGGGCCGGTCGGGCCGCATGTCCATGGCGGGGTCGGGCCGAAGGTCGACGAGGCCGGCGCGCCGCCTGGATAGCTGTCGATCACCGTCAGCGGCCCATTGTAGGTGAAGGTGCCGTTGTTGATGATATCGATCACGAAGGTGCAGATGCCGTCGGCCGTGCAGACCTCGGTGCGGGCACGCTTCTTGAGGATCAGGTCGACCTTCTTTTCGACCGGTGGCTGGCATTCGCGATCACGATCGCCACGCCGGCAGATCGGGATCGAGGCACAGCCGCGATCGTTCGACTGGCTGCCGAACAGCGGCTTGCCGCTGGCCGCATAATTGTAGGTGGCGCAGTTGCGCAGCACGCTGCCTTGCCAGCCGCCAGCTGGCTTGAAGCCGAGCTTGAGGTCGACGAAGGCTCCCGGATTGAGCGTGGTCACCGGATAGGTGCACGTCATCGGGGTGGTGCCGGGTACGCAGACCCAGGGCGGATTGGGCCCTGAATCGAGCGTGGAGCCGGCCGGCAGCGTCACCTCGTCGAGCACGATCTTGCCGTGATAGGCACCGGTGCCGACATTGGTCACCCTGATGGTGAAGTCGCAGCCGCCGCCCATCGTGCAACGCTGGACTTCGGCACGCTTTTCAACCTTGAGGTCCGGTTCCTTGTCCTTGGGTGGGCATCTCTGGTCGCGCGGGATGACGATGTCGATGGTCTGCGTGCAGCACAGGCCCCAGCCTTCCTCCGGGCCGGCATAGGTTTCGATGCCGGTGACGATGAGGTGGATGACATCGCCGGGTGCCGCGCCAACGATCTTCCAGTTGAGCACCCCGCCGCCCGCCGGCACCAGCTGGGTGTCGGGGATGATGGTGATGCCGGGTGTCGTGGTCGACACCTGCACCCATTTGCCGCCCATCTCCGGGCCGACCGGCATGTGGTAGATGAAGGCGCCGCCGCCGGGCACGCAATCAACCGTGCCGCGCTCCACCTTGAAGCATTCCTTGCCGGGAGGTGGCGGTGGCGGATTGCACTTGGTGACATCGATCTTGATCGAGGTCTTTTCGCCGGTCTTGAAGTCGCCGTCGTCGGGCCTGCTCGGATCCTGCGACGGGATGATGATCCCCGTGCCGGCTTCCGGCGTCACCTTGATCATGCCCTGGTTGTCGACGACGGTCGGCGAAGGAAACGCCGCATGGTCGATCTTGGCCGTGATCTGGAAGGTGATGACGCGCTCGTTGGGAGCGCCGACGCCGTCGAGATCGGAGGCGGAAATCCGGAAATCGGAAACCGTCGCCGTGTCGTTGGGATTTGCCGATGTGCTGATCGTTGCACCCGGCAGTGGTCCGCCGGCCGCATCCGTGCCGTCGCCGGACACATTGACGTTGACGATCTCAAGGCCGTGCGGAAGCTGGTCCTTGAAGTCGAGCCGGGCCTTTTTCAGTCTGGCCGCGAAGCCAGGGTCGGCAAAACCCTGCGGGTCGCCGCGCAAACCGAAGCTCAGGGAATAGACAACATAGTCGCAGCCTCTCTGGGTGCCCTTCTTGGTGAAGAAAGGCACGACCCGGCCTGGTTCCGGATTGATGATGCGCGGATTGTCGAGGTCGAGTCTGGGCTCCGTAATGACGGTGTAGACATCTTCGGCGAAGCCTTGCACCGGGGTCAGGGTGGCGACCGCGATACCGGCCGCCATCAGCCAGCGCGCGCCGCGCCTGGCGAGTGACAGGGGTTTCATGATCGTCTCCAAGACGGTTGACTGCTTTGACTGGTTGCTCGTTGCGAGCGGGGAAAGTGCGAGATTTTTCATCTTCCCCTCCTCAACGTTCGCAGCTGACGGCTGGGGTTCTGAGCGGCAAAGTCATCTTGCAGCAAGGGTAGTAGCCACCCTTGTCCTTGTCGGACTTCCTGTAGAAGCAGAGCCCAACATCGACTGTGTCGCCCGGATAGTGGCCGGTGATGCCGATCGTGTATGGCGTGCCGGGCGCATGCGACATGGGGGAAGTCACCCCGACGCCTGGCGTCCTGGACTGAGCCTTGATCGAATCGCCGCCGAAGCCGGCATGGTCATGGAGATAGAGATCGGCCTCGAGGCCGGAAGGCGTGCAGTAGTACTGGACGTCCTCGACATCGAGACAGGGAGGCAGATTGCCGGGCGGTGGGAAGTCCGGCGGGTAGAAGGGGGGCAGATAGCCGCCCGGGATCTCTTCATAATAGCCGGCGCGACCTTCACAGGGATGCCAGACCGCGACGTCGCCGACATGGCCTTCCACTTCGGGATCTTCGAAATAGCCGTCGAAGTCGACGAACCAGGAGCCGAAGGGCGGCACGTTGGCCGGCTTGACCAGCTCCCTGGGCGTGATCTGCACGCCGTGCACGGCCAGCGGCCCGCCGGCGGCGAGCTGCTCGGCGAGCGCCGGATTGTCGCGTAGCTTGTCGCCGGTGTTGACCAGCGTCTGCGTGCAGACCGAGGTGTCGAGATTGCCGTCGGCATCATAGCCATATTGCAGGTCGAGACCGCCGGCCGACTGCCGGTTGCCTTGCGGGAAGCCGACGGCATATTCCTGCGGCACTTCGACCCAGACCGATTCCGTCGCCGGATCGTCCGGATTCTCGCGCCAGTAGCGGATGATCTCGCCGTTGCCGGAATCGGCGAACTGACTGTAATCATAACGGTTTTCGACCGGGCCGCGTTGCGCCAAATACATGAAGCCGCTGTTGTCGAAGGCGATGTCAGTGACGGCATAGCCCTTGTCGGCCCTGACCGTCAGTTCCCAGCGCGGATCGCCGGCAAAGCTGCCGTCGCGGGCAATGCCCACCGACCAGATTTCCGACTTTTCGCCGACCGAGTAATAGAGCCGGCCGCCATGATAGGAGACGCCCCAGACGCGGCGCTCGTCCTGCGTGTAGCCCCAGCCGTCGGGGTCTTCGCTGTCGAAGGCCGCGCCCTGTATGTCCATCACCGAACCGTCGTCGGCGACCGGAGCCAGCCCGTGCGCCGGACGCCCGGCAACGCCATGGTCGAAGCTGTCGATCAGCCTGCCTTCGGCGTTGATGCGATGAATCAGGCCGGTGTCGAGGTCTGAGGCGAAGAACTGGCGGTGGATGGGATCGAAGGTGAGGTTGCCGATGCCCGGACCGCTGTTGGTGTCGATGTCGGCAAATTTGGAGACCTGGCCGGTGATGCCGTCGATCTTCCAGATGGTACCCTGCCCGCCACCGTTTTCAGTGCCGAACTGGCCATCCATGAAGCTGGCGCCGGCCGCGCCGCGGCGCTGCCGCTCCGGCCTTCCATCGCCGTCGGCATCCGGGGTGACGATGCGGATGCCGTGCAGCGAGGTGGCGCCGGCATAGAGATTGGGGACGCCCGACGGAACTCCGTCGCGCACGCCGTCATCATATGTGAGGCCGAACACCTGGCCGATCTGTTCGGCCGTCACCTCGAAGGGCGGCGGCGTGGAGACGAGCTGGCCGGCGGCCGGCCCGCCGAGATGCGAGACGTCGAACACGCGCAAGGTGGCGCGCGTGGTATCGATGAAGGTTTCGTCGACCGGATCGACGCCGGGCGGCAGGCCCTCGTCGAAATTGGGAATGATGGTGCCGGAAAATCCGGTTACCGCCATCGAGCCGGGATAGATGATCTGGGTGTCCTGCGCCTGCGCGGCGCCCCCCAGCCACAGGCCGGCAGTGAGCGCCAGCGCCAGCAATCCGACCGGATGCATGGCGCGGCGCAGGCCGCTGTTGAGAGAAGACACGAACGTGCCGCGGACGCGAGACATGAAGCTACCCCCGTTAGCCACGGGAGAAACATCCGGCGTTACCGCGCAAACCAGGGCAAGGCGCGGTGGTCCGGCACGTTCTTCCCTGATCGAATTGTCTGCTTTCCTCATCTTGACGATACGCCTGCTCTTACGCAGGGTCAACGGAATCAACAGGAAGCCCAGCGCGTCGACCTCGTCCCGAAGGCGGTGGTCGCGCCGAGCTCCTGTTGTTCCCGGAGACCTCAGAGCCTCTGGGTTAATGGTCATGGGGGCTTCCTTTCCGGGCCGCACAATGCGGCACCTGGACATCAGTCGCGGGCTGAGGTGGAAAGGTTCATGGAAGCCTTGCGCAGAATGCTTGCGCGCGATGCTGCCTGTTCTTATATACGCGCCAAGCCGTTCGGCGCCGGAATGCCGGTTGCCGGAACGGAATTTCTTGTGAACAGGGGCTTTCGTCGGAACGCCTGTACGGGTCCTGAGAGCCTGCTTAGCGGAGAGACTAGAAAAATGGCAAAAGTAATCGGTATCGATCTCGGCACCACCAACTCCTGTATCGCCATCATGGATGGCAAAGAGCCGAAGGTGATCGAGAATGCGGAAGGCGCGCGCACGACGCCTTCCATCGTCGCCTTTAGCGGCGACGGCGAACGTCTCGTCGGCCAGCCGGCCAAGCGCCAGGCGGTCACCAATCCTGAAAACACCATCTTCGCGGTCAAGCGCCTGATCGGCCGCCGCTATGACGATCCGGTGACGGAGAAGGACAAGAAGCTTGTCCCCTACAAGATCGTCAAGGGCGACAATGGCGATGCCTGGGTCGAGGCCGGCGACAAGAAGCAGTCGCCCAGCCAGATCTCGGCCATGATCCTGCAGAAGATGAAGGAAACGGCGGAAGCCTATCTCGGCGAGAAGGTCGAGAAGGCGGTCATCACCGTTCCGGCCTATTTCAACGACGCCCAGCGCCAGGCAACCAAGGACGCCGGCAAGATCGCCGGGCTGGAAGTGCTGCGCATCATCAACGAGCCGACCGCGGCCGCGCTCGCCTACGGCCTCGACAAGAAGGATGGCAAGACCATTGCCGTCTATGACCTTGGCGGCGGCACGTTCGACATTTCGGTGCTCGAGATCGGCGACGGCGTGTTCGAGGTGAAGTCGACCAATGGCGACACCTTCCTCGGCGGCGAGGATTTCGACATGCGTCTGGTCGAGTATCTGGCGGCCGAGTTCAAGAAGGAACAGGGCATCGACCTGAAGAACGACAAGCTGGCACTGCAGCGCCTCAAGGAGGCGGCTGAAAAGGCCAAGATCGAGCTGTCGTCGACGACGCAGACCGAGATCAACCTGCCCTTCATCACCGCCGATGCGACCGGGCCGAAGCACCTGACGCTGAAGCTGACGCGCGCCAAGTTCGAGCAGCTGGTCGACGACCTCGTCCAGCGCACCATCGACCCTTGCAAGGCGGCGCTCAAGGATGCAGGCCTGAAGGCTGGCGAAATCGACGAAGTCGTCCTGGTCGGCGGCATGACCCGCATGCCCAAGATCCAGGAGATCGTGAAGCAGTTCTTCGGCAAGGAGCCGCACAAGGGCGTCAACCCGGATGAGGTCGTCGCACTCGGCGCCGCCATCCAGGCCGGCGTGCTGCAGGGCGACGTCAAGGACGTGCTGCTGCTCGACGTGACGCCGCTGTCGCTCGGCATCGAGACGCTGGGTGGCGTGTTCACGCGGCTGATCGAGCGCAACACGACTATCCCGACCAAGAAGAGCCAGGTGTTCTCGACGGCCGAGGACAGCCAGTCCGCCGTGACCATCCGCGTCTTCCAAGGCGAGCGTGAAATGGCCGCCGACAACAAGGCGCTTGGCCAGTTCGACCTGGTCGGCATCCCGCCGGCGCCGCGCGGCGTGCCGCAGATCGAGGTCACCTTCGACATCGACGCCAACGGCATCGTCAACGTTTCGGCGAAGGACAAGGGCACCGGCAAGGAGCACCAGATCCGCATCCAGGCATCGGGTGGCCTTTCGGACGCCGACATCGAGAAGATGGTCAAGGACGCCGAGGCCAATGCCGAGAGCGACAAGAAGCGGCGTGCCGTGGTCGAGGCCCGCAACCAGGCCGAGGCGCTGGTGCATTCGTCCGAGAAGTCGCTGAAGGAATATGGCGACAAGGTCTCGGAAGCCGAACGCACGGCGATCGCAGATGCGATCACGGCGCTGAAGGCCGCGGCCGAAGGCGATGACGCGGCCGACATCGAGGCCAAGTCGCAGGCGCTTGCCGAGGCTTCTATGAAGCTTGGCCAGGCCATGTACGAGGCTTCGCAGAAGGAAGCGGCGGAAGCCGACGCCAAGGCGGATGCCGCCAAGGACAGTGACGTGGTCGATGCCGATTTCGAGGAAATCGACGAGGACGACGACAAGAAGAAGTCGGCCTGAACCGTTTGACGGCAAGATAAAGCGAAAAGCCCGGCGCAGGCCGGGCTTTTTTGCAACCCTGGCGGAAAAAATCGCTGAAAAAGACGGACAGAACCGCGCCGGCCCTAGCATCCGGGCAGCACCGCTCCTAAATCGAGACAACGTGCCGGCAAACGACGCAACATATGCATCAAGACGTTGAACATCCGGACTGCGGGAAAAAATGAAAGCTGATTTCTACGAAACGCTGGGCGTCCAGAAAGGCGCCGACGAGAAGGAGCTCAAGAGCGCTTTCCGCAAGCTCGCCATGCAGTTCCATCCCGATCGCAATCCCGGCGATCATTCCTGCGAGCATAAGTTCAAGGAAATCAACGAAGCCTACGAGACGCTGAAGGACCCGCAGAAGCGCGCGGCCTATGACCGTTTCGGCCACGCGGCCTTCGAGCAGGGTGGCATGAATGGCGGCGCGCAAGGCTTCGGCGCCGGCGGCTTCGCCGACATCTTCGAGGATATTTTCGGCGACATGATGGGCGGGCGCCAGCGCCGCTCGTCGGGCGGCCGCGAGCGCGGCGCCGACCTGCGCTACAATATGGAAATCTCGCTGGAGGAAGCCTACGCGGGAAAGACCGCGCAGATCCGCGTACCGGCATCGATCTCCTGCTCGGAATGCTCTGGCAGCGGCGCCAAGCCCGGAACCCAGCCTGTCACCTGCTCGATGTGCAACGGCCACGGCAAGGTGCGCGCCACGCAAGGCTTCTTCTCGATCGAACGCACCTGTCCGCAATGCCAGGGCCGCGGCCAGACCATCAAGGACCCGTGCCCGAAATGCGCCGGCCAGGGCCGCGTCACCGAAGAGCGTTCGCTGTCGGTCAACATCCCGGCCGGCATCGAGGACGGCACCCGCATCCGCCTTGCCAATGAGGGCGAGGCCGGTCTGCGCGGTGGGCCGTCTGGCGACCTCTATATTTTCCTGGCGGTCAAGCCGCACGAATTCTTCCAGCGCGACGGCGCCGATCTCTACTGCAAGGTGCCGATCTCGATGACGACGGCCGCCCTTGGCGGCTCCTTCGAGGTGACGACGCTGGATGGCACGCAGACCAAGGTGAAAGTGCCGGAAGGCACCCAGAACGGCCGTCAGTTCCGCCTCAAGGGCAAGGGCATGCCGGTGCTTCGCCAGCCCAATGTCGGCGACCTCTACATCCAGACCGCGGTCGAGACGCCGCAGAACCTCACCCGCCGCCAGCGCGAGCTGCTGGAGGAGTTCGAACAGCTCTCCTCGCAGGACAATTCGCCCCAATCGAGTGGCTTTTTCGCCCGCATGAAGGATTTCTTCGAATCCTTCGGCGAGCCCTGATGCTTGTCGCCCAAAAGTGGGAACCGGTTTTGGGACAACGACATGCATAGATCGGGAATTCAAGGCATGGCGCGTGATTCCGTGAAATGCGTCGCGTCTTGAGACGCGACGAAACTTATCTTATCCACGACATGCGTCTGCCCGCACCTTGCCTTGCGCTGCTCAGGTGTTAAGTAACTCGGGGGAGTGCTGAGGAGAGCTTGCATGACACGTCCCGGACTGCGAAAGGCACTTGCCGAAAAGTTCGACGACGAGCTCAAATTCTTCAAGGGCTGGATCGACAAGCCGAAGACGGTCGGCTCGATCGTCCCGACCAGCTCGATCACCGCCCGCAAGATGGCCTCGATCGTCAATCCGAAATCCGGCCTGCCGGTGCTCGAGGTCGGTCCCGGCACCGGCGTCATCACCCGCGCCATCCTGGCCCTCGGGGTGCGGCCCGAAAATCTCTATGCGGTCGAATATTCCACTGATTTCGTCCGCCACCTGCGGCAACTCTATCCCGGCGTCAACGTCATCGAGGGCGATGCCTTCAACCTCAACGCTACGCTTGGCGAGAAGAGCGGGATGATCTTCGATTCCGTGGTTTCCGGCGTGCCGCTGCTCAATTTTCCGGTGGCCCAGCGCATCGCCTATATCGAGAGCCTGCTCGACCGCATCCCGCCCGGACGGCCGATCGTGCAGCTGACCTACGGACCGATGTCGCCGATCCCGGCCGGCCGTGGCGACTACACGGTCAAGCATTTCGATTTTATCTTCCGCAACATTCCGCCGACGCAGCTATGGATCTACCGGCGCGAGGCGCATTAGGGCGTGTTGATATTCAGGTGAGGCCGGCCTCACCTCAATCTCAGCACACCCTGGAGCGACCTGGATTTCGACCTTGATTTTTGGGCAGGTGCGTTGATTTGATCCGCCTCTGGCTGTACCTGTCCGGGAACAAGGTTGGCCAATGGCAGTGATCCCGAAAATCCTCGTCTTCGCCGGCTCGGTGCGCAGTGGCGCCTACAGCGGCAGGACCGCCGACGTGGCGCAAAAGGAGCTCGCCATGCAAGGCGCGGAGGTGACCCGCATCTCGCTCGCCGACTATCCCCTGCCGATCCTCGACGAGGATCTGGAAAAGGAAAAGGGCGTTCCCGTAAATGCCCTGAAACTTGGCCGTCTGGTCATCGCCCATGACGGGCTGCTGATCGCCACGCCCGAATATAACGGCTCGATCCCGCCGCTGCTCAAGAACACGATCGACTGGGTGAGCCGGGTGCGCAGGGATGGCAGCCGGACGGTCAGGCCGCTGGCCGGCAAGGTGGCTGGCCTCTGCTCGTCCTCCAACGGGCATTTTGCCGGGATCCGCTGCATCAACCATCTGCGCGCCGTGCTGGTGCGTTGCCAGATGGAGGTGGTGACGCCGGAATGCTCGGTGCCGGAAGGCGGCAGCGCCTTCGACGAGGGCGGCAATTTCCGCGACGAAAGACTGTACAAATCGATGGAGCACCTATGTCGCACGCTGATCGAAACCTCGCGCATGCTGTCGACCCGGATCGAGGCGTGATCGCCGATACCATGCGGGCAAAATCCATCCAGGCTCAAACGATACAGGCCAAATCCATGCAGGAAAGACTGATCGTCGGCCTCGACGTACCGACCGTGCAGGAGGCCGAACAGGCGGTGCGCGAACTCGACGGCGTCGTCTCCTTCTACAAGATCGGCTATCAGCTGGCCTTTGCCGGCGGGCTCGACTTTGCCAGGGAACTGGCCAGCGGCGGAACAAAGATCTTCCTCGACATGAAGCTGCTCGACATCGACCACACGGTGGCCAAGGGCGTCGAGAACATCGTCAAAATGGGCGTGACCATGCTGACCATCCACGCCTATCCAAAGGCGATGGCGGCGGCGGTGGAGGCGGCCAGGGGTAGCGGCCTTTGCCTGCTGGCGGTCAGCGTGCTGACCTCGATGGACGAGCAGGACATGATCGACGTCGGCTATGAATACGACCCGCACACGCTGGTGCTGCGGCGTTCGGAACAGGCTCTGCATGCTGGCATGGGCGGCATCGTCTGCTCGGCCGCGGAAGCGGAAGCGGTGCGCCGCATCGTCGGGCCCGAAATGGCGGTGGTGACGCCCGGCATCCGGCCGGCGGGTAGCGACCATGGCGACCAGAAGCGCGTGGTGACGCCGGCACAAGCGATCCGCAACGGCGCCAGCCATCTCGTCGTTGGCCGGCCGATCGTCGCGTCGGCCAACAGACGAGAAGCGGCCGAAGCGATCGTCGCCGAAATGCGCTCAGCGTAAGCAACAGGGAGAAGAAGAATGCCTAAGGGATACTGGATCGCCCGCGTCGATGTGCGCGATGCCGAAGGCTACAAGGAGTATGTCGCCGCCTCGAAACTGGCCTTCGACCGCTTCGGCGCGAAATTTCTGGCGCGCGGCGGTGCGCATGAGTTGGCCGAGGGTGTCGGACGCGCACGCAACGTCATCATCGAGTTCGAATCGCTCGCCGTGGCGCACGATTGCTACCACTCGCCGGAATACCAGCGCGCGGTCGCCATCCGCCAGAAGGTCGCCGACGGCGAGATCGTGCTCGTCGAAGGCATCTGAGGCAATCGACCAGAGCCTGGCGGCCCGTCAGACGAAGTCTTGCGGGCCCTTCCCTTAGCTCCTATCACCTGATGCTTGAAGGCCAGGCAGTTTCACTATGCCTTGGCCGACAGCTGGGCGGAGCCCTTTCGACAACCACCGCTACACGGCCGGCGCACGGCCCATCCAACAATTGACTGCCAGCCAGAGCCGCTTTCGCCCAAGGCGAATGCGACCAGGTTGGTTGCCAGTTGACATGCATGTATTTACCTGCATATTACACCTCGCAAGCCAACGAGTGAGGCTGATGGACGCTGACAAGGTTTTCAAGGCGCTGGGCGACCCGACACGCAGAAGGCTGCTTGACCTTCTTTGCGAGAAGAACGGGCAGACGCTCAGTCAGCTTTGCGAAAACCTGGACATGGCGAGGCAATCCGCCACCCAGCACATCGACCTGCTGGAAGCGGCGAACCTGGTGAGCACGGTCAAGCGCGGCCGGGAAAAACTGCATTTTATCAACCCCGTGCCGCTGCACGAAGTCTACGAGCGGTGGGTGCGGAAATTCGAACGGCAGCGGCTCAGCCTGCTGCACGATCTGAAGCAAGAACTCGAAGGAGAGGACCAATGACCCGAGAGACGACCAGCTTTGTCTACGTGACCTACATCAAATCGACGCCGCAAAAAGTTTTCGAGGCCATAACCAGGCCTGACATTGCGAAACGCTACTGGGGCCACGAGAACGTCTCCGACTGGAAGCCGGGATCGACATGGGAGCATATCCGCGCCAATGACGAGCGGACCGTCGAACTCGTCGGCAAGGTCGTCGAGATCTCGCCGCCGACCCGTCTCGTCATCACCTGGGCGAACGCTTCGCAGGCAAACGATCCATCGCAATACAGCCGGGTGACTTTCGGCATCGAGGAATACGACACCATGGTGCGGCTGACCGTCACCCATGACGAACTCGAAGCCGGCAGCGGCATGGCGAAAGGCGTCAGCCAGGGGTGGCCGGCGGTGCTGTCCAGCATGAAATCCTTCCTCGAAACCGGCAGCGGCATCGACCTTTTCGCCAAGCCGAAATCGGCCTGATGCCTTGCGATATCATGCAGAACCAGGCCAGTGGAGAACGACAATGACCAAGCGCTATATTGGCGGCTGTGCATGCGGCTCGGTCCGCTATGAAACCAGCGGCGAGCCCATCTTCCAGAACCACTGCCAGTGCCTCGACTGCCAGAAGCGCGCAGGCACAGGCCACGGATCCTATCTGACCTTCGGCCGGCGCGCCGACATGAAAATCACCGGCGAGGCGAGCACCTGGCGGGTAGCGGGCGACAGCGGCAGCGAAAAGGTCCACGCCTTTTGCCCGACCTGTGGAACGCCGGTCTACCTGACATTCGTCGCCATGCCGGACCTGATTGCGGTCAACGCGACCAGCCTTGACGACCCCGGCCAATTCGACCCGCAGGTGGTCACATACGCCATCCGCGGCCATGCATGGGACACGATCGATCCCACGTTGCAGAAATTCGAGCGAATGCCGGGATAGCGGGTTCGCCTCGGGCTGACATGTCATGTCGGGCGCTCGTCGCGGGCGCTTGCGCCTGGTGGCGGCGCCCCGAGCATTTCCGGATGCGCCGCCGCGCGTTCAAATATGGTGGTTTTGGCCGAGTAGCCGGCTGGCAGCGGTTTCGGCCATGGCGTCGGCAAGCTCGAGATCCCATTGCTGGCGGCAGTAGGCGCGGAAATCGAAGCAAGGCAGGCCGGGGCAGACCTCGAACTCAATAAGGTGGACCGTGTCGTCGGCCTCGACGCGAAGGTCAATGGAAAAAACGTCGCGCAGGCCAAGCCCGCTCGTCAGCCGCTCGGCGATCGCGCGAACCCTGGCGTCGGCGATCGGCTGGCTGTCGGCGACCGCAACGAGTTCCGGTTCGGCATAATGTCCGGCCGCCTTCGCCGCCTCGCCGGTGTCGCCGTAAAGCGCCAGGCTGTCCGCCATGGTCTGGAAATCGGCACCCGAATCGACAAAGGTCACGCCAAGCGCTTCGACCCCGGCGCCCGGCACAAGGCCGAGGAAACTGGCGCGCACGTTGCGGCCGGCGACATAGGGCTGGACGACGACATCGTCGCGATAGGCCGCAAACACACGCCGGCTAAGCTCCAGTGCGTGGCCGAGATCGCTTATACGCGAATCCGCCCAGATGCCGATCTTGGCGCCTAGCCGGTTGGGCTTGACGAACCAGCCGGCGGCCGACGCCGGCGGCTCGACCAGCCATTTACCCTCGCGCGCAAGACCGGCTTGCGGCACCGGCAGACCGAGCGCGCCAAGCACCGCGCCGGAACGGAACTTGTCCTGGCAGAGCGCAAACAGCGCATCGTCGGCGCCGATCGTCTTGAACCCACCCAGCCTCGCCAAGGCGGGTGCGGCGCTGCCCCGGAAATAGGCCATGCCGTCGGTCAGCGTCCAGACCAGCGTCGTGCCGGGATGCTCGCCGGCGAGCACGCCCGCGGCATCGTCCAGCGCCACCGGCGAGAACGACAGGCCGCGCGCCTGGCAAGCAGCGGCAAGCGCTTCGAATTCATGGGCGAGATCGGTCGACTGCGCCAGATAGGAGGCGATCTCGGCGGCACGCTCCGGTGCATGGCCGTCGGCGACGAGGCGGTCGAAGCAGGCTTTTTCCGGCTCGTGGACGAGGATCAGTCTTGTCTTTTGGCTCGTCATGGATTTGCATGGTTTTCCAGCGATGGCGTCGCCTACCATCGCATGGGAAGCGCAATCGGCTGCCGCGAAACCGACCGGGTCGGACGGTTGCGTGACAACCAACCGCCGACCGCGTTCAATCAGGCGATCAGCACGCGCGGCTCGAAACGGCCGTTGACGTTGATGTCGAGCAGGAAGGTCATGCCCGCTTGAGGATCGAGCTTGCGCTGCTTCTCGTCCTTGCCCTTCCAGGCGGATGTCACTGCCAGCCGGTCGGCGTTCTTGCCGACAAAGGCCGGGCAGGATGGCTGCGTCACCGGCATTGCGACCGAGCGCAGCAGCGTGCCGTCAGGAGCATAGGCCTTGACCATTTTGCCGCCCCAGACGGCGTTCCACAGCACACCGTCACTGTCGACGATCGAGCCGTCGACATAACCCTTGGACGAGCGGTGATCGACGAATACTTTCGGCTCGCCGGTGGGCAGGCCGGTCGCCGGATCGCAGTCGACCCGCATCAACAGTCCGGTCGAGGTGTCGGTGTAGTAGGCGAGCCCGCCGTCTTGCGAAAAGCAGATCGAGTTGGAGACCGTGATGTCCGAAAACAGGCGACGCAGTTCGCCCTTGAAAAACCAGTAGATGGAACCGGCGCCTTTTGTCTCCGTCTTGCCCATCGTGCCGGTCCACAAGGCACCACAGGGATGGACGCGGGAATCGTTGGAGCGGGTCAGGGGATTGTCGGCCTCGATCGGCGTGTGCAGCGTCATCTTGCCGGTCGCGACATCGCGGACATGGAGGCCGGTCTCGGTGGCGACCAGCTGGCGCTGGTCGTCGATGATGGCGATGGCGCTTGCCATCTGGCCAAGCTCGTGGATTTTCAGCGTGCCACCAGCCATGGGTTTTTCCAGAAGCTGGCCGTTGACGATGTCGAACCAGAACAGCACATCGGTGGCGGGATCGTAGCTCGGCCCCTCGCCGAGCTGGCAGATGTGGTCGGAAAAAACCGAGACGATCGCTTCGCTCATCATGCTTCTCCGAACACTGCATCCCATGCCGCGACGGCGGCATGCGCGCGCGCCGCCACGTCGTCGACGCTCATGCCCGGCTTGAACAGGCTGGAGCCAAGTCCGAACACCGTCACACCGACGGCCTTGTAGCCGGCAAAGTCCTTTTCCGAAACACCGCCGACCGCGCCGACCAGCGTCTGCGCCGGCAGCACCGCCCGGATCGCGGAAATACCTGCCGCGCCGAGCACGCTCGCCGGAAAGAATTTCAGCGCGGAGGCGCCAAGCCGGATCGCTTGGAAAGCCTCGGTCGGCGTGAACACGCCGGGCATCGTCACCATGCCGTATTGCATCGCACGCGCCATCACCTCGGCATCGATGTTGGGGCTGACCAGCAGCCGGCCGCCGGCCTTGTGCAAGCCATCGACATCGGCAGGCGTCAGCACCGTGCCAGCGCCGACCAGTGCCGTTTTCGGCAACACTTCGACGATCCGGGCGATCGACGAAAACGGCTCCGGTGAGTTGAGCGGCACTTCGATCGCCTCGATGCCGGCATCGAACAGCGCCTGGCTGATCGCGATCGCTTCGTCCGGCTTGAGCCCGCGCAGGATGGCGACCAGACCGCGCTTGAGCTTTGGGAAAGGTGCGGTCTGGCTCATCGGGCTGCTCCGGTTCTGGCGATCATGCCGTTCTCGCGTGCCGCTTCGATGAGGCCGGCACGCACGGCCTCGTCGGCATCGACGGTGCGGACCTCAAGTCCGGCAAGGCCGAGTGCGGCCTGGTAAAGCGCTGAAAGCGCACCGGATGCCACAAGCACGACAGGTTCGGCGCCAGCGCCATGGCGGCGGCTGGCCGAGGCGATCTCGCCACCGATCAGCAGACCGGACAGGCAAGCGGCGGCATCGTCGGCCTTTAGATCCTGCAGCAGGCCAGCGGCGCGGATTGAAAACAGCCTCGAGGTGACATCGCCGCCCTCGGCCAATGCGGTTTCGCACCAGCTGCGGAAGAATGGATTTTCCGAGGTGACCGGCTTGGCATGTTCGCCGAGCGAATGGCGCAGGATCGAGTGCGCGGCAAGCACCGAAAACAGCTCGCCGGTCGGCCAGGTGCCGAAACCGGCAACCGCGCCGTCCTCGACCAACACCCATTTCGAATGGGTGCCGGGCATGCAGACCAGCTGGCGCCCTTTGGCCGGCAGGCCGGCGCCGGCAAGCTGCGTTTCCTCGCCGCGCATGACGTCGGGCGCATCGATCTGACGCTGGGCGAGGCCTGGCACGATGCGGATGTCGCGGTGCTGGCCGGGTAACCGTGCCGCACCCGCCAGGATGGCGCTGAGCGGCGCCGGAACGGTGACATAGGGCGCCTCCAGCCAGCCCTGGCGGGAGCCGGCCATGCCGCAGATGATGACGGGGAGCGCCTGCGGCGCGGCCATGGCTGCGAGGTGCCCTTCGAGAATGGTCGAAAAACCCTTTTGCTGGGCGGTGATCAGGCCATCATCGCCACGGCGTTCGGCAAGGACCTTGCCGCCCTTGTCGATCAGCCAGACCCGCATGCGGGTCGTGCCCCAGTCGACGGCGGCTACCGCCGGCGCTTCGCTCACAAGAAACCTCCATCGACGATCAACATCTGCGCGGTCAGCATGCGCGAGGCATCCGAGGCAAGGAACAGCACCGTGCCGACGATGTCGTCGGGCTGAATCACCTGCTTGATACACTGCTTGGCGACATGGGCGGCCAGCGCCTGTTCGGTCACCCAGAGCTCCTTCTGCCGCTCGGTGATCACCCAGCCGGGCGCAATGGCGTTGACGCGGATGCCGTCGACCCCGAGCTTGCCGGCCAGCCCCTTGGTCAGACCGAGGATGCCGGCCTTGGCGGCGGTGTAGGCCGGCATGTCGGGGTGGTTGATCATGTAGGACGTCGAAGTGAAGTTGATGATCGAGCCGCCGCCGGCCCGCTTCATGCCCGGTGCCACCGCTTGCGCGGTGAAGAAATGCGGTCTGAGATTGATCGCCTGGTTGTTGTCCCAGAATTCCACCGTCACGTCTTCGACGGCGTGGCGCTCGTCAAGCGCCGCATTGTTGACCAGCACGGTGACTTCGCCGTGCGCGTCGGCCGCCTTGGCTGCCGAGGTCCGCAAGGCCTCGACGTCGCGCAGGTCGGTCTTGAGATACAGCGGCCGGCGACCAAATGCTTTCTCGATGCGGTCGGCAAGGGCAGTGCTGGGGCCGTCGGCGATGTCGATGAAGGCGACATCGGCGCCCTGGCGCACAAAACCCTCGGTCAGTGCCGCGCCAATTCCGGAGCCGCCGCCGGTGATCAGCACCGAGGCTCCCTCGAGGTCGGCAAAATGCGCCGATGGCATCATATTTTTTCTCCCTGCGCATGACCCCGACAGCGCCCTTTGCGCGTCCTGAAGGACGCGGCGCTGTGGTCAGGCCGGCGCGCATCCTAGCCAGACATGTCGTGCGGGCAAGGGCGAAACGACGGATTGCGGGCTTATGTCAGACAAAACGACAATGCGCCGCAGCGGACGCACAGCTGCCCCATCGGGATTGCGCGGCCGCTTCGAGCTAGCCGGTCAGACCGCCTTGGCGCGCAAGGCGCCGCGGAAGGAATCGCGGAGATAGCCTAGCGTAGCATCGGCATCGACCGGCTTGCCGAACAGATAGCCTTGCCCGCCGGCGCAGCCGAACTGGACCAGGCGATCGGCCTGCGCCTCCTGCTCGATGCCTTCGGCGACCACGTCCATGCCGAGGCCCTCGCACATGGCGAGAATGGCGCGGATGATGTGTTCGGACGGGCGGTCGTCGAGAATGGAGGAGACGAAGGCGCGGTCGATCTTGAGCTTGTCGAAATGGAATTCGCGCAAGCGGCCGAGCGAGGACTGGCCGGTGCCGAAATCGTCGAGCGAAACGCGGATGCCGACGCGGCGGAGATCCTCGACGATCTTCTCGGCCGAGGCAGGATCGTTCATCAGGCCGGTCTCGGTGATCTCGATCTCCAGCCGGCGCGGATCGAAGCCGGTGCGCTCGAGGATGGCCAGAATGTGCAGGCCGGTGTTCTGATCGACGAGCTGCGAGGGCGACAGGTTGAACGACAGGAACAGCTCCTTCGGCCAGCTTCTGGCCGCTTCGGTCGCCTTGCGCAGCACCAGCTGCGACAGCGGGCCGATGATGCCGCGCTCCTCGGCAATGGGAATGAACACCGTTGGCGGCACCGAGCCCAGATCGCGATCGGTCCAGCGCGCCAGCGTCTCGAAACCGATGGTGCGGCGCGTGTTGAGGTCGACGATAGGCTGGAAATGCGGCTCCACCTCGCCGGCCGAGACAGCGCGGCGCAGCGCCTGTTCGATGCGGGTGACACGCTTGGCCGCCTCTTCCATCTCGCGGGTGTAGACGACGACGCGGCCACGGCCGGAACGTTTGGCGTGGTAGAGCGCCGTCTCTGCCTTGTTGATGAGGATCTCGGTGGTCTCATCGCCCGAATAGAACAGCGAGCAGCCGACCGAGGCCGAAAGCCTGGCGGTGCGTTCGCCGACATCATAGGGCGCCGAAAGTATTTCGATCAGCATGCGGGATTTCTCAGCCGCCGCTTCCTCGCTGAACACCATCGGGTAAAGATAGGCGAATTCGTCGGCGCCGATGCGGCAGACGGTGGAATGGCCGTCCATAGAGGCGCGCAGCCGCATCGCGACCTGGATCAGGATATCGTCACCGGCCTTGTGGCCGAACAGGTCGTTGATCGGCTTGAAGCCGTCGAGGTCGAGAATGCCGACGGTAAACGGCGCCGGGTCGTCGGCACGGTCGCTGATCAGGCGATCGACCTTGTCGAAGAAGCGGCGATGGTTGCCAAGCCCGGTCAACGGATCGGTGAACGCCAGATCCGTGCTCTCCCTGTTTGCCTGACCGGTGCCAAACGAAGTTTGCATCGGTGTCCCTGTTTTGTGACTTCGGAATTTAGCCTCAGACTGGCAGCAAACCCTTTAGGAAACGTATCCCCAAATCGATTATTCGCGGGTAAAGCGCGTCGCGTTCGGAAGGATCGACGCGCGGTGCGTCCAGCCCTTGTTTCAGGCCGTCAGCCCTTGGGCCGGACACGATAGAGTTCGAGCGAGGCGCCCTTCGTGTCCGCGATCGGCTCCAGCCATTCCGGCACGTTGCCGCGCATCAGCCCGGCAAGAAAGCCGTCCGGCGCGGTGGAGGCCAGAAGCTGGCTTTCCGAGTTGCCGCGGCACAGCGCGACAAGGCCGACGTGATGATCGCCGACGATCGACCTGGCTTGCGCATCGGAACCGAGGAACGCGTCGAGCGCAATCAGGTCTCCCGCGACGTTGCGGTGGTAGGGCCCGGCGAACACCCGATGCCCCGAGTACACCAGGATCGGCGATCCGATATTGGAGACTGCAAGCACGGTGGTATCGGGCAACCTGCCGAGTGTGGCGAACGTGGCCTTGGCCTGGCAGGACGGGTCGACGCTCGCGCCGACACTGGCGTCGCTGGTGATTTTTACACCGGTGGCGAGCGCCGCCGACGCCGCCTGGGCGGCGCCCGACCAGAGCGAGTTCACCGAGAGGAGCCAAGCCGCGGCCATCCGCAGCACCGAGCCGCGCGACGGGCTGGTTTCGGCCCGTTGCCGCCACTTGGCAATCCAGGCCGACAGCGGGATCACCGCGAAGACAATCGAGAATGTCGAGCCGCGCACTTGCCAGACGCTGACCAGGAACGCCACGACCAGCAGCGTGGCGACGAGGCTGTCCTGGCGCCGCCAGCCGCCACGGCGCAGGCGCAACGCCATCAGCACCAGCGCCACCAGAGGCGTGGCATAGCGCGCCGCCAGCTCGGCGGGATCGTGGGCGGCGAGCTGGAACAGCGACTGCGCCTCGTCGACATGATCGAGCCACAACGTCTTCAGGCGCGGATCGAGCCCGGCATAGGGCGAGGCCAGACATTGCGGGAACAGCAAAAGGAAGACCGCGCCGAGCACGACGCCGAGCACGCCAAGCGACAGCCGACGCTGCCCGCGCCCGGCCGCTTCGAGCGAGGCGATCGCCGCAAGGCCGGTTCCGGCAAGGGCCGCGACGACGAACTGCATCGTCGAGAAAGCATCGCATTGCGCCTGACCCCAGGCCGATAGCGGGACGGTGGCGACGAAGACAAGCGCCGCGACGCCGGCAAAGCTAAGGCCGAAATCCCTGGCGATCAGTTTTTCGCCTGATGCGTCAAAAGCAAACAGCGTCGTCACGCAGACGCCGATGGCGCCGACATAGGGGGCGGTTTCCATGCCGACGGCGAGGGTCAACGCGGCGCACAGGCCGGCAAGCAACGCCGCCGGCCTGCGCATACGCGCTTCGAGCAGGAAACTCAGGCTGGCGACGGTCAGCATCAGTTGGACATTGTGATGATCGAGGGCGGCCGGCTCGAAGATACCGATGAAATACAGCGCTGCCGCGCCGACGATGACGGCGGGCAGCACCGCGCCATCGCCGGCAAAGCTGCGCGCGGCGCGAATGATGAAGACCATGGTCAGGCCGAAAAGCAGCGCCGGCCACGCCACCTGCGCAACGTTCTCGGCAAGCAAGGCATTGCGGGTCAGGCTCGATACGCCGAGCACAATGGCGGCGATCGGTGCATCGACCAGCCGCGACCAATGCATGACGAAGCCGCCTTCCAGGCCCATCCGGTATTGATGCAGGTCGAACCAGCCCTGGCCGGCCAAGAGGTCGCGCACTTCGACCAGCCGCAACAGATCGTCATTGTCGCCACCGGTATTGCTCAGCGCCGGGAACCCGGCCCAGGCGTTGACGACAAGGAAGCCGAGCGTGGCAAGCAGCGCCAGCATGAGGTCCGCTCGCCAGGAGGCGCGTACCCCGTCTTTGGAAAGCATCGCGGTATGGGCGGTGGTCATGGAGTGGGCTTTCAGCCTGTGTCTATCGGCGCACGCTAGCGCCGGCCGCTTCACAAAGCGTAAAGCGGCGCGATTTTGCGCCACTTTTGGGCGCCATGCATCAATCGCGCGCCGGAAACACCCACAGCGACGACAGAATGTAGCTCACCGTGCTTGCGGCAACCGTCATCAGCGCCGACATGGCAAGCGCCGACAGGCCGAAGCGGGTGACCGCCAGATGCGACACCAGGCCCGAAAACAGCGCGCATCCGAACTGCAGCGCAAGATAGCGCGGCATGGCGCTGGCATGATCGTGCTGGCCGCCGAATGTCCAGCCGCGCTGCGCGCTATAGGCGACAACGAAGGTGATCGCATAGGCGACGACACTGCCAATGAAGGGCGAAAAGCCCAGCGACACCAGGAGCCACGAGAGGACGAACAGCAGCAACGCGGCGCCGACGCCGACCGTCAGGAACCGGAACAGGCGCGTCCGGACAAAGACCGGCAATGCTTCGCTCATGCGTCGCGCGCCGGCAGTTGGTTAGCCGGCGATTCGCCGGTCGGCAACTCATTGGCCGGCAGTTCACCCGATTGACCGGTCCGCCCAGACTTCAGCCGCTTGACCGGTATTTCCAGGACACCGAGCAGAAAAGCCGAGAAGAAGACCTGGAAGGAAATGACGATCAGGCTCAGGCCCAGCACGACGATGCGCGGGATCTCGGAATCGTTCAGCGGGCCGAAGCCGAGATGCGCCCAGCGCGCCACGGCATAGCCGAAGAACAAGACGCCGCCGGCAAAGCAGATGCCAGCATTGGCGGCGAGACGGTCGGTGCTGATGGTTCTGGTCAGCCAGTCTGAACGGCGGCTTGGCGGCAGGATACCGGTTATCTCGGCATAGTATCGCGAAATGGCGCCGAAGGTGATGAGCTGGACGCCGGTGACGACCATGAAACAGGCGGCGACGAAGGTGTTGAGGTCGAGCGACAGATTGTCGATCACGCGCAGCGGCCCGAACACCAGCAGCGCCGCGAACAACAGGCCAAGGCCGCCGAGCACCGTGCCTGGGATGAAGAACATCCAGCGCGGGTTGTAGACCAGCAGGAACTTCAGGTGTCGCCAGCCATCGCGCCAGGTCCTAAGATGGGGCGGCCGGCTGCGGCCGTCGGGCTTGAGCGTGGTCGGCACTTCCTCGATGCGCAGGCCGGCAAGGGCGCCACGCACCACCATTTCGCTGGCGAATTCCATACCGGTTGTCTGCAGGTCGAGCTTCCTGATGCTGTCGGCATTGAAGCCGCGCAGGCCGCAGTGGAAATCGCCGGTCTTGATGCGGAAGAACAGGCGGCCGACAAAGCTGAGCACCGGGTTGCCGAGGTAGCGGTGCAGCGGCGGCATGGCGCCGGCCTCGATGCCGCCCTGGAAGCGATTGCCCATGACAAGGTCGGCGCCGTCGCGCAGCCGCGCGACGAAGGCTTCCAGCGCGCCGAAATCATAGCTGTCGTCGGCATCGCCCATGATAATGAAACGGCCCTTGGCAGCCGCGATGCCGCCCAAAAGGGCCGCGCCATAGCCTTTCTGAGCCACCGGGACGATACGGGCGCCTCCCGCCACGGCAATCGCCTGCGATCCGTCGGTGCTGCCATTGTCTGATATCAGCACCTCGCCGGAGATGCCCGCTTTGTCGAGGAAGGTTTTCGCCTTGCCGATGCAGACGGCGAGCGTCTCGGCCTCGTTGAGGCACGGCATGAGAATGGTGAGTTCGAGCTGTTTGGTTGCGGAGGCGCGGATGGCGGTGACGGCGTTCATTGGTCGTTGTTCCATCGAGTGCCCGGCGCTGCGTCAGTTCGGCCGGGCGCATTCGGGCTTACCGTTGCACGGCAAGGCTTAAGAAAGCGATGACGCGCAGCCTCGCCTTGTCTCCAATCGGAAGGCAGGCCGGGCTTGCGGTTGTCTGATGCCAATCTTCAAAATGTCGCGATTGGCAGACGGGCAGTGAGCCTGTACAGGCAAGACAGTCGCCCATCCGAGCCGCCGGAGACTTGCCATGAAGCTGAAAATCGCCGTCCAGATGGACCACATCTCCACCGTGTCGATCGCCGGCGACACGTCCTTCGCGCTGTCGCTGGAGGCGCAGCGGCGCGGCCATCAGCTGTTCCACTACACGCCCGACCGGCTATCGCTGCGCGACGGCAAGGTGTTTGCCCGCATCGAGGAAATGCAGGTGCGCGACGAGAAGGGCAACCATTATTCGCTGGGCGAGAAGGTGCGCACCGATCTGGAGGAAATGGATGTCGTCCTGCTGCGCCAGGATCCGCCTTTCGACATGAACTACATCACCACCACGCATATCCTCGAACGCATCCACCCGAAGACGCTGGTGGTCAACGACCCGGCCTGGGTGCGCAACAGCCCGGAAAAGATCTTCGTCACCGAGTTTCCCGACCTGATGCCGGACACGCTGATCACCAAGGATCCGCTCGAAGTCGCCGCCTTCCGCAAGGAGTTCGGCGACATCATCATCAAGCCGCTGTACGGCAATGGCGGCGCCGGCATCTTCCACATGCTGGAGGCCGACCGCAACCTTGCCTCGCTTCTCGAAATGTTCGGCCAGATGTTCCGCGAGCCCTATATCGTGCAGCGCTATTTGAAGGATGTGCGCAAGGGCGACAAGCGCATCATCCTGATCGATGGCGAGCCGGTCGGCGCCATCAACCGGGTGCCGGCCGAGCACGATTCCCGCTCCAACATGCATGTCGGCGGCCGTGCCGAAAAGACCGAGCTGACGACGCGCGAGCGCGAAATCTGCGCCCGCATCGGGCCGGCGCTGAAATCGCGCGGCTTCATCCTCGTCGGCATCGACGTCATCGGCGACTACATGACTGAGATCAACGTAACGTCGCCGACCGGCGTGCGCGAAGTCAGGCGTTTTGGCGGCGCCGACATCGCCAGCCTGTTCTGGGACGCGGTCGAGGACAAGCGGAAGTAAGCCGTTTTCATTTTGTCTTAACCATGTTCCGCTTTTTCAACCGGGCACAACCCGGCCGCGACCGGCGGGGCTGGGTATTCCTGCAATGTTCCTGATTTGATCGAAATGATGTATGGCCCAGTGCGGATCGACACCGGCGATGGGCTTTCTTCCCAACCACTGACCTTGCTGTTTTCCGTTGGTTGCGCGACAGCTAATCACCCAAGCTTCCGATCGAAGCCGACTCATGAACGGCGCGTCCTTGCCGGTAGATTCTTTAGCTTACGTGAAGCAACCGCATGTTCTTGTAATGTTCTTGCCTAACCCCGAAATCTGTGGTTGTGTCTTCTCCGATCTCGCTCGCGCCTTGATCGCCAGGGCACAAGCGAACTATCCGGGGGCATAAAATGGTGGCGCGGGTTCGCACGGTCGCTTTCCAGGGCATCGAGGCCGTGCCGGTCGACGTGCAGGTGATGATCGCGCCCGGCAAGGTCAACATGCATATCGTCGGCCTGGCCGACAAGGCGGTGGCCGAAAGCCGCGAGCGGGTGCAAGCGGCACTGCATGCGTCGGGCCTGTCGATGCCGTCGAAGAAGGTCACCGTCAATCTTGCCCCGGCCGACCTGCCCAAGGAGGGCAGCCATTACGACCTGCCGATCGCACTTGGCCTGATGGCGGCGCTCGGCGCCATTCCGGGCGACATGCTGGCCGGCTACGTCGTGCTTGGCGAATTGTCGCTCGACGGCACAATTGCCGCGGTGGCCGGCGCGTTGCCAGCGGCAATCGGCGCCAACGCCGAGGGCAAGGGCCTGATCTGCCCGTTCGCCTGCGGGCCGGAAGCGGCCTGGGCCGGCAAGGATTTTGACATTCTGGCACCACGCAGCCTGATTGCGATCGCCAATCATTTCCGCGGCACGCAGGTGCTGTCGCGCCCCGAAGCCGGCATCCACGCCTCGGCGCGCGACCTGCCCGACCTTGCCGACATCAAGGGCCAGGAGACCGCCAAGCGGGCGCTGGAAGTGGCCGCCGCCGGCGGGCACAACCTTTTGATGATCGGGCCGCCTGGATCGGGCAAGTCGATGCTGGCGCAGCGGCTGCCGTCGATCCTGCCGCCGCTGGCGCCGAAGGAATTGCTGGAAGTCTCGATGATCGCCTCGGTGGCGGGAGAACTCGGCGAAGGCAAGCTGACCGACCGGCGGCCGTTCCGCGCGCCGCACCATTCGGCCTCGATGGCGGCGATGGTCGGGGGCGGCATCCGCGCCCGGCCGGGCGAAGTGTCGCTCGCCCATCACGGCGTACTGTTCCTCGACGAGTTTCCCGAATTCACGCCGCAGACGCTCGATGCACTGCGCCAGCCGCTGGAGACCGGCGACTGCATGATCGCGCGCGCCAACCATCGGGTCACCTATCCGGCGCGCATCCAGCTGGTCGCGGCGATGAACCCGTGCCGCTGCGGCATGGCGGGTGAGCCGGGCTATCGCTGCCTGCGCGGCGAACGCTGCCGCACCGATTATCAGGCGCGCATCTCGGGCCCGCTGCTCGACCGCATCGATCTCAGGATCGAGGTACCGGCGGTGTCGGCCAGCGACCTGATCCGGCCCGACCGGGCGGAGAAGAGTGCTTCCGTGGCGCTGCGCGTGGCACGGGCCCGCACCATCCAGCGCGAACGTTTCGAACGGCTCGGCGTCAGCGCCACGACCAACGCGCATTGCGCGCCGGCGGTCATCGAGGAGATCGCCATGCCTGATGCCGCCGGCCTGTCGCTGCTCAAGGACGCGAGCGAAAAGCTCGCCTTTTCAGCGCGGGCCTATCATCGCGTGCTGAAAGTGGCGCGCACACTGGCCGATCTCGACGCCAGCGAAACCGTCGGCCGCATCCATCTGGCCGAGGCGATTTCCTACCGCATGAGTTCGGAGCGCGTGGCGCAGGCGGCGTGACGCCTTCCTCGCCCTTAGTCTAAAGGGCTGGAAACGCAAGCGGCGGCACCTTGCCCTTGGCTCTAATGAAACTTCGGCTCAGTCCGAGGCGCGTGCCTTCAGTTCCAGCCGCCGCGCGTGCAGCACCGGCTCGGTGTAGCCGTTGGGCTGGATCCGGCCCTTGAAGACCAGGTCGCAGGCGGCCTGGAAGGCGATGGAGTTGTCGAAGTCGGCCGCCATAGGCTGATAGAGCGGGTCGCCGACATTCTGCAGGTCGACGATGGCCGCCATGCGCCGCAGGGAATCCATCACCTGGATGCGCGAGCAGACGTCGTGGTGCAGCCAGTTGGCGATGTGCTGCGAGGAAATGCGCAGCGTGGCGCGGTCCTCCATCAGTCCGACATCGTTGATATCTGGCACTTTCGAACAGCCGACGCCCTGGTCGATCCAGCGCACGACATAGCCCAGGATGCCTTGCGCGTTGTTGTCGAGCTCACGCTGGATCTCGTCGGGAGTCCAGTTCGGGCGCACCGCGACCGGCACGGACAGGATATCGTCGAGCTTGGCCTTGGGCCGGTTCTTCAGCGCCGCCTGCACGGCGCGGACATCGACCTTGTGGTAGTGCGTTGCATGCAGTGTCGCCGCCGTCGGCGACGGCACCCAGGCGGTGTTGGCGCCGGCCTTGGGGTGGGCGATCTTCTGTTCCAGCATCGCCGCCATCAAATCCGGCATCGCCCACATGCCCTTGCCGATCTGTGCGTGGCCGGCCAGCCCGCATTCGAGCCCGGTGTCGACATTCCAGGCCTCGTAGGCGGAAATCCAGGCGGCCTGCTTCATGTCGCCCTTGCGGATCATCGGGCCGGCTTCCATCGAGGTGTGGATCTCGTCGCCGGTGCGGTCGAGGAAGCCGGTGTTGATGAACACCACTCGTTCCCTGGCGGCGCGGATGGCCTCCTTGAGGTTGACGGTGGTGCGCCGCTCCTCGTCCATGATGCCCATCTTGATGGTGTTCTTCGCCATGCCGAGCAGGGCTTCGACGCGGTCGAATATCTCGACGGCGAAGGCGACTTCCTCCGGCCCGTGCATCTTGGGCTTCACGACATACATCGAGCCGGCGCGGGAGTTGGCGCGGCGACCCTTCGGCGCGACATCGTGCAGCGCGATCAACGCCGTCATCGCCGCATCCATGATGCCTTCCGGCACCTCGCTGCCGTCGCGATCAAGGATCGCCGGATTGGTCATCAGGTGGCCGACATTGCGGACCAGCATCAGCGAGCGGCCTGGCACGGTCAGCGTGCCGCCGGCGGGCGCGGTGTAGGCGCGGTCGGGGTTGAGCTTGCGAACAAAACTCTTGCCGCCCTTGGTGATCTCTTCCGCCAGATCGCCCTTCATCAGGCCGAGCCAGTTGCGATAGACGACGACCTTGTCCTCGGCGTCGACGGCGGCGACCGAATCCTCGCAGTCCTGGATGGTGGTCAGCGCCGATTCCAGGATGACATCGGCGATGCCTGCCGGATCTGTCCTGCCGATCTGGTTGTTGCGGTCAATGACGATCTCGATATGCAGGCCGTTCCTGACCAGCAGCACCGCATCGGGATTGGCGGCATCGCCGCGATAGCCGGCGAATTGCCTGGGGTTGGCCAGCGTGGTCGAGCCGGCGCCGGCGCTCAACCGCAAGGCGCCTTGCGCCAGCGACAGGCCGTTCACGCCGGCCCATTTGCCAGAGGTGAGCGGGGCAGCCTCATCGAGAAAGTTCTTCGTCCAGGCAACGACCCTGGCGCCGCGCACTGGATTGAAGCTTTTGCCTTTCCCGGCGCCGTCGGTTTCGGGAATGGCATCGGTGCCATAGAGCGCATCGTAGAGCGAGCCCCATCGCGCATTGGCGGCGTTGAGTGCGTAGCGGGCATTCATCACCGGCACGACCAGCTGCGGGCCGGCAACTACTGCGATTTCGGGATCGACATTTTCAGTGGACACGCTGAAGGCCGGCCCCTCGGGGACGAGATAGCCGATCTCCTTCAGGAAGGTCTTGTAGGCCTCCATGTTGATGGGCGCGCCATGGTCGCGATACCAGCCGTCGAGCTTCTCCTGCATGGCGTCGCGTTTTGCCAGCAGCGCCCGGTTCTTCGGCGCCAGGTCATGGACAATAACTGAGAAGCCGTTCCAGAAGTCGGCCGCTTCGATGCCGGTGCCGGGCAGCACCTCGCCAGCCACAAAATCATGCAGCTCGCGGGCAATCCGCAATCCGGCGATCTCGATGCGATCGGTCATCAGGCTTCTCCAGATGAAAGGCTTTGCGGGCCTTTGGCATGTCAGGTTTGCCGGGTCAATTCAGCTTAGGGTGAAGGGCGAGCATTTACATCGCTTCATACGGCGTGCGCGATTCAGGTCAGGCCGAGTCGAAAATGGTGGTTTCCGAGAACCGGAGCGGAGCGTACTTTTGGGTACGTGAGCACCGGAAGTGCAGGACGCCGCCATTTGCAGGCCGGCCTGACCTGAATCTACACCGCAATCCTTGGCCTTCCCGAGGCCACCGCCACGACATGCGCCTCGATGAACATGCGCTGGGCTTCGACGGTCGAGACGCGGAATTCGGTCGCGACGTCGATCTCGGCACTGTCGGTGCCGGCATCCCTGGCGCGCTGGGCGACGATGGCGCGGACATCGGCTTCGGCTGCCGCGATCGCCGCCGCCTCGTCGAGGAAATCGCGCACGGTTTCACCCGAGGCAAGTCGAAACAGGCCTTCCTTGGGCTGGCTGACCCGGGCCTCGGCCGAAACCCTGACCTGGCCGACGACGGCGCCGAGCGCGTTGGCGACGTCGGTGTCCTCCGGCACCACGCACTCATTGCCGATCAGCGGCGGCAGGCCGGCATAGTGCAGCGGTGCGGAAGCGCCGAGGCCGATGACGGGGCGGTCGAGCGCGACGCTCAGCCGGGCAATGCCGGGGTGCGAATCGACGGCGCGCTGCACCAGCGCATGCGCTACAGTCGATGCGCCATCGAGCCCGTCCTCGGCGAAGGCGGTTTCGAGGATGTATTCCGCCGACCAGCGTGTCAGCGTCACCAGCACGCGCTCCGAGATCACCTCCGGCGATGCGGCGATGGGCTGGCCACGGCCGTCGCGCTTGCGCGCGAACAGTTCGGCGCCGAGGCGGGCGGCGGCCGGATCCCAGTTCGCCTGCTTGCCCAGCACATGGGCGGCGTCCGATGGCGTGAAGCCGGCGACGTGCACCAGCCCGCGCGACACCAGCCGGTTCAAGGTCGCGTTCTGCGCGTTGGAGGTCAAAAGCCTGTCGACGGCTAGCGGCACGGCCCCAATCGCCTCGTAGAGCCGAGCTTCGGCGCCGGTCAGTCCAGCGGCAAGCCGGTCCGGCACACCGGTGCGCACTGCAAAGCGGCCGTCCATGCGGCCGGGATTGGGCGCCCGCAATTGCCGTTCGAGTTCCGCGGTGACGGCGGCGCCATGGGCCATCCCCGCCAGCGCCAAGGGCACCAGGCGGCGGGGCCCGAGCAGGATTTTCGGGTTGAGCGCGCCATCCTCCAGCGCCACTTCGGAATCGCCGCCGAGGCCGAAGGTGCGCATGGCGACGGCCTCGACCATGGTGCGGAAGCCGCCGACGGTGGCGCCTTCCGGGTCGAGTCGCGGCCGGCCCTTGTCGAGCACGGCGACGTCGGTGGTGGTGCCGCCGATGTCGGACACCATGGCATTGTCGAGCCCGGTCATGTGGCGGGCGCCGACCAGGCTTGCGGCGGGGCCGGACAGGATGGTCTCGATCGGCCGCTGGCGGGCAAACGCCGCCGACACGAGCGCACCGTCGCCGCGCACCACCATCAGGGGCGCGGCGATGTTGCGTTGTTCGAGAAAGCCTTCGGTTGCCGCCACCAGCCGGTCGATCATCGAGATCAGCCGGGCGTTGAGCAGCGTCGTCAGCGCCCGGCGCGGACCGCCGAGCTTGGCCGACAGCTCATGGCTTGATGTGACCGGCAGGCCGGTCTTTTCGCGGATCAGCTCGCGGGTGGCGATCTCGTGCGCCGGATTGCGGGTGGCGAAATAAGCGCAAACGGCAAAACCGGAGACCGACACGCCGAGTTCCGGCAGCGCTGCCTCGAGCCCCGACAGGTCGAGCTTGGCCGCATTGCCATGCACGTCGTGGCCGCCGGGGCAGAACACCACCGGGTCTGTGCCGAGTGCAGCCTTCAGCCCGTCACGGGCGAGGTCGGCCTCCGAAAAGCCGATCATCACCAACGCCACGCGGCCGCCCTGGCCCTCGACCAGCGCGTTGGTAGCAAGCGTCGTCGACATCGAGACCAGTTTGATCGCGGTCGGATCGGTGCCGGCCTTCTGCAGCACTGCATCGACCGCGCCGGAAATGCCGACGGCCAGGTCATGCCGCGTGGTCAGCGCCTTCGCCTTGGCCAGCACCTTGCCCTTGTTCGGCCCCTCTTGCTTACCTTCCGTTTCAGACCACAGTACCGCATCGGTGTAGGTGCCGCCGGTGTCGATCCCGAGGAACAGCGGCTTTGGCTTGGTCTTGGCGGTCATTTCTGATGGTCGTCCGGCTGGGTAAATTTTGTTTCCCTGCCCTTAGCCGATACGGGGCGGCCGATAAAGACGCGAGCGCTGGGCCACGGTGGAGTTCGATCTCCCCCCACAAGGGGATTGGCAGTTCCGCTAAGGTGTCGAGATTCAGGTCAGGCCGAGCCGAAAATGGTGGCTTCCGAGAACCGGAGTGGAGCGTACTTTTCGTACGTGAGCACCGGAAGCGCAGGAAGCCGCCGTTTGCAGGCCGGCCTCACCTGAATATCGACACCTTAGCCCACAAACCCAACCTTCTTGTGTGTGCCATCGCAAAACGGCTTGTTGGCCGAGTGGCCGCAGCGGCACAGGAAGGTGACTGTCGTGCGGTCGACGGTGTGGCCGGTGCCGGTGACGATCTCCAGATTGCCCTCGAGCTTGAGCGGGCCGTTTTTCGTCGGAGTGACCTTGAGCGGACCGTCGCGCTTTTCCAGCGCCGGCGTGTCCTTCAGCGGCGGCTCGCCGGTGGCGGTGAAACCTGATTTGTTGTGGCTGCCGTCGCAGAACGGCTTGTTTTCCGAAGCGCCGCAGCGGCAGAGCGTGGCTCGATAGAATGTCTCGCCGTCGAGCACGATCTCGGCATGCACGGCCAGCGGACCGTTTTCCCGCAGGCGCACAGTGTTGACCACCGGCGGCTGTTCCTGCGGCCCGCCGTCCTTCCTGATGTAGGTGATGGCGCCAGAGGGGCAGCTTTCGGCGATGGCGACGATCTTCTCGACGCTGGCCGCCTCGGGATGGATCCACTGCCCCGGCGCGTTGGGCACGAAAACATGCGGATCGCCGAGCACGCAGTTGCGCGAATGAATGCAGCGCTTGCCGGAGAACCCGACGTCGATCTTGTCGCTTTCGACCATACCGGCCATGGCTACGCTCCTTGTTGCCTGAAGCGCATCGCATCCATACGGACAGACGCGGCGCGCTTTATTTGTGCAGGCAATGTTTTAACGCAATTCCCGTCGGAACCGCTTCACACTTTTTCCGGAATTGCTCTACGGCTCCAGCAGGAAAACCGTCAAGCTGGCAAACCGGTCAAGGGACCAGATCGATTTCCTCGGTCTCGCCGCCGCTGCAGGTATAGCAGCAGTCCTCGCATTTTTCCTTGTTGCCGGGGCCGACGCCCCAATAGGTCTCCTCGTCGCCGTCGACCCAGGCGCCGTAACAGATCGATTCCCCTTCGTTGCAGGATATCGGCAAGGACTTGGTCTCGCCGTCATTGAGGTAGAAATCCTGGTTGTTGCCCGGCCAGACATAGTCGCGGTCCTGGCTGTAAAGCTCGAGGCGCATGGCATTGGGATGGCTGTTCTTGATGGCAAAGGTAACGTCACCGGCATGTGCCGACGGCACGACCAGCATGACGAGAGACAGCGCGGCCAGCGTGCGGCGCGCATAGGCATGAAACATGGTAACCCCCTGGAAAGACACGGCCTACCCGGCCGCGGGGTGACCATGGCACGCCGTGCGCGGCCGCTAAAGGGACGATTGCAACAATTCCGGACTGATTTTGGGGATATCGGAACTAAGGTACCAGATCGATCGTCTCGGTCGTGTGTTCCACGCAGATGAAGCAGCAGGTGTCGCAGGGCTGGTCGTTATCCGGCCCGACGCCGGCGGAGATGCTGTCGTTGCCGTTGACCCAGGCGCCGTAGCAGATGTGTTCGCCCTGATTGCAGGAGAGCGGCACCGATTTCTGCGAACCGGGATCGATCAGGAACACCTGATCGTTGCCCGGCCAGACCGTTTCGCGGTCGCGGCTGAACAGCTCGACCGCAACCGCTTCCTTGCGCAGGTTCTTGACGAAGAAGGCCATCTCGGCAGCCTCGGCCGAGGTGGTGAAGACCAAGGCAGCAAATGCAGCCATGCGAAACAGCGTCACGGTCTCGATCTCCCGAATCATGGCGCCAGAATCGCATGCCTGCCGGGAACTAGAAAGACGCAGGGTGCTCCGCCGCGATCTGCCGCCCCAGCCTCGTCACTTGAAGCACCAGAAGGTCGAGATCCTCGCGCCGGGTGCGGTGGTTGGTGATCGCCACCCGCAGCCAGTGCTGGCCATGTACGGTGGTGTCGGAGAGTGCTGCAATGCCCTCTTCCTGCAGCCGCAGCATGATTTCGGTGTTGAGCGCCTTCGGCGCCTCGCCGGCGAGGCCCGGCTGATAGCGGAAGCAGACGATGTTGATGGTCGGCAATGCTGCCAGCTCCAGTTCCGGCTCGGCCTCGATCAGCCCGGCGAGGTAACCCGCCTGCGCAATATTCTGGTCGATCAGACGTCCGAACTTGTCGGCGCCATGCTCCTTCAGCGCCATCCACACCTTGAGCGCGCGAAAGCCGCGCGACGTCTGCAGGCCGTAGTCGTTCAGCCATTCGCCGGAGGCGAGACCGCGCGGGGTCGATTCCAGGTATTCCGGCGTCACCGCGAAGGTCTTGCGATGCGCGACGGCATCCCTGACCAGGGCACAGCCGACCTCGAATGGCGCGTGCAGCCATTTGTGCGGATCGAGCGCGACCGAATCGGCCCATTCGATGCCGGCGACGCGATGGGCATTTTCGGGTGCAATGGCGATCAGCGCGCCGATGCAGCCGTCGACATGGAACCAGAGGTCTTCCTCATGCGCCAGTTTGGCTAGCGCCCGCAGATCATCGATCGCCCCGGTGTTGACCGTGCCGGCCGTGCCGATGACGCAGGCCGGCTTGAATCCGGCCGCGCGGTCCTCGGCGATCGCGGCGCGCAAGGCGGCGATGTCGATGCGCAAGCCGGCATCGGTCGGGATGCGGCGCAGCGCGCGGTTGCCGAGGCCGAGCGCTTCCATCGCCTTGCGGTGGCAGGAATGGATCTGGTCCGAGCCATAGAAGCGCAACGGCTTCTCGATGGCGGCAACGCCATGCTCGCGCACGTCGATGCCGGCCTTGACGTTGCGCGCCACGGTCAGCCCGATGATGTTGGCCATCGAGCCGCCGCTGACCAGCGTGCCGCCGGCGGAAGCCGGAAAACCCAGCATCTGCTTGCACCAGTTCACCACCTGGCTGTCCATCAGCCCGGCGGCGTGGTTGCCGCCGCCGAGATTGGAGCCCTGGATTGCCGCCAGAAAGTCGCCGAGCGCGCCCGTGAAGTTGCTCGACCCCATGTACCAGGACCAGAAGCGCGGATGGATGTTGCCCATCGGGTAGGACATCACGCTCCGCGAGACCTCGCCATAGACCGCGGCAAGGGGCGACGGCGATCGCGGCAGGGGTGTTGCGAAGACATCCCTCACATCCGCCGGCATCTCCCGCCATACCGGGCGGTCGCGCACATCGCGCAGGTAATCGACCGCATCGTCGATGACCTGGTGCGACAGGGCCTGCACATCGGCCCAGTCCCGGGGGTCAAGCGTTTCCTCGGTCACGCCAAGGGTTTCTTGCGCCATGTCCATGATGGGTCTCCGTCAAGCCGCCGGGAACTGGCAGCCGGGCGTCGAGCGCGACAGAGCGATCTCGTCGGCATCCATCTCGGCCTCGATGCCGTCGAACAGTGGCGTCGACATGTAGCGTTCGCCAGTGTCGGGCAACATGCACAGGATGACCGCGCCGGCGGGCGCCCGTTCGGCGACCTGCCGCGCCACCGCGAAGGTGGCGCCGCCGGAAATGCCGGTGAAGATGCCCTCCTGGCGTGCCAGCGCCTTGGCCCATTTGATGCCCTCGGGCCCGGCAACCGGCATCACCTCGTCATAGAGGCTGGCGTCGATCGCTTCCTGCAGCACGTTGGGGATGAAGTCCGGCGTCCAGCCCTGAATCGGGTGCGGCTCAAAGGCCGGGTGGGTGGCGGCGGGAGCGCCATCGGCAGCGCGCTGCTGTGCCTTGCCGCTGCCGATGAGCTGCGCATTGGCCGGCTCGGAGAGCACGATGCGTGTCTCCGGCCGTTCCCGGCGCAGCACGCGCGCCACGCCGACGACCGTGCCGCCGGTGCCATAGCCGGTGACGAAGCCGTCGAGCCGCGAACCGGCAAAATCATTGATGATCTCGCGCGCCGTGGTCGCCTCGTGGATGGCGGCATTGGCCGCCGTCTCGAACTGGCGGGCGAGGAACCAGCCATTGGCCTCAGCCAGTTCCACCGCCTTCTTGTACATGCCAAAACCCTTCTCGGCGCGCGGCGTCAGCACCACCTTGGCGCCCAGCATGCGCATCAGCTTGCGGCGCTCGACGGAAAAACTGTCGGCCATGGTGACGACCAGCGGATAGCCCTTCTGCGCGCAGACCATGGCCAGCCCGATGCCGGTGTTACCGCTGGTCGCCTCGACCACCGTCTGGCCCGGCTTCAGCGCGCCGCTGCGCTCGCCCGCCTCGATGATGTTGAGCGCCAGGCGGTCCTTCACCGAGGCGCCCGGATTGAAGAATTCGGCCTTCACATAGATCGTCGCATGGGCCGGTCCGAGATTGTTGATACGCACCACCGGCGTGTCGCCGACGGTGTCGAGAATGCTGTCGAACAGGCGGCCGCGGCCGGCGGTGGTCCTGATTTTCTGCTTCTGCAACATATTTTTATCTCCTCGATCGTTTGCCATCACAAGCCGGTTACAAACCGGCGGGTTGGGCGGCGAGGTTTCGAGACCTTGCCGCGCTAGGACAGACATGCCGGCATTGCGGCAATGGCGGCTTCCGGCGCGGAAGTTCGCCGCCGGATGCGCTTTGTCGGTTTCGGTGATACAGCAAGGGCCGACAGGCCAGCGTGGGAGCAGGCGTGGAAACGCACGTGGAATCCACCCGATCGAGACTGGACGGCCAAGCGACCGGCCTATCCGTGCGCCTGCTTGGAACGTTGACGATCTCCCGCAATGGCGTTGCGGTGGCGCTGCCGGCCTCACGCAAGCTGCGCGCGCTGTTTGCCTATCTGGCGCTGGCGCCGCACGCCGTCGGCCGTAGTCGCCTGTGCGAGCTGTTGTGGGACGTGCCCAACGATCCCCGCGGCGAGCTGCGCTGGTGCCTCAGCAAACTGCGCGGCGCGCTCGACGAGCCGGATCGGCGCCGTGTCTCCACGCAAGGCGACACGGTCGCGCTTGACCTCAGCGATTGCCTGGTCGATGCGCTGGAGGTCAGCCGCGCTGCGGAGCAAGGGATCGGCACCCTCGATGCGGAGCGGCTAGGGGCGCTGGCCAAACTGTTCGCCGACGATTTCCTCGACGGGCTGGAGCTCGAACGCAGCCCGCATTTCAACAGCTGGCTGGTCGCTCAACGCCGCCGTTTTCACTCATGCCACGTCGCCGTGCTGGAGCATCTTGTCGCAAACCATCCGGCTGACACACCGGATGTGTCCGCGCATCTCGACAAATGGGTCGAGCTGGCGCCGTTCGACACGCGCGCGCATCTGGCGTTGCTGGCCAATCTGGCGGAGCACGGTGAGATTGGCGCGGCCGAGCAGCATCTGGCGGCGGCAGAACAGTTGTTTCAGTCGGAGGCGATCGATTTCGGACCGGTCAGTGCCGCCTGGCGGGCGATGCGTGAGCAACGGCCAGCCGTCTCGCAGCGGGCGCCGCCGGCCGGCCTGTCCGCGGTATCGCAATTGGTCGCCGCACCCGGCGATACCGGCCCGGTCGAGCCGAACCATGCTTCGCTGGCCGTCATGCCGTTTGTCGAGGAGACCGGCGGGGCGCGCGGTGGGCTTGCCGACGGCTTTACCCACGACATCATCACGCGCCTGGCGAAGCTCAGGGATTTCTTCGTCATCGCGCGCGGATCGGTGTTTGCGCTAGCCGAGAAGAACATCGCACCCGAGGATGCCGGCCGCCGGCTGAATGTCGACTATGTCGCCACCGGCACGGTGCGCAGCCCGCGCGGCCGCCTCATTGTCAGCGTCGAACTCATCGAGGTGCGCACGGCCAGGATCGTCTGGGCCGAGACGTTCGAGCGCCGGTCCGACGACATCTTCGGCTTGCTCGACGATATCGGCAACAGCATCGTCTCGTCGATCTCGGCCGAGATCGAAACGGTCGAGCGCAACCGCGCCATGCTCAAGGCGCCCAATTCGCTCAACGCCTGGGAGGCCTATCATCGCGGCCTCTGGCACATGTACCGCTTCACCCAGGCCGAAAACGAGCAGGCGAGGCATTTCTTCGACATGGCCCTGCGGCTCGATCCGACCTTTGCCCGCGCCTATGCCGGCCTGTCCTTCACGCATTGGCAGAACGCCTTCCAGCGCTGGGGCGACCGCGACCGGGAAAGCGCCCTGGCCTTCGAGAGCGCCGGCCACAGCCTGCTGGTCGACGACCACAATCCGGCCGCGCATTGGGCTATGGGCCGGGCGCTGTGGCTGCGCGGCGAACAGGACGGTTCGCTGCTCGAATTGGAACGGGCGGTGGACCTCAGCCCAAACTTCGCGCTTGGCCATTACGCGCTGTCCTTCGTCCACTCGCAGTCGGGCGACCCGCAGGCGGCGATCGGCTCGTCCGACCATTCGCGCCATCTCAGCCCGTTCGACCCGCTGCTGTTCGGCATGCTGGGGGCGCGGGCGATGGCGCATGTCCGGCTCGGCCAGTTCGAGGAGGCGGCCGAATGGGCGCTGAAGGCAGCGGCACGACCCAACGCGCACGCCATCATCCTGGCGATCGCCGCACACTGCCTGGCGCTGGCGGGCCGGCTTGACGAGGCGCAGGGCTTTGCCGCCGCCATCCGCAAGACCTTGCCGAATTATTCAAGCGACGATTTCATCGGCACCTTCCGCTTCGATCCGGATGCCGCGGCACTGTTCCGGCAAGGCGCCAGACGCCTCGGGCTGGGCTGAAGCCGGGGATCACGACCAGGAACTTCGCCTCAATTCCGCCGGGTTAACAAAGTCGGAAGGAGTTGCTTAACCGTTCCCGGCTATGTCACGCCCGGGGGGTCTGACAAAGTGAGTATGATGAGCAACAGCCCCGACAAGCGCAACGAATGGCGCGCCATCTTTTACGTGCAAGCCCGCGTTGCCATCCTGTTCGTGCCGGTTGTGGCCAGCCTGCTGATCATAGCCGCCCTTGCCGGCAACGAACGCAAATCCGTTCCCGGCACGATCGACCCGACCGTCACCGGCTCCGTGCGATAAGGCGGCCGCTGGCTGTTTCCCTCTCGGCGAGAGCGGGGTCTTTGGCTGGGAACGCTATGCTGCGTCGGACATTGTGTTTCCAGCGATGGAGGACATGATGACGAGAGCCCTCGACGTGAATGAGAACACCGCGCAAAATCCCAAGCGCCCGCCGCAGCCGCAGACCGATGACGACCTGAAGAAAAAGAAGGTTGAAGGAATAGCCTTCCAGGTGAACGAGAACAGCGTGGACAACCAGGAGCCCGCCTCTGCATCGCCAAAGCGAGGTTGAGCGCGAAATCCGGTCCCCTGACGATCAGGCAAGCCCGGGAAAACCGGGCTTTTTTCCTTTGGGGCTCCAGCCCCTCTGCGCCCGGCGCTGGCTCAATAGAATCGCGGGATCGGACCGTCCTGGGGCGTCGTGCGGTCGCCGAGGTCGAGAAAGACCTCGTCGATGTAGCACCAGCCCCAGCCTTCCGGCGGATCGTAGCCTTCGATGATGGGATGGCGAGTCGCGTGAAAATGCTTGGTGGCG
Organism: Mesorhizobium waitakense; assembly: GCF_056431085.1. Taxonomy (NCBI): domain Bacteria; kingdom Pseudomonadati; phylum Pseudomonadota; class Alphaproteobacteria; order Hyphomicrobiales; family Phyllobacteriaceae; genus Mesorhizobium; species Mesorhizobium waitakense. The sequence continues at coordinate 28,795 of NZ_JBWKME010000220.1, read as the reverse complement.
TGACGGTTGGGCGAGTCGTCGCAGCAGCCGACATGGCCGCAGGTGCGGCATAGCCGCAGATGCACCCATTGCGAACCGCTCTTCAGGCATTCCTCGCAGCCGAGCGCGCTCGGCGTCACATCCTTGATCTCAGCCGCATGTCTGCATTCGTCCGCCATCACACTCTCCCGATCAATTGAGGCGCGACGGCGGGGCTGCCGTCTTGCGCTAGATAGGCGTGCAACGCCGCCACCACCTGGGCACCCTCGCCGACGGCCGCCGCGACGCGCTTGACCGAGCCGGCACGGACGTCGCCGATGGCAAACACACCGCTGCGGCTCGTCTCCATCACCCCATGCGCCGATCCCAGGTCTGATCCGGTGCGCACGAAACCGTTGGCATCCAGCGCCACGTTGCAGTGCGCCAGCCAGTCCGTATTCGGGTCGGCGCCGATGAACAGGAAGAGATGGCGGATCGGGCGCGTCGTTTCCACGCCGCTGGCGCGGTTGCGCCACCGCACGGTGGCAAGATTGCCTTCGTCGCCTTCCAGCGCCTCGACCTCGGTCCCGGTCAGCACCTCGATGTTCGGCTGCGCCTTGATGCGCTCGACCAGATAGCGCGACATGCTGGCATCGAGACTACCGCCGCGCGCCAGCAGCGCCACCTTGTGCACGTGGCTGGCTAGGTAGACAGCCGCCTGTCCGGCCGAATTGCCGGCACCGACCAGCGCCACCTCCTGGCCCTGGCAAAGCCGCGCCTCGATCGGCGAGGCCCAATAGTGCACACACGTCCCCTCGAACTGCGCCAGATTGGCGACATCGAGGCGGCGGTAGCGCGCGCCGCTGGCGATCACCACGGTGCGCGTCCGCACGGTCTCGCCATCGCCGACATCAAGCGTGTAACGGGCACCGTCGGTCCCAGCGCTCAACAGCTTTGCCTCGTCGGGTATCACCATTTCAACGCCGAATTTCTGCGCCTGGTTGTAGGCGCGCGCCATCAGCGCCATGCCCGAAATGCCGGTGGGGAAACCGAGATAGTTCTCGATGCGCGAGGAGGCGCCGGCCTGCCCACCGAAGGCCCGGCAATCGAGGACGATGGTCGACAGACCTTCGGACGCCGCATAAACGGCCGCCGCCAGCCCCGCCGGCCCAGCGCCGACTATGGCGACGTCGTATAATTTGTCGGCATCGATCGGCCGCAGCAGGCCGATGCAGCGGGCGAGGTCCTTCTCGCCGGGATTGAGCAGCAGCCGGCCGCTCGGACACAGCACGATCGGCAGATGGTGGAGGTCGACATCGAAGCGCTCGACCAGGGTTTTGGCGCAGAGGTCGCTGTCGGAATCGAGCACGCGGTGCGGCTGGCCGCTGCGGGCCAGGAATCCCTGCAACCGCAAGACGTCGGCATTGTTGACGGGTCCGATGATGATCGGCCCGCTGGTTGCGCTTTCCAGCAGCCCGACACGGCGCAGGATCAGCGCCCGCATGATGCGCTCGCCGAGATTGGCCTCCTGCACCATCAGGTCGCGCAGCCTCTGCGAGGCGATGACGAACGCCTCCACCGGCTCGGCCGCCTGCGCGTCCACCAGCGAGGGGCGGGCCGAAAGCTGGGCCAGTTCGCCGACAAAGCTGCCCGGTCCATGCGTGACGATCGTTTCGCGCCGGCCGAGCCCGCCGTCCTGGATAATGTCGACCCTGCCCGACAGGACGACGATCAGGCCGGGCGCCACATCGCCGGCCGTGACGATGTACTCGCCGGTGGCGTAGGCGCTGGCCTCGCCGAACCGGCGCATGCGATCGATGTCGGCTTCAGCCAACGTGGGAAACGCCTGATCGCGACGGGTGCCGAAGATCGGGTTGGTGGTCGATTGAGACATAGTTTCGACCGTACCGAACCGGCGGCGCAGTTTGAAGCGGTTTGTTCAGCGCCTAGCCGGGAGGAGAGGTTGGCGGCAAAGAAAAAGCCCGGACGAACCGGGCTTTTTCTTTGGGTCTCTGAACCGTCGAATGGTTCGAAACGGGAATTTGGTGCCCAGAAGAGGATTGCGCTCGGGAGCCGCTTCCAGATTGATTCTTAGAGGAAAATTGGAGTGACGTCGAGGCTTTGTAACACAGTGTCGTGACGCAGCCTATGAGATGGCGATGGGGCCAAAGACCTCCTCCTCCAATGCGGGCGGAATGACGCCACGGCTGCCCCCGGATCGCCATATGGTGAGGTGCGAGCGATCCCGAATGAGCCGTACGTCTGACCGTCCTACTTCCTTCAGCCACTCGTTGAGCAGACTGAGGTTATCGGTCTCAAGAAACTTTTGAACGGCAAGCAGGTCCCGCCGGAGGCTCTCGAAAGCTGCTGAAGCATCCTTTATCCATCTGGCAAGCTGCTGGAGGTCTTTGTCCGGTTGGATTGCCAGCCAGCCAATCGCATCGTCCTCACTTTGCCAACTAAATTGCTCGAACGAGACGGTCGCTTGGTGCAAACGCCCCTCTGCCGACACTGAGCGTTTGCCGCCTCTGAGTATGTCGTAACCAAATAAAGGCGTTGCGCTGAACGGTTTGGCTACCGCCTTTAGGCTGCCCCCGGCGGCGGTGTCTACAGAGACGTATTCCAGCACAGAGAGTATGCCGCCGCCTTCTGCCGCGTTTCGGTAGATTATCCGGGCAAGGTCTGGGGAAAGGCCCTTCCTGATGAATCTCACCATCCCATCGAAAGCCCGCACCTGTTGTCGGATAATGTTCGCTAAGGCGACGAGCTGCGCGGGCACCCTCCAGTTGGCCTCGATGGCCGCCTCGTCTGCTATTCGCTTCGTTCTTCGCTCAGCAGCGGCTATCCCCTTGTCCGCCTAAAGCGATCCTGTGGGCGTCTCATTGCTCCAGGGTGGCAGTGGCGGTATCACCTTCAGTCTCCGTGGCCCCTCACCGGCAGCGTCATCGCGCGACCGCTAATCGTCAGCATCGCCGCCATGGCCACGCAACCATTCTGCATAAGACTCTCCCTCCAAATATGCTGACAGGAGCTATACATCTAAACCCTTGGGCAACCAGCACCATCTGCTGCCGCGAGGTGGGCGAAGTCGAATGCCGAATGCCTAGAAGAGTTGGGATGATGGAAGCTAGCCGTGCTCGTCGGCAGGGTTAGTATCAAAACAGAGACAACGAGACACCAACCGAGCGGTCCGGGCAGAGTTGAGTTTGCAGGGATGGTGGCCGCAACGCCAGCGGTGGCGGCTGGCCCTAAGGTCGCGAACGAGCTCAGCAATGCGAATGCCCGAGTGTCAGGTGCATAGACAAGCAGGGGACTCGGAGGGGTGAGGCTCGATTTGGCGAAGGTTGCTTTGGTAACCCGCCTCAAGCAATTGTCGTCACAGATACTGGAGACTACCGGGTCTTAGAGACAGTTTCGGAGGATGTTGTGGCATTCCTTGAGGCGGAGGTGGCCGGGCTTTCGGATCCGAATTTGGGGCACCAGCGTGGGGCACCGGCGAATGGAGTTGATTGAATAAACCATTTAATATCAGATACATACGCTAACAAGAAAAGGCTGGCGGAGAGAGCGGGAAACTCAGCTAGATACGATGAAGGCGGGGAACTTCTCGAACGCGTCCACCTGTGCCTTGAGGCTCACCCCGCCGTAACTTCCACCCACTGTCTTGGAGGCGTGGCCACAGATGCCATCCAACACGCTGTCCTGAATGCCTACCTCTCGCCCAATGGTCTTGAAGAGATGCCGCCAGCCGTGATTGGGGGCCACCGCCTTGTCCTTGACGACTTCCCGCACGAACTCCGTGATGCGGTTCTTTACGCTCCTCCGCACCCCTCGCGTCTCCCCATCTTTCCGTGGCTTCAGGAAGAGGTAGCCGGCAGGGGCCGCCGTAACGAAGTCCGCGAAGCCCTGGTCTATGAGGTGGCGATGTAGAACTACTAACCGCACCTCCTTGTCCTTCACGGTGCCGGCCTCAGGCGTGATCGTCATCACCCAGTATTCGCCCTCCTTGCGGATGTCCTGCTTACGCAACTGGACGACCTCCCCAAGGCGAGCCCCTGAGTAGGCACAGAGCCATGGCGCCCAGCGCTTGGCGGCCACCAGCTTGTCAGACTCCCGACCCTTCCGGTGCTGATGGAGGCTATGGGCAAGGATCGCCTGTACTTCCTCCGGGGCAAAGCCTTTGTCGCGTGTGCGGACAACCTTCGGGCGGGTCACAGTAACGGCCTCAGCGGGGTTGCTCGGCAGCTTAAGGTTAGCCACCGCCCAATTGAAGACGGAACGGAGCCCGGCAATGTCGCTGTCACCTACCGTCTTGGGGCTGACACCCTGTGCAAGCCTATGGTCCTTGAAGGCTACAAGGTTGGCGGGGGTAACCGCCGCCGCATCGTCATTTCCAAGGAACTCGACGAGGCGGGCCGCTGCGCTCTTGTAGCTTTCGTAGGTGCTGATGGTCCGGCCAGCCGCCTTCGCCTCAGTCCACCAGTCTTCTACCAGCCCCCCTAAAGAGATCGCTGCGGCCGGCCCGGTGGCAGTGATGGTGGGCTTCGCAATCTCCAATGCGGGAAAACGGTTGGCCTTTGGGTCGGGCGAATAGTCGCCTGCGGTTTCCCGATCAGCTTGCGCTGAGCCATCCTTGAGGGACCGCAGCACTTCACGCGCTAGCAACTCGACCGACTCCGGGGCGACGTTAAGGAGGCCGTGGCGAGTGAGGATATGGCCGGCCACCATCATTGCGGGGTCCCGGCCTAGCGGGTCCGTCCCGGCCTCCAGCCTTGCCACCATAGTACCATAGGTTCCGCTACCGACCTCTCCCGTGAAGGCACTCTCCGCTTCGGACAGGTCGGGGTCTATCTCCGCCAAGGACCCCCATGCGTAGACATCGCGGGAAAGCGCCACGGCCTGTCTATGTGACAAGACCAAAGGAGCCTCGCGGAGGCCTTCCCAAACGGTTTCTAGATAAGCCAACACTCTTGCTTGCCGGGTCTTCACCTCGCTTGGCGTGGAGGCCCGCAGCGAAACACGGATAGCGTGATCCTTGGCGCTGATCGTTTTCCTTACGATGTCCAGGCCAAGCGGAATGTGGACCGTAACGCCCACCGCACGATCCCGCACATCGGCCGGGATGCGCTGGTTGAATTGCTGATTGATGGTGCCTTTACGCTTCATGGGTCTGACAAGCCTGAAATGCATTGTAGCGCACCTTTGTAACACACATGGGCGAGCGCAATGAATTGAAAAGGCTTATCTAATTGATCCCGTTGGTAGTCGGGATAGAATGGTGCCCAGAAGAGGACTCGAACCTCCACTCCTTGCGGAACACGGACCTGAACCGTGCGCGTCTACCAATTCCGCCATCTGGGCTGGTGCGGGCTCATGTAAGCGGGCAAGCGATGTGTGTCAACGCGCTTTTTTCAAAGCATGATCCCGAAAAGTGGGAACCGGTTTTCGGAAGAGATCATGCCCAATCAAGAAAGGCTTGCCGCTTGCCGGCTCAGCTCTCCAGGACTTCCTTGGAAGCCACCGTGGAATCGGCGTTGAGCGTGTAGATGACCGGCACGCCGGTGCCGAGCTCCAGCTTGACGATCTCCTCGCCCGACTTGCCGTCCAGCGCCATGATCAGCGCGCGCAGCGAATTGCCGTGGGCGGCGACCAGCACAGTGCCGCCGCGCAGCACATGCGGCTGCAGGTCATGCAGGTAGTAGGGCCAGACGCGCGCGCCGGTGTCCTTCAAGCTTTCGCCGGCCGGCGGCGACACGTCGTAGGAGCGGCGCCAGACATGCACCTGCTCCTCGCCCCATTTCTTGCGCGCATCATCCTTGTTGAGGCCGGAAAGGTCGCCATAGTCGCGCTCGTTGAGCGCCTGGTCGCGGATGGTTTTCAGATCGCTCTGGCCGACCGCGTCGAGAATGTGCTGGCAGGTTTTTTGCGCCCGGACCAGCGCCGAGGTGAAGGCGATGTCGAACTTCAGGCCGCGCGCCTTGAGTTTTTGGCCTGCGGCCTTGGCCTCGGCATGGCCCTGCTCGGTCAGGTCGACGTCGCGCCAGCCGGTGAACAGGTTCTTCAGGTTCCATTCGCTCTGGCCGTGGCGCACGAGCACGAGGGTTCTCGACATGTTTGCTCCTTCAAATTGCCAGATTGGCAGGTTGGCAGGTTGGCCGCTCAGCTGAAGCCGAGCACGTCCCGCATCGAATACAGTCCCGGCTTGCGGCCACGCGCCCACAGGGCGGCCTTGACGGCGCCACGAGCGAAGATGGCGCGGTCCTCGGCATGGTGGGACAGTGTGATGCGCTCGCCGGTGCCGGCCAGCATCACGCTGTGATCGCCGACCACCGAGCCGCCGCGCAGCGAGGCAAAGCCGATCGAGCCGGTTTTGCGTACGCGGGTGTGGCCGTCGCGGACGCGCACATCGTTGCCGGCGAGCGCGATGCCGCGCCCGGCGGCGGCGGCCTCGCCGAGCAGCAGCGCCGTGCCCGACGGTGCGTCGACCTTGTGCTTGTGGTGCATTTCGAGGATCTCGATGTCGAAATCGTCGGCGTCGAGGGCGCGCGCCGCCTGTTCGACCAGCACCGCCAGAAGATTGACGCCGAGGCTCATATTGCCCGACTTGACGATCGTCGCGTGGCGCGCCGCCGCCGCGATCTTGGCGTCATCGTCGGCCGAGCAGCCGGTGGTGCCGATGACATGGGCGATGCGCGCCTGCGCCGCGTAGCCGGCGAATTCGACGCTCGAGGCCGGCGTGGTGAAATCGAGCACACCGTCGGCCTTGGCGAAGACCGGCAGCGGATCGTCGCCGATCGGCACGTCGATGCGGCCGACGCCGGCAAGTTCGCCGGCATCCTTGCCCAGATGGGGTGAGCCGGCACGTTCGACGGCGCCGATGACCCGGGCGCCCGGAATAGTGTGGATGGCGCGGATCAGCGTCTGCCCCATGCGGCCGGCAGCACCCACAACGACCAGGCCCATATCGCTCATGAAGGTCTCCCGACCGCCTTTTTCGCGCGGCTGCGCGGCCGCGGAGTTTGGATTGGCTTGGCGTCGTCGACAAGCCCCAGCCCCTTTTTGCCCTGTACCCGGTGGAAGCGGGCATAGACGCTGTGCGGGTCGGCCATCAGCGAGGCATGCGTTCCCTGTTCGACCAGATGGCCCTGTTCCAGCACGATGATGTGGTCGGCATTGACCACCGTCGACAGCCGGTGCGCGATGACGATGGTGGTGCGCCCTTCCATGACCTGGATCAGCGCTTCCTGGACCCGCGCCTCGGCCTCGTTGTCGAGCGCCGAAGTCGCCTCGTCGAGCAGAAGGATCGGCGCCTGCCGCACGATGGCGCGGGCGATCGACACGCGCTGGCGCTGGCCGCCCGACAAGGTCACGCCGTTTTCGCCGACGGGCGTGTCGTAGCCCTGCGGCTGCTGGCGGATGAAGCCGTCGGCCTCGGCCTGCAGCGCGGCCTGTTCGATTTCGGCGTTGGTGGCATTCAACCGGCCATAGCGGATGTTGTCGCGGATGGTGCCTTCGAACAGATAGGGCTGCTGCGAGACATAGGCGATGGAGCTGCGCAGCGAGTGCTTGGTGACCTTGGAAATGTCCTGACCGTCGATCTCGATCGTTCCCGCCCCGACGTCGTAGAAGCGCTGCAGCAGCGCCACCAGCGTCGTCTTGCCGGCGCCGGAGGCGCCGACGATGGCGGTCATCTTGCCGGCTGCGGCGACGAAGCTCAGGTCCTGCAGCACCGGCGCCTCCTCGACGTAGCGGAAGGACACGTTGTTGAAGCGCACTTCGCCGGTGGTGAACCTGGCCTCGGCGGCTCCCGGCGTGTCGCCTTGCTGCGGCTCGAGATCGAGAAGTTCGTAGATCATGCGCGCATTGACCAGCGCGCGTTCCATGCCGACTTGCATGCGCGCCAGCCGCCGTGCCGGATCATAGGCGAGCAACAGCGCGGTGATGAAGGAAAAGACCGCACCCGGCGGCTGTCCAAGAACGATCGCCCGGTAGCCGGAATAGGCGATGACACCGGTGACGGCAAGACCGGCCAGCATGTCGGAGATCGGCGCCAGCCGTTCCGAGACGCGGGCGATCTTGTTTCCCCGCTGCTCGGCGCTGTCGGCGAGCGCGCCGATGCGGCGCGACAGCTCCTCTTCCATGGTGAAGGCCTTGACGATGGCAATGCCTTGCGTGGCCTCCTGCACGGCGCCGATCAGCCGCGAATTGATCTGCACCGATTCGCGGGTGATGCGGCGCACCCGGCGCATCAGATAGGTGACAGTCCAGATCAGCGGCGGTCCGATCAGCAGGGAGCTCAGGGAGAGAACGGGATCCTGGTAGATCATGACCCCAAGAAGGCCGAGCAACGTCACGCCATCGCGCGCGATCGACGTGAGCGTCATCGACAGGAGGTCGCGGATGCCGTTGACGTTCTCGTTCATCTGGGCAGCCAGCCGGCCCGAACGCGTGTCGCTGAAAAAGCCGACGCCGAGCTTCATCAGATGGTCGAAGAGGCGTTTCTGGTAGCGCGCCACCAGATTGTTGCCGACCTTGGCCAGCGTCACCGCCTGGCCGTAACCGGCGAAACCGCGCACGAGGAAGGCCGCCATGATGGCGGCACAAATCCACACGATCAGATCGCCGCGTCGTTCATAGAATATCGAGTTAACGACGGGGCTCATGACCCAGGCGGTGAAGGCGGTTGTCGCGGACACCGCTATCAGGCAGGCAGCGGCAAAAGCATATGACCAACGGTAATCACGGCCGTTTTCAGCGATAATGCGGCGGAGCACCGCCGTGACCGCACGGGGCGTGACTTTCGGCTTTTTGGGTGTTTGAAATGTCAATTCGGAGCGCTTCACAGGTTCCTGCTTCCCGTGGCCGGGTTGCAATTCGGCACTTCTCTTAGCGCCAAGGGGCCGGCTTGCCTATGCCTTGGGGTGACTAACTTCGTCGCGCCAGCGGCGGTCCGCGGTCTGGACTCCGAAGAGCGAGGGGTTTCTGGCATAGGCGGCAAGGCCCAAAAGCGCTGCCAGCGGATGGGTGATCACATAGACCGGCATGGTGCGCATCAGCGCGCTGTGCGGCGCCTTGTCCTCGAAGGCAGCACGGAAATTGCCGACCTTCAGTGCCGGCACGATCTTCTGCGCGATGCCGCCGGTGAGGAACACGCCGCCGCGGCTCATGAACACCAGCGCAAGATCGCCGGCGGTGCGCCCGAGGCAGGTGACGAAGGTCTCCACCGCTTCTTCGGCAACCGGATCGGTCTTGGCCAGTGCCGCGGCGGTGACTTCCGCCGGCGTGGTGAAGGGGGCAGGCTTGCCATCCGCCTTGGCCACCGCCCGGTAGACATTGACGAGGCCGCGTCCGCACAGGATCTGCTCGCCCGAAATGCGGCCCTCGAGCTTTTCGATATGCGGGAAAACCTCGAAATCGCGCGGCGTGCGCGGGCCGATGTCCATATGGCCGCCCTCGCCCGGCACCGGTATCCAGTGGCGAAGCGCATAGACCAGCCCGGCAACGCCGAGCCCGGTTCCGGGACCGAGCACGACGCGCCCGGCGTTGGGCTCCGGCGTGCCGCCGCCGATCTTTTCCATGTGTTCCTCGCCGAGCGCGACGACGGCCAGCGCCTGCGCCTCGAAATCATTGAGCACGACGATGTCGCTCAAGCCGAGGCTGGCGAACATCTGCCTGGGCTTGACGATCCACGGGCAGTTGGTGAGCTCGATCTCGTCGCCGTCGACCGGGCCGGCCACCGCCAGCACCGCCGAATTGGGGCGGACCGACGAACGGTCGAGCACGGCCGCCTGGATCGCCTCGTCGATGGTGTTGTAATTGGCGGTCTGGACGATGGTCGGCTCGCCAGCCTCGGAATTGGCGTCGAGCACGATCGAGAAGCGCGCATTGGTACCGCCAATGTCCCCGATCAGGATCGGAAACCGCAACAAAGTATCGTCATCGCCCATGCTTGGCATGCTCTCGTCCGTCCCCGGCGCCCCCGACGGCGCAACGCCGTTCTCCCGTTGACTAGCGCATGAGTTTGAAAAGGGAAACGGTTTTCGAGACCGGTGTCACGGTGAGACAGGTTCTGCGGCCAAACGGCCACTATTTCGCAAAAATAGCACGGCTAAACCGGTTCAGCCCTGGATAAGCCCTGTAACGGTCAGTTTCCGGGCCGTGGCCGCGGCAGCGGGATGCCGATCTCGGGGGTCGCGGTGAAAGCGTTCATCGAGGCCGGCAAGCCGGCTGCACCATTGGCCGTGGTGGCGGGCAGCGAAGGCGCTTCGGGTTCAGGCGCCGCGGCCACGACAGGCACAGCGCCGCCATGATAGGTCGCGGCCTCGGCGGACGCCGGCCCCGGCGCGTCGAGCACGGCGCGGCATTCCTTCGGCAGGTTGGCCATCGTCATCAGGTCGCGGGCCTTCGGCGCATCCGGGTTCTTGTTGGGCCTCCAGGGCTCCTGTGTGAACCACCAGGCGAGCGGCTTGCCGCAACCGTCATCGGCCGGCGTCGCCTCCTGCGCCTTGCAGCTGGGCGAGCCCGGCTGGCAGCCGATGCGCATGTGGAAATGATAGTCGTGGCCCCAGAACGGCCTGATCTTGCGCAGCCAGTCGCGGTCGCCCTTGACGGTGTCGCAAAGCTTTTTCTTGATGCCCGGATTGACCAGGATGCGTTCGACCTCGGGATAGCTCGCCGCCCGCTTCAAAAACCTCGTATGTGCCGGCGTCCACAACGCGTCCTTCACCAGATGGGTCTTCTCGTCGACCATCAAGGTGGCGCTGATGCTTTCGCGTTGCGCCATCGACAGCGGAGAACTGGGCATCGGCGTCAGCCAGATATCGGCATCGAGGCCGATCTGGTGGGAGGCGTGGCCGGTCATCATCGGACCGCCGCGCGGCTGCGAAATGTCGCCGATCAGCAGGCCTGGCCAACCATCGGCCGCGGCGTCGCGCGACAATTTCTCGATCACCGCGATCATCGCCGGATGGCCCCAGCGGCGGTTGCGCGACGGCCGCATCACCTCCCAGGTCGGGCCATCCATGGGAATGGCGACGCCGCCGGCAAAACAGCCCTTGGAGTAGAAGCCAATGGATTGCGCCGCGGTCGCTGCCGGCAGTTTCTTGGCGCCGAACAGGTCCTTCGCCCGTTCCTCGGCCGCCGCCGGCTGCGCGGCGAGCCCGGCCAGCGCGAACAGGCCGAGCGCTTTGGCCAGCAGTGATTTCCTGCCGAGAGATTGCCGCGTCGCTGTTTTCATGAAACCGGATCCCCACCGCAATCCAAGGCCGAATCATAGCACGCTACGCGCGCCGCTTCGATGATTAGCGCTTCATCGGGCTGCGCGGCTTGCCGTCGCGCCACTCGCCGCTTGCCCACATGTGGTCGAAGGCGGCGCGGTAATCCGGAAAGCGCAGGGAATAACCCGCCGCCTTGATCGCCGCGTTGGCGACACGCTTGTTCTCGCCATAGAAGGACCGCGCCATGGGCGAAAGCTGGGCGGCGTCGAAGGGAATGTCGGGCGGCGGCTCGACGCCCATCAGCTCGGCGGCATAGGCGACGACATCCTGCGGCGGCGCCGGCTCATCATCGGTGACGTTGAAAATGCCGCCTGTATTGCCTTCGATAAGCTGCCAGAGCGCACCGGCAATATCGTCGCAATGAATGCGGTTGAACACCTGATCCGGCTTGACCAGCCGCCTTGCGGTGCCGTTTTCCAGATTGACCAAGGCGTTGCGGCCGGGCCCGTAAATGCCCGACAGGCGCAGGATCGCCACCGGCCGGCCGATGTCCCGGCCCAATTCCAGCCAGTCCTGTTCGGCAGCCACCCGCATCACCGAGCGCTTCGACACCGGCCGGCATTCGGCCGTTTCATCGACCCAGGCGCCGTCATAATTGCCGTAGACGCCGACCGTTGAGAGATAGCCGATCCATCCAAGTGCAGGCATCCGCGCCACGATCTCCGTGCGAGCGGCATTCAGCACGGGATCACCGGCCTCTTCCGGGCCGACCGAAACCACCAGATGCGTTGTCTTTCCCAGCGCATCGCCGATTTCGCCGGTCAGCGCGCCGTCGAACAACAGCGGCACAATGCCGGCCTGCCGCAGCGTCTCGAGTTTATCCGGCGAACGCGTCGTCCCGAAGATCCTGGCGGCAGCATTGCTGGCGCGGGCAAAAGCCTGGCCGGAATAGCCGGCGCCGAAGATGAAGATCTGCTTGTCGCTCATGCATGTGCCCTGGTTGGCCGCGCCAGACGCCATTCGTCGCGCACGGCCTCGTTGTCCTCGATTTTCAGTCCGATAGCTGCCCGTTCGGAATATTCGGCATTGGGCACGAGCCGCGCCAGCGCCCATATTGCCGCGCCCCGCACCAGCGGCGAAGCGTCGTCCAGCAAGGCGCGCACGGGGCCGGCAAGCGCGGCATCGCCGGAATTGCCGGCGGCAATCAGCACGTTGCGGACAAAACGATCGCGGCCGATGCGTTTTATCGGCGACCCGGAGAAGAAGGCGCGGAAGGCAGCATCGTCGAGTTGCAGCAACTGGCCAAGCGGCGGTTCGCGCAAATCGTCGCGCGCGGCGAGTTTTGCCTCGGAAGCCGCCTGGGCGAACTTGTTCCACGGACAAGCGGCGAGGCAGTCGTCGCAGCCATAGATCCGGTTGCCGATCTTCTCGCGGAATTCATGCGGGATCGGCCCCTTGTTCTCGATGGTGAGATAGGAGATGCAGCGCCGCGCATCGAGCCGGTAGGGCGCCGGGAAAGCATCGGTCGGGCAGGCGTCGAGGCAGGCGCGACAGGAACCGCAATGGTCGATCTCCGCCCGGTCGGGCACGAGTTCGGCCGTGGTGAAGATGGTGCCAAGAAACAGCCAGGAGCCGTGCTCGCGGCTGACCAGGTTGGTGTGCTTGCCTTGCCAGCCGAGTCCGGCGGCCTCGGCCAGCGGCTTTTCCATCACCGGTGCCGTGTCGACGAACACCTTCACGTCGCCGCCGGCGCGCGCCACGAGCTTGCCGGCGATCTCCTTCAGCCGGCCCTTCATCACCTCGTGATAGTCGCGGTTCTGCGCATAGGCCGAGATGGCGCCACGGTCGTGCTTGGCCAGCACCCCGCGCGGATCATGATCGGGACCGTAATTCATCGCCAGCACGATGATCGAGCGCACCTGCGGCCACAGTGCCGTCGGTTCGCTGCGGCGCTCAAGCGTCTCGGCGATCCAGCCCATCGAACCGTGAAAGCCGTCGGCGACGAATTCGGCCAGGCGCGCAGGCGCGAGCGGGATCGCATCGGGTGTGGTGACGCCGACGGCATCGAAGCCGGCGCGATGCGCCTCTGCGTCGATCAGCGCGCGCAGTTTTGCGGCGTCAGAAGTCGAGGTCCGCATAATGCGACACCGGCGACAGGCCGCGCACCCGGTCGGTCAAAAGCGGCCGGAAGGAGGGCCGCGACTTCACCCGCGTGTACCATTCGCGCGCCGCGGCGTGCTCGCGCCAGTCGATCTCGCCGAGATAATCGAGCACCGACAGCGTCGCGGCGGCCGCGAGATCGGCATAGGTGACCCTGCTGCCGGCCAGCCAATGGCGGGTGCCGGCGAGCCAATTGGTGTATTTCATGTGCTGGCGGATGTTGGCGCGGGCGGCGCGGATTGCGCCCGAATCGGGCGAGCCGCCGCCCGCCGTTTCCGGCATCACCGGCTTCAGCACGCGTTCGCGCACCAGATGGCGGGTGACCTCGCTTTCGGCCTTGTTGAGATACCAGTCGATCAGCCGGCGGATTTCGGCGCGCTGCATCGGGTCCTCGGCGAACAGCCGCTTGTCGCGCTTCAAGACGCCGCGCGTCTCATCGAGGTATTCCGATATGACGGTTGCGCCGACGATGGGCACGTCGCCTTCGGCCAAAAGGATCGGCAGCGTACCGGCCGGGTTCAACGCCAGGAACTCCTTGCGCCGCGTCCACGGCTTTTCCTCGATCAAGGCCAGCTCCTCGCCATACTCGCCGAAAGCGAGGCGGACGAAGCGACAGGTGGCGAACATGGGGTGGTGGAAAAGCGTCAGCATGGTTCCGCGATGATAAAGCGCACTGGCGAATCGCCGGTCGCACCGGTAAGTCTTGGCCGCCCGCCTAGCGGGCCGTCAGGGTGTTGCGACCTATAGGGGGACTTGCAGGCCATGACAAGCAAGCCGTTCTGTTAGCCGTCACGCCAATCCGAGGTAGCCATGGAAAGCCAGACCATCGTCGAAGCCCTGCTGCTCGGCCTGCTGGAGGGGCTGACCGAGTTCATCCCGGTCTCGTCGACCGGCCATATCCTGCTCGCCGGCCATTTCCTCGGCTTCCATTCGACCGGCAAGGCCTTCGAGATCCTGATCCAGCTCGGCGCCATCCTGGCGATCCTGAGCGTCTATTTCCGCCGCCTGTGGCAAATGCTGCTCGACCTGCCGCATGACCGGCTGACACGACATTTCGTGATCGGTATCCTGATCGCCTTCCTGCCGGCGGCGATCATCGGCGCGCTGGCGCATGATTTCATCAAGACGGTGCTGTTCGAATCGCCAAGGCTGATCTGCATCATGCTGATCATCGGCGGCGTCGTGCTGCTGGCGGTGGACCGCATGAACCTCAAGCCGGTCTATCGCGACGTTGAGCGCTTCCCAACCCGGCTTTACCTGCAGATCGGGCTTTTTCAGTGCCTGTCGCTGATCCCCGGCACGTCGCGCTCGGGGTCGACGATCGTCGGCGCGCTGCTTCTGGGCGTCGACAAGCGGGCGGCGGCGGAATTTTCTTTCTTCCTTGCCATCCCGACCATGGTCGGCGCCTTCGCCTTCGACCTGTTCAAGAACCGCAACGTGCTGAGCAGCGCCGACCTGCCCATCATCGCCATCGGCTTCGTCGCCGCCTTCCTCACGGCACTCATCGTCGTGCGCTTCCTGCTTGATTACGTCTCGCGCAACGGCTACTCGCTGTTCGGCTGGTGGCGGCTGGTGGTTGGCATTGTCGGGTTGGTGGCGTTGATGATCTGGGGGTGAGGCGTGGTCCGCGAAGCGGACGGAAAGCCAATTGCTCGGCTTTCCGAACGATGAACGCCCTGAGCCTGCGAAGGGCGAGCACCGCTCCCCTCAGTTCCTTCCATAAAACGCGTTCTCCACATGCACCGGCCAGCGCCAGGGCAGCACCGCGACCATGTCGAAGCGCATCGACAGCCTGCCATAGTCGGACTGGCGCGACAGCCAGATGTCGGCCGCCGCTTCGATGCGGCGCTCCGATTCATGGCCGATCGCCTCCATGGCTTCGATCAGCGTCCGGCGTGCCTTGACCTCGACGAACAGGACCAGATCGCCGCGCCGCGCGATCAGGTCGATCTCGCCGAAGCGGGTGCGGTGGCGGCGCGCCAGGATCCGGTAGCCCTTGAGCATCAGCACTGCCGCGGCCAGCCATTCGCCGCGATGGCCGCGCCGATAGGCCCTCTGGCGGCTGACGCTCGGGCGCTCAGCCACCACCTCCTCCAGCGGCATCCCTGAGCTCCAGCAATCGCCGATAGAGCGCCTGTTTCTGACCGCCGGTCATTTTCGCCGCTTCCGCCGCAGCCTTGGAGGCCGGCATTTCGGCGGCGAGCGACAACAGCAGGCGGTCGATATCTTCAGGCTCGTCGGCCCTGGCCTCGGCGGGACCGACGCAGACGACGATCTCGCCTTTCGGCGTGTCGGCCGCCGCATAATGGTCGGCCAGCACTTGCAGCGTGCCGGTGCGCATCTCCTCGAACGTCTTGGTCAGCTCGCGGCCAATCGCGGCCTTTCGCCCGCCGCCGAGGGCCTCGACCATAGCGCCGAGGGATTCGGCCAGCCGGCGCGGCGATTCGAAGAAGATCAGCGTCGCCGGCACGGCTTTCAGGGCTTCGAGCCGCGTCAGCCGCTGCCCGGTCTTGACCGGCAGGAAGCCGGCGAACAGGAAGGCGTCCGACGGCAGGCCGGATGCGGTCAGCGCGGCAAGCGGCGCCGACGGGCCGGGGATCGGCACGACGCGGATGCCATGGTCGAGCGCCTCGCCGACCAGCCGGTAGCCGGGATCGGAGACCAGTGGCGTGCCGGCATCGGAAATCAGCGCCACGCTCTGTCCGGCCTGAAGTGCCGCGATCAGCTTGGGTCCGGCCTCGCCGGCATTGTGCTCATGATAGGCCGTGGTGCGGCGGCGGATGCCATAGCGGTCGAGCAGCACGCGCGACACCCGCGTGTCTTCGCAGGCGACGATGTCGGCGGCGGCCAGCGTTTCCAGCGCGCGCAGCGTGATGTCGGCGAGATTGCCGATCGGCGTCGCCACCAGATAGAGCGCCGCCTCCAGCGGCCGGGCCGCGATCTCGGTCTGCCCCACCACATAGCTGCGTTTTACGATTTCGCCGATCACCAGGCACCCTCCGTTCGGCCCTGTTTGGCATGGCTGACGCCGGGTTGCAAAAGCCTACGTCGAAGTAAGGAAACCGCCATTCCTTTGCCACAGTAGGGAACGAAACCGGGTTCGGCAGATTTACCCCCTGATTCCGGAGGAGGACAGGATGGACAGCCTGACGATACAGGACGCTTTCACGCCCGACTATGCCGGCTGCAATCGTGTTGCCGCGCCCAGGGACAAGCGCCTGCCTGCCAAATCCGAGGACAGCGGCACCAACAAGCCGGCCGCGAACCCGTTGCCGGCGCGGCTTTCCGACATCGAAACCGACAGCACGACGGAGCACTGACCGAACGATGCCCAATCGCTTCGATATCTTCATCACCCGTCTTGAAACGAAAAACGCCCGCAACGGCGTGCCGCTACCCCCGACAGGCGACCAGCACGGCGCCCGCCGCGACAAGGGCGACACCAAGCCGGTTCGCTCCGGAGAGTCGCCGGCCGAGAAAGACCGCGCCAAACACCGCCACAAGCACGACGCCTAGTGCAACAGGTTGCGATGGCTCGGAATTCTACTGGCGCATAGCTCAGCAACGGCCGCAGCATGGCTTCTCGGGTCAAGCCCGAGGACGACGAAAGCGCGATTGCAGATGCTCGGCGACCCTCATCAACCGAGATATCGCGAGACCTTCGCCTCGAGAAGGCGGACCAGTACCGGATCCATGAATTCATAGTCGTCGGGGATGTCGAGGCAGATAAGCCGGGTCTTCTTCAGGCTGGCCTTGAATTTCTTCTGCAATTTGGCGCGGTGCGCCTTTTCCATGACAAAGATGATATCGGCCCAGGCGACGAGCTCATGCGTCAGCGGCGTTTCCGCATCGTGGTTTGTTCCGGCCGACTCAACCTCGATATCCTTGCGCTTGGAAAACACCTGCTCGGCGGTCGGGCTGCGCAAGCGGTTCTGGCTGCAGACGAAGAGCACGTTCTTCAAGGGTTAGCGCGCCAGATCCGCCACCACGGCATCGAGCACGATCATGCCGGCCGGTGTGGCGCGCAGCCGGGCGTTGCCGATCGGCGCCACCAGCCCCTCGCCCTGCAGCACCGCCAACCGCGCGCTCGACAGGCCGCGCCCGGAGAACGCCTCGTAGCGGGAAAGGTCGATGCCTTCGGCCAGCCGCAGGCCCATCAGCAGGAACTCGTCGGCCTCTTCGGAGCGCGTCAGGATCTCGCCGCCGGTGACGCCATGGCCCTTGGCCTCGACCAGATTGGCCCAGGTTTCCGGCATACGCTCGGCGATCGTGACTGTGCGGCGGCCGTTTTCGACGAAGCGGCCATGCGCGCCGGGTCCGACACCGACATATTCGCCATAGCGCCAATAGGTCAGATTGTGCCGGCTTTCGGCGCCAGACCTGGCGTGGTTTGAAATCTCGTAGGCCGGCAGACCGTGCGCCGTGGTGATCTCCTGCGTCAGCGCATAGAGGTCGGCGGCCTGGTCATTGTCGGGGATGATGAATTTCTTGGCCGCATGCAGCGCGTGGAAGGGCGTGCCTTCCTCGATGGTCAGCTGGTAGAGCGACAGATGATCCGCGGCATGGCCGATCGCCTGTTCGAGTTCGGCCTGCCAGGCCTCCGGTGTCTGCCCGGGCCGGGCATAGATCAGGTCGAAGGACAGCCGCGGGAAGATCTCACGCGCCAGGCCGATGGCATGCAGCGCTTCCTCGACATTGTGCAGCCGGCCGAGGAAGCGCAAATCCTTGTCGTTCAGCGCCTGCACGCCGAGCGAGACGCGGTTGACGCCCGCCGCGCGATAGCCGCGGAACCGTTCAGCCTCGACCGAGGACGGATTGGCCTCCAGCGTCACCTCGATGCCATCAGGCACCGTCCAGTTCTTCGCCACGGCGTCCAGGACCCTGGCCACGGTTTCCGGCTTCATCAGCGACGGCGTGCCGCCGCCGAGAAAAATGCTGGTCACATCGCGCGGCCCGGTGCGCCGGCGCATGGTCTCGAGCTCCGCCTCGAAAGCGCTGGCAAAGCGTTCCTGGTCGACCGGCTGGTGGCGGACATGGCTGTTGAAGTCGCAATAGGGGCATTTGGCCGCGCAGAACGGCCAATGGATGTAGACGCCAAAACCGGGCGCCCGGTCGAGCAGCATGCTCATGCCGAGCCCGATCGTGCCGGATTCAATCGTGCCTGGGCAAATTTCTGGAAAGCCCGGGCGCGGTGCGACAGCGCCGTCGGCTGGCCGGGCTTCCAGCCATGTTTTTCCTCGGCGCTCATCTCACCAAAGGTCTTTTCGAAGCCGTTGGGCAGGAACACCGGGTCGTAGCCGAAGCCGAGGTCGCCGCGCGGCGGCCAGACCAGCGTGCCTTCGGCCTCGCCGCGATAATATTCGGCGTCACCGTCGGGAAAGGCCAGGCAGATGACGGCGACAAAGCGCCCCTTGCGCTGTTGCGGCAAGGCGGCGCCGACTTCCTGCAGCGCCACTTCGGTGCGCTGCATGGCCATGGCGAAATCGCGCGATCCGTCAGGGGTTTCGGCCCAGTTGGCGGTGTAGACGCCAGGCGCGCCGTCGAGCGCGTCGACGCACAGGCCGGAATCATCCGACAGCGCCGGCAGGCCGGTGGCCTGGGCGGCGGCCAGTGCTTTGATGTACGCGTTCTCCTCGAAGGTGGTGCCTGTCTCGTCCGGCTCCGGCAGGCCATAGTCCTTGGCCGATTTCGCTTCGAAGCCGAACGGCCCCATCAAATCGGCGAATTCGCGCAGCTTGCCGGCATTGTGGCTGGCGACGACGATCTTTTTTCCATCAAGCGAGTGAATGGTTGGCGAATGCATCAAAGGCCCCAGATCCGTGGCTCGGCGAATTCGATCGAATTGCCCGAGGGGTCGCGTATATAAATCGAACGCCCGCCTTGCGGCCATTCAAATTCGCTTTCGATGGCGATCTTCTTCGCCTCGAGATGTGTTTTCCAGCCCTCGATCTCGTCGGCGCTGGCCGCAAAACAGAGATGACCCTCGCCGACCGCACCGTGCGGCGGCACTTTCAGTCTCGCATCGGGCGCGGGCGGCACTTTCGTCGCTTCGGCGTTGAAGATGAGCAACACGCCGGAGCCGCAGCGGAAGAACAGGTGCCTGCCGTCGACCTTGCCGAGCAGGTCGAGCCCGAGGATATCGGTGTAGAACTTCTCAGCAGCGTCAAGATCGGTGACGTAGAGAGCCGATTCCAGGATGGCGGAAGGAATCACGAGGCACCCCCCTCTGCCCTACCGGGCATCTCCCCCGCAAGGGGGGAGATTGGAAGCGTCAACGCCGGCTCACAGCTTGCAACGTTGGTGGTTGGCGAAACCCAAGACCACAGCCGATCTCCCCCCTTGCGGGGGAGATGGCCGGCAGGCCAGAGGGGGGTGGGAAGGATCGCCAACCTCATCAATACAAACCAGGCCTAAACCACCGCCATCTGCTGCAGGCTGACCAGGCGCTGGATGCCTTTCTTGGCCAGGCCCATCAGGTCTGCGAACTGGTCCTCGGAAAAGGGCTCGCCCTCGGCGGTACCCTGGATCTCGACGATGCCGCCCTTGCCGGTCATGACGAAATTGGCGTCGGTGCCAGCCGAGGAATCCTCGAGATAATCGAGGTCGATGACCGGCTGGCCGTCATGGATGCCGCAGGAAATCGCCGCGACATGATCCTTCAGCACCTTGGCGACGCTGGCCATCTGGCGGGCTTCCATCCAGCGCAGGCAATCATACAGCGCCACCCAGCCGCCGGTGATCGAGGCCGTGCGGGTGCCGCCATCGGCCTGGATGACGTCGCAGTCGACGGTGATCTGCTGCTCGCCGAGCGCCTGCAGGTCGACGACGGCGCGCAAGGAGCGGCCGATCAGCCGCTGGATTTCCAGCGTGCGGCCGCCCTGCTTGCCGGCGGAAGCCTCGCGGCGCATGCGCTCGCCCGTCGAGCGCGGCAGCATGCCGTATTCCGCCGTAACCCAGCCCTTGCCGGAATTACGCATCCAGCCCGGCACCTTCTCCTCGAGGCTGGCGGTGCACAGGACATGGGTGTCGCCGAACTTCACCAGGCATGAGCCTTCGGCATGCTTGGAGACGCCGCGCTCAAAGGAGATGGCGCGCATTTCGTCGAATTGGCGTTTGGAGGGGCGCATTCAGGCTTCTTTCCCGTAATTTTTCGGATTCTTGGCCGG
The DNA here is from genome assembly GCF_056431085.1 of Mesorhizobium waitakense. Classification (NCBI taxonomy): domain Bacteria; kingdom Pseudomonadati; phylum Pseudomonadota; class Alphaproteobacteria; order Hyphomicrobiales; family Phyllobacteriaceae; genus Mesorhizobium; species Mesorhizobium waitakense. The sequence goes on along the minus strand of NZ_JBWKME010000220.1, from coordinate 8,295 downwards.
CTTGTAACCACATGGGGCGCGTGGCGCAAAGGAAAATGGCCGGTGATCTGACTTCAGACACCTGGGTGATCTGATACAGACACCGGGTTGCGCGTACCATGGTGAAGTCTATATCCTTGGGCCGGAGGTTTTTGGCCTAATGACCAAGGCAGTTGCCGAACCCAGTCTGCTGTCGCCTGCGCTGCAGTCGCTCGACATGCGTTCGCGCGACATCTTCCGGCGCATCGTCGATTCCTACCTGAAGGATGGCGAGCCCGTGGGATCACGCAGCCTGTCGCGCATCCTGCCGTCCTCACTGTCGCCCGCCACCATCCGCAACGTGATGAGCGACCTCGAGCATCTCGGCCTGATCTACGCGCCCCACATCTCCGCCGGCCGTCTGCCGACGCAAGCCGGCCTGCGCTTCTTCGTCGATGCCTTCATGGAACTCGGCGACCTCTCCGACGAGGAGCGCCGCACCATCGAGGCGCAGGTGCGCGCGTCCGGCTCGGGTGCAACGCTGGAACACATGCTGACCGAGGCCAGCCAGATGCTGTCGGGCATGTCGCGAGGCGCCGGCCTGGTGCTGGCCGCCAAGAACGAGGTGGCGCTGAAACATATCGAATTCATCCAGCTGGAGCCGACCAAGGCGCTGGCGGTGCTGGTGTCGCAGAACGGCGACGTCGAAAACCGCGTCGTCGAACTGCCGGCCGGCATTACCGTCTCGCAGTTGCACGAAGCCTCGAACTTCCTCAACGCCCATATTCGCGGCCGCACGCTGGCCGAGGCGCGGATCGAGATTGCCCGCATCAAGGAAGAGACCAGGGCCGCACTCGACACGCTGTCGCAAGACCTGGTCGAGAAGGGGCTGGCGGTGTGGGCCGGCGCCGAGAGCGGCCTGCCGGCGCGTCTCATCGTGCGTGGCCGCGCCAACCTGCTCGAAAACGTCACCGCCCAGGCCGACATCGAACTGTTGCGTCACCTGTTCGAGGACATGGAGACGCAGGACGGGCTGATCCAGCTGCTTGACCTGGCCGAACAGGGATCGGGCGTGCGCATCTTCATCGGTTCGGAAAACAAGCTGTTTTCGCTGTCGGGCTCGTCGCTCGTCGTCGCGCCCTATCGCGACAAGGACGCCCGCGTCGTCGGCGCACTCGGCGTCATCGGCCCGACCCGGCTCAACTATGCCCGCATCGTGCCAATGGTCGACTATACGGCGCAGCTGATTTCCCGCATGCTGCGTTGAACTGGGTAACCGAGGAGACGACGATGGCGCTCGAAGAATTCAAGGCCCGGATCAGTCTGTTGCTCGAGGAAATGGTCAACCAGCCGGAGGACCAGCACGAAATCCAGGAGCAGTTGCGCGAGAAACTGCAGGAAATGCGCGCCATGGGCCTGCCGCTGCCGGCCGATCTCGTCGCACTGGAAAAGCGCCTCGACGACGATTTCTACGCGGCCGGCACCTGAGGCTGGAGACCGTTTCACCTCAACTCATCGTGTGAGGCGGAACCGAGGAACAAACAGGCCGTTGATTCCTTCGCGACAAGGTGGAGGACAAAATGATCCGACTGGCCGGGCTGGCGTTTCCTGCCGCACTGTTTCTCACGGCTGCATTCGCACAGCAGGCGGAGCAGCCGGTACTGAGGGGTGCCGCCGCCTTCGGCGACTGGCGTGCCGACGGGCCCGGGGTGCGCCGCCTGATCAAGCCGCAAGACCTGCCTAGGCCTTATGTCACCAAATCCGCCTCGAACGGCGCCGGCCTCGCCGACCGGCCGGCAGACGCCGAGCCGAAATTGCCGCCGGGCTTTTCGGCCGAGCTGATCGCGTCGGGCATCGACAATCCGCGCGTCGTGCGCACCGCGCCGAATGGCGACCTGTTCGTCGCCGACAGCGAAGCCAACCAGATCCGCGTCTATCGCCTTGCCGAGGGCAGCGCGAAGCCGGCGAAGGACGGCATCTTTGCCGGCGATCTCAACCAGCCCTACGGCATCGCCTTCTACCCGCCAGGCAACGACCCGCAATGGGTCTATGTCGCCAACAGCGACAGCATCGTGCGCTTTGCCTACCGCAATGGTGACCTGAAGGCGGCCAGTGATCCGGAAACGATCGTCGACAACATCCCTGCCAATCATCACTGGACCCGCGACATCGTCTTCTCGCCGGACGGCAAGACGCTCTATCTGTCGGTCGGCTCGGGATCGAACGTCGCCGAGGACATGGCAAGGGAGCCGGATGGCGGCCTCGACGCCTGGACGAGGTCGCAGCCGCTGGGTGCTGCTTGGGGGTCCGAGGACGGCCGTGCCGACGTGCTGGCCTTCGACCCCGACGGCAAGAATGGCCGCATCGTCGCCACCGGCTTGCGCAACTGTTCGGGCATGACGGTCCAGCCGGCGACCGGGGCGCTGTGGTGCGTCGTCAACGAGCGCGATGCACTCGGCGACAATGTGCCGTCCGAATATGCGACTGTGGTCAAGGACGGCGCTTTCTATGGCTGGCCCTGGTATTACATCGGCAACAACGCCGATCCACGCCACAAGGGCGAGCGCCCCGATCTTGCCGGCAAGGCGACCATTCCCGATGTGCTGATGCAGGCGCACTCGGCGCCGCTCAACATTGCCTTCTACGATGGAAAGGAATTGCCCGCCGAGTCCGGTTTTCCGGCCGAGTACAGAGGCGATGCTTTTGTGGCCCTGCACGGTTCATGGAATCGCGGCAACCGAACCGGATACAAGGTGGTGAGATTGCTGTTCAAGGACGGCAAGCCGACCGGCGAGTACGAGGACTTCATCACCGGCTTCGTCGTCTCCAACGGCGAGGTGTGGGGACGACCGGTCGGCGTGGCGGTGGCCCGCGACGGCGCGCTGATCGTGACCGAGGACGGCAACGGCACCATCTGGCGCGTCACCTATAGTGGCGGCCGTTCCTGACGGCGTGGTCGCACGCCGGCGTGGTGCAATCGAATCTGGCTTCAGGGAATTCCCGCATGGCTGACCTTGTGTCATAAGCCGTCGTTGCAACAACGACTTGCATAATAACCAAGACTTTGGACGCGCAAGGCCGCAACCATGACCCTTACCGGCTTCCTCGCCTACAGTGCCGCCCTCGGAATCGCCGCCGCCATTCCCGGCCCCGGCGTCACGGCGCTCGTCGCGCGGGCGCTCGGCTCCGGCTTCCGCTCGTCGCTGGCCATGTCCTTTGGCCTGATGCTTGGCGACCTCACCTATCTGACCGCCGTGGTGCTGGGTCTCGCCTTCGTCGCGCAGACTTTCGGCATGGTGTTTCTGGTCATCAAATGGCTTGGTGTCGCCTATCTCGCCTTCCTCGGCTGGCGCTTCTGGACCAGCGGCATCACGCCCGAAACGGTCGAGGCGAAGAAGGGCAAGGGCGGGCTGGTTTCGAGCTTCCTCGCCGGCCTCACCGTCACGCTCGGCAATCCGAAGACGATGATCTTCTACCTCGCGATCACGCCGACCATCGTCGACCTGAAGACCATCACGCTGGCCGACTACGGCATACTGGTCGCACTGACGATTGTCGTTCTTTTGGTGGTGCTGGTGCCCTATCTGGCGCTGGCGGTCAAGGCGCGCTGGTTCCTGAAATCGCCGCGCGCGCTCAAGGCGCTGAACCGCACCGCCGCCGGCTTCATGGTCGGCGCCGCGGCGGCGATTGCCGCCCGTCAATAGGCCCCTTTCAGCCAAATCATTCCAGGTACAGGCTCTTCCGGAAAACGCTTTTCCGGGAGCCCGATGTTTTAGACATGGGTCCCACTCGATATTTTCGGCCGACAGTCTATCTTGCGCAACCGAAGGTCCTATCTTGCCGGTTGCAATGCCACTTGCCTGAAGCCCTCCATTTGCCTGAAGTTCTGGGAGCGAAACCAATGAACAAGCCCGTCACCCCTGCCCGCGTGCCCGGTCGCGGCCGCGTCTACGATTCCATTACCGACACGATCGGTGACACGCCGCTGGTGCGGCTCGACAAATTCGCCAAGGAAAAGGGCATCGTCGCCAATCTCATCGCCAAGCTCGAATTCTTCAATCCGATCGCCTCGGTCAAGGATCGCATCGGCGTGGCGATGATCGAGTCGCTGGAGGCGGCCGGCAAGATTTCTCCCGGCAAGACCACGCTGATCGAGCCGACCTCCGGCAACACCGGCATCGCGCTTGCCTTCGCCGCGGCCGCCAAGGGCTACAAGCTGATCCTGACGATGCCGGAAACGATGTCGATCGAGCGCAGGAAAATGCTGGCGCTGCTCGGCGCCGAGCTTGTGCTGACCGAAGGTCCGAAAGGCATGAAGGGCGCCATCGCCAAGGCCGACGAACTTGCGGCGACGATCCCCAACGCGATCATCCCGCAGCAGTTCGAAAACCCCGCCAACCCGGAAATCCATCGCACGACGACGGCCGAGGAAATCTGGAACGATACGCATGGCGAGGTCGATATCTTCGTCGCCGGCATCGGCACCGGCGGCACCATCACCGGCGTCGGCCAGGTGCTGAAGAAGCGCAAGCCCTCGGTGCACGTCGTCGCCGTCGAGCCGGAATCCTCGCCGGTGCTGTCGGGTGGCCAGCCCGGCCCGCACAAGATCCAGGGCATCGGCGCCGGTTTTGCGCCAAAAATCCTCGACACCACGATCTATGACGAGATCGTCAAGGTCTCGAACGAGGATTCGGTCGCCAATGCCCGCCTCGTCGCTCGCCTCGAAGGCGTGCCGGTCGGCATCTCGTCGGGCGCCGCCCTGCAGGCGGCAATCGTCGTCGGCTCGCGGCCGGAGAACAAGGGCAAGAACCTCGTCGTGGTCATCCCGTCCTTCGCCGAACGCTATCTATCGACGATCCTGTTCGAAGGGTTGGGGGCGTAGAGTCTCGACGGCGGAGGTTGAACGCGGCATTCCTCCCTTCGTCATCCTAGGGCGGTGCGACGCGAAGCGGCGCGCAGACCCTGGGATCCATGCCGCGACGGCGGCCGGGGAATGCCGCGGTGCAAGATGAGGGCCATCCGCACCGTCGCGACGCTGAAACGTCACGGCATGGATCCTCGGGTCCGCGCTGTGTCGCTTCGCTCCTTGGTCCGCCCGTGGATGACGAAGCGAGGGCTCATCACCAATCTCCCAGGTCTGCCATGCCACTTGGACATTGGTTGACGACGCTTCAACGAGCGGTCGCAGCTCACTGGCCCCCCGAAAAAACCGCCCGTGGCGGCCGGCACCGGCTTGAGCAGAACTAGCTTCCCGTGCAAATCGTCACCGGCCTGCGCGAAGCAGGCCGGGGAGAAATTTCATGTACAAGCTCTATACCCGTCCGGGCAGCGGCGGCTTTGTCGTCGAGGCCGCCCTGGCGCTGGCGAACGCGCCGTTCGAGCAGATCGACGTGCCGAAGGCGGATCGGCCCGATCCGGCATTTGTCGACATCAGTCCCCTGAACCAGGTTCCGATGCTGACCTTGCCGGACGGCCGCTCGATGACCGAATCGGCGGCGATCTGCATCCTGCTTGCAGAGCGTCACCCCGATGCCGGCCTGGCGCCGCCTGTCGGCGCGCCGAACCGCGCTGACTTCCTGCGATGGATGGCCTTCATGTCGTCGGTGCTCTATCCGGCAATCCTGCGGCTCTACTACGCCCATCGCTACACGACCGATGCCGACGGCACGAAGGCCGTCAAACAAGCGGCCATCGCCGAAATGGATCGCGGCTTCGCCGTCCTCGACAGCGCGCTCAAGGGCCGTGACTGGCTGGTCGGCGACCGGATGTCGGTGGCCGACATCTACCTCGTCATGCTGGTGGCCTGGCATCCCGACGCCGACAGGGCGCGCGCGGCGTGGCCGAATGTGGAACGCTTGTGGTCCGCGCGGCGCGAACATCCGCTGATGAAGACGCTCAACACGGCACATAAGATGTGGCCGGCCTGAGCGACTGCCGACGGCGAGGCTTAGTGTCTGAGGACTGCCCGTTTTCCCTGCAGGAACCGGCGCACCGCCGGGTCGCGCTCAAGGCCGATCGCCCGGTCATAGGCCTCGATCGCCTGCGGCACCTGACCGAGCCTGGCCAGGAGACCGGCACGCGCCGCCCAATAAGGCTGATAGTCGTTGAGCCGCTTGTCGTCGCCCAACACATAAAGAGCCGCCAGCCCTGCCACAGCGCCTTCAGCCTCCGCGATCGCCACCGCGCGGTTGATCGCCACCACCGGCGATCCGGCGATGACTGACAGCGCATCGTAGAAATTGCGGATCGCGGCCCAGTCGGTCAGGCCGGTCAGCCGTCGCGCCGAATGGACGGATTGTACGGCCGCTTCGAGCTGGTAACGGCCTATGACGCCCATGGTGGCGGCGCGTCGCAGCAGGGATTCCGCTTCCTCGATCAAGGCGGCGTCCCATTCCGCGCACTTCTGCTCGGCGAGCGGCACATACTCTCCGGCTGCATCGCGCCGCGCGCCACAGCGTGCCTCGGCAAACAGCATCAGCGAAAGCAGCCCGAGCGCCTCCGGCTCATCCGGCATCAACGAAGCCACCAGCCGGCCGAGCCAGATGCCTTCGGTCGCCAGGTTACGGCGCTGCGTCTCGGTGCCGGCCGGATCCGACCAGCCTTCGGCGAAGGCGGCGTAGATCGCTTCCAGCACCGCGTCCAGCCGCTCGCCTAGTTCGGCCCGCTCGGGCACGCGGAACGGAATGCCGGTCTCACGGATGCGGTTCTTGGCGCGCACGAGGCGCTGGCTCATGGTTGCCGGCGAGACCAGGAAAGCAGAAGCGATCGTTGCCGCGTCGAAGCCCAGGACGGTCTGTAGGATCAGCGGCGAGCGCACGCTGGCTTCGATCGCCGGATGGGCGCAGGCAAACATCAGCCGCAGCCGCTCGTCGGGCAGGTCTTCGTCGGTCATGCGCGCCTCCACCTCCTCGGCGATCAGCTTGAGATGATCGCGGCCGGCCTCGCTGGTCAGCTGACGCCGCACCGCATCGACGCGGCGCCGCCGCGCCACGGCCAGCAGCCAGGCTTCAGGCTTTGCCGGCACGCCGGTTCGTGGCCAGCGTTCGAGCGCCTCGGCAAAGGCATCGGCCAGCGCATCCTCGGCGGCAGCCACGTCGCGTGTGCGCGCCGCGAGGTAGGCGACCAGCTTGCCGTAGCTGTGCCGGGCGGCGGTCTCGGCGGCCGCCCGGGCGGCATCTGACCCGACAGCCTTCATGCAGTGTATGTTGTCATGTATTCGGCCATCGGCCAGATCGGCCGCACTTCCATTGTGCCGGCGCTGGCACCGGGACAGCGTGCCGCCCACGAAATAGCCGCGTCCATGTCGGGCACCTCGATCAAATAGTAGCCGCCGAGTTGCTCCTTGGTATCGGCATAGGGGCCGTCAATCACATTGGTCTTGCCGCTGGCCACCCGTACGGTGGTTGCTATCTTCGTTGGTTTCAATCGCTCACCGGCCACGAACACGCCGGCCTTCTTCATCGCTTCGGTATAGGCGCCATAGGCGGCGCTCATCTGGGTGAGCGCCTCCTTGGGCGCGGCCGCCATTCCGGCTTCGCTGGAATAGATAAGAAGCAGATACTGCATGGTCTTCTCCCGTTGTTTCGAAGGCCGCGTCATTGCGAGCCGGACGTATGTCGCGCGGCATCGCCCGATTTCGACAGGCTGCGGAAAAAACTTTCGGCTGCGACGGCTTTTTGCGCAAGCCGCCATCTATCTCCTGATCGCCCGAACACTAGGTAGCGGCCGCTAGGGGTGCTGTAGCCGCCGACAAAGGGATGGTTCATTCGCTGCTCCACGAGCCACGCTTTTAGCCAAGGAACCGCTCGCGCAATTCGGCAGGAGGAATGTTGCAACTGTCCTTCCTGCCGAACAGGGCGTAGCGGTTTTTGGCGATGCGGTCGTAAAGCCAGTTGCGCAGCGGGCGCGGCAGCAGCAACAGGATCTTTGCCGCCCGCCACGGCCAGCCGAGCTCCGCCATGACGGCAACGAAGCTGTCGAGCTGCGTGAAGGCGATGCCGTCGATTAGGACGAGATTGGTCTCGTAGGAATCCGTGCGCAGCCCGTGTTGCCTGAACAGCGCTTCGCCGAACGGCGACTGCGCGGTGGCGAAGCGGAAGCGAGCTTGACGGTCGAGCCTGACCACCATACGCACGAAGCCGGAGCATAGCACGCAGACGCCGTCGAAGACGATCAGCGGATGGCTGCGATCGAGAGGGGCAGAGGGACGGACGGACTTGGGTCGACTTGAATGGGGCCGACTTGGATAGGGAAGGTCGGTCACGCGGGCCTCGGCTGCTTATGCCCTAGGTGTGGAGCCTCAACAGGTTGTCCCCGGTTATGGCGAGGCGACTGATA
>NZ_JBWKME010000219.1:0-29197 GCF_056431085.1 Mesorhizobium waitakense | reverse complement strand
CCTATCAGTCGCCTCGCCATAACCGGGGACAACCTGTTGAGGCTCCACACCTAGCACGCTGCCGTACCCAAGGCCCCTTCGCGAATTGGGGTAGCCCTAACGCCCCGGTTCGCACCCACTCATCCAATAGGAGCATGCCTGCCGACAGCCGAGAGGATGTCTCGTGCGTCCTGCTCGGGCGCTGACGACAAGGGTGGTCTGCAAGATGCCGCTGACCGCGTTCAAATTCCAGTTCCGCGAAAAGGTCGACGAAAGGCGTTTCGGACGCCTGGCCTTCTCAATGGCATTCAGGGGAGGGGACGAAGGTTCGTCGGCTGCTTTTTACCGCTCTCGTAGCGCTTCCTGATTATATTTCGCCAGTGGCGAGAGAAAGTAGCCGATGATACTGCGCGTGCCAGTCTTGATCTCGACCGTCACCGCCATGCCCGGCCCGAGCTTGACGAGCTTGTCATCTACCTGCATGGACGTTCGGTCAAGCGAAACGCGCGCGGCATATTCCAGTTCCTGATCTCTCGGCTCACTGTCGCTCTGCGCTGCGCCCGGCGCACGGTCGTTCGACGCGCTCTGTTGCCTGTCGCGAGCTATGGCGTCAGATGACACGCTGAGCACTTCTCCATGAAGAAGCCCGTAGCGGGTGAAGTTGAATGTGTCGACCTTGATTTCCGCCTTCTGTCCCGGGTGGACGAATCCGATATCTCGGTTGGAGAGCATGGCCTCGATCTCGAGATGGCTCTCACTCGGAACCACGACGGCCAGTGGCTGAGCAGGCGTCACCACGCCTCCCACCGTGTGAACGGCGAGTTGCTGCACCACGCCATCGACCGGCGCGGTCAATTGTTGGAGCTTCGTGCGTCGCTCGGCCTTGATCACCTCCTGCCCAGCGCTCGCAGCCCTCTGCTCGGCTTTCGCGAGTGCTTCATAGGTCGCGCGCCGATACTCCGCGGTAGTCTTTTTCCTCGTTTCCTTTAGCAACGCGATGGCTGCATCGGCTTCGCGCAGCCGGCTCTGCTGCAGGTTGACATCCTGCTGAAGGCCGACCAACTCCTGGTACTCGGAGAGATATTCGACCTTCGAAGCAAGTGCCTTGTCGACGAGCTTCTTTTGAATGTCGACTCGCTCCTGCAGCAGCGGCATCGTCGCCTGGAGCTTCGCGCCGGCCGCCAAGGTGGTCGATCGTTCCGCTTCCTTCTGAGTTTGCTCGCGATCGATCTCGGCGAGCTTGGTGTTCTGTTCGGCGAGCTGACTGACAAGAAACTGACGATGCATCTCGATCTCCGCGGCGCTCGCGCTCTGCGGCGGCCGGAAGGCTGCAAGCGGATCCTCCGCGAGCGCTGCACGCAGCCGCGCGACGTCGAGTTCGGCCGAAAGGAAATCGCTTTTCTGACGTTCCTGGTCGGCGTCCGTCATGGTCGGGTCGAGCTCGATCAGGACGTCGCCAGCCTTCACGCTCTGTCCATCGCGTACGTTGATAGCGCGGACAACGCCCGTCTCTAATGGCTGGATCAGCTTGGTGCGCCCGCCTGGCACGATCTTGCCCATCGCGGTTGCGACAATATCGACGCTGCCCAACGACGCCCACACCAGCGCGAAGCAGAAGACCGCGATGATACTCGCCGCGATCGCGCGCCCGATCGGCGACGGCGGCGATTCGGTGATTTCGAGCGCCGCCGGCAGGAACGCAACTTCGTGCTCGTGGCGGCGAAGTTGGGTTCTCGGAAATGCGACGATGTTTCGGCTAGCGGACTTCATGAATGCCCGCCTGCAGGTAGTGGAGGTTTGCGTAACGCCCGTTCGAGCGGATCAGGTCATCATGGCTACCGTCCTCGACGATGCGGCCATGCTCGATCGTGATGATCCGGTTCGCGTGGCGTACGGTCGAGAGCCGGTGAGCGATGACGAAGACAGTTCGGCCGGCGGAAATTCGTTTCATGTTCTGCTGAATGGCGCGCTCGCTTTCGTAGTCCAGGGCGCTGGTCGCCTCATCGAGGATGAGGATGCGCGGATCGGTAATGAGCGCCCGAGCGATTGCGACACGCTGGCGCTGCCCGCCGGAAAGACTGCTCCCGCGTTCGCCAACGACGGTGTCATAGCCCTCGGGCAGTTCCAAAATGAAATCGTGAGCGCCGGCGAGCGATGCCGCTTCAATGACGCGCTCCATGGGCATAGCCGGATCAGCGAGCGCGATGTTCTCGCGAATGGATCGGTTGAAGAGCACATTCTCTTGCAAGACGACGCCGATCTGGCGTCGAAGCCAGGTTAGGTCGACCATCGCCAGATCGACGCCATCGACCAGCACGCGTCCACTCTCCGGCACATAGAGCCGCTGTATCAGCTTGGCGATGGTGCTCTTGCCGGAGCCCGAGGAGCCCACGATGCCGATGACCTGACCGGACTCGACGCTGAACGACACGTCGTGCAGCACCTCGGGGCCGTCGACGCGGTAGCGGAAAGTCGCATGCTCGAATGTCACCTGCCCGCGGATCGCCGGCAGCGCGGCGCGGCCAGGATTGAAGCTTGGCTCGGGAATGGTGTTGAGGATGTCGCCGAGACGATCGATCGACAGGCGGGCCTGATGGAAATCCTGCCAGATCTGCGCGAGCCGCAGCACCGGCATGCTCACGCGCGAGGCCAGCATATTGAATGCGACGAGCTCGCCGACGGTCAGGTCGCCGCCGATCACGAGCCTGGCACCGAAATAAAGGGTTGCGGCGACGACCAGCTTGTTGATCATCTGCACTGCCTGGCTCGCCGTATTGTTCAGGCTGAGCACGCGGAAGCTCGCGGTCACATAGGCGGCCAGCTGCTCCTCCCAGCGGCGCTGCATCTGCGGCTCGACCGCCATGGCCTTCAGTGTCTCGACCCCCGTGACGGTCTCGACCAGGAAAGCTTGATTCTCCGAGCCGCGATTGAACTTCTCATCAAGGCGCCGGCGAAACAGCGGCGCAGCTCCCGCGGAAATGCCGATGTAGAATGGGAACGACGCCAGAACGATCAGCGTCAACGGCGTCGTGTAGTAGAACATCACCGCAAGGAAAACGACGGTGAAGACGAGATCGATGACAAGCGTGAGCGCCGAGCTCGTCAGGAACTGGCGGATATTCTCGAGCTCGCGGACGCGGGCGACTGAATCGCCGACGCGGCGTGTCTGGAAATATGCGATCGGCAACGCCATCAGGTGACGAAACAGCCGGGCGCCGAGCTCGACGTCGATGCGGTTCGTCGTGTGCGCGAACAGATAGACGCGAAGCGTGCTGAGAACAGCTTCGAAAACGGTCACCGCGACGAGACCTGCGATCAGAACGTCGAGCGTGCTGATGCTTCGATGCACAAGCACCTTGTCGATGACCACTTGGAAGAACAGCGGTGAGATAAGCGCAAAAACCTGAAGGAAGAAGGACGCGACCAGCACTTCGCCGAGAAGATGGCGATACTTGTGGACTGCGCCGACAAACCAGCCGATATCAAACCGTCGAGAGAGATCCGTCAGGGCCGCGCGCCGGGTCATCATGATAATGTCGCCGCCCCAGATAGCCTCGAGTTCGGCCTGATTCATTGCAATGGGTTGCGGCGACGATGGGCGCTGAACGAGGAGCGTGTCGTCGACGACCTTGCCGAGGATCAGGAATCCACCGTCCCGAAGCACGGCGATTCCCGGCAGCGGCGTAACTGCAAGCCGATTCCAACTCGTCTTCTGTGCCTGCGCTTTGAGTCCGAAATCTCTTGCACAGCGCAGGACTTCGGTAACACCCACTCGCGCTGCGCCCATCCGATGCCGGATTTGCTCCGGGTCGGCCGCGATGCCATGGCAACGCAGCAATATCGCCAAGGCAATGAGCCCTGAATCATCGCCGCTCTCGGATGCGGTGGTCGCCACCTCGACGGGTGGATCGCGTTGATCGGCGAAACGCGGACGCATCAAGGCGCGCCGCACCAGATCACGCCCGCGGACACTTATGCCAATAAGGGCATGAAGCGCTCGCTGCACGACGTTCTGTGATCCAGCCAAGATCAAACGGCCGTCCCAGATTGCTTCGAATTCCGCGCGCGTGATCATCTTCGAATTCGACGAGGTTGGATACAGCACAACCGCGCCTTTGTCGCTGACCTTTCCGAGAAGCAGAAACCCGCCGTCATGCAGCGAAGCGATGCCGGGCAACCGGATGCTCGCCAGTCGTTTCCAATGTGTCTTGCGCGAACCGACCTTAAGCCCGAACTGGCGGGCGCAGCGAAGCATCGCGCGGATGCCGACTGCACTGCCGCCGCCACAGCCATCACGGATCTGGTCGGGCTCAGCGTTCACGCCATGAAGGCGCAGGAACAGAGCCAAGGCTCGAAGTCCAAGGTCTGCGGCGTGGGCATTCTCGTTCTGCATCGCCATACTGGCTTAACCCTTCGCGGATAGACGTCCGCGTTCGATCTTCCTTCTCAGCATTCACAAACTGACGGTGCCGCACCCAGGCGCTGAAGCCCCTGGGTGCGGCGTCGATCAATGCTGCGGTCTGGTCAGGTACGAGTCCTGATTCCAGTTGGCTCCATTCGACAAGGACGCCACGATCTGACCGGCATCGACCCGGCCGGAGTGACCAGCCAGATACTGGTTCAGCAGCGCAAAACTCTGGCTTGCCAGAGACGCTGTGGCCGTGCCGGTCGCAAGCGGATGATCCGCCATGGCAGTGTTTTGCGGCGCCAAGGTCCTGGCGGCGCCGGCGACCAGGTCCCTATGCTCGTTCAGCAGCGCAAAGCCCTGGGTTGCCAGGGACCTTAGCGACGTAGCGGGAGCAAGCTCAGGATCCGTCTGGGCGATCGTCTGCGGCGACGTTGTGGTGGTCGCAGGCCGAGGATCCGTTACGGCGATGGTCTTCGGCGAAGCTGTCGAGATGGCGCCGGTGACCGGGTCCTTCGCCGTTGCCGTCAGCGTGAGTGTCGCCACCGGATGAGCCGCGCCCTTGTAGTTCGATTGCAGCGTCAGTCCGCTGTCGACCTGCGCGGCCGTCAAGGTGATGTTCTTACCGCTAAACGTCTTGCCATCGAGTTTGTCGGTGATCGTCTCGTACTTCGGCAAGCCCGTCACGTTCACGGTCACGACATCGTTGGGGTCGGTCGTTGTCACCTTGACCCCCAGGTCGACCGTACCGCCCAGCCCGTTCACCGTGAGCGTGGGATCCGCGATGGTGAGGACCGGCGCGATCGATGGCGGGGTGGTTGGGGTGGCTGGGGTCGTTGGGGTCGTTGGGGTTGTTGGGGCTGTCGATGACGTCGCGACCTGGAGACCGGAGAACGTCTTCACTGCGCCCGCAAGATTCGCAGCGACACCGCTCGCGTCCTTGATGCTCGCTCCGTTCGGCAGATTGACCCTGGTGATGGCGAGCGCCGAGGTATTGGTGTCCGTCGACGCGACAGTCGTGCGGAAGTTGAGCGCACCCGTCCCGGAGCCGCCGACATAGGTGGCGGTCGCGCCATTATTGAGTGATAGCGTCGGCGTGCCCGACACCGCCACGGCCTCGTTGAAGCCGAGTGTCAGCGTGACCGTGTCTCCGACGTGCTCGGTGCCGGTTCCCGGAGAGGCTGTGGCCTGCGTCACCGCCGGCAAGACCGGATCGATCTGGAGACCGGAGAACGTCTTCACCGCGCCCGAGAGGCTCGCCGCAACACCGGATGCATCCTTGATGCTCGCGCCGCTCGGAAGATTGACCCCGGTAATGGCGAGCGCCGAGGTATTCGTGTTGGTCGACGCGACCGTGGTGCGGAAGGTGAGCGCGTTCGTACCCGAGCCACTGACATAGCTGGCGGTTCCGCCGTCATTGAGCGACAGTGCGGGCGTGCCCGTGACGGTCACGGCCTTGTTAAAGCCGAGCGTCAATGTGATGGCATCGCCGGCATGCTCGATTCCCGTTGCCGGCAAGGCGGCGACCTGCGTCACTGCCGGCTGGATCGTTGACGTCGTCGACGGAGAGACGTTGGCACCCGTGACGGTGTCGCCGCTGCCCGCCTTCTGATAGAGTTGAACGCCATCGATCTGCATGTGCATCGACGATGGGGTCGAGCTATCGAGAGCCGTGTGCCATCCGGCCGCGTTGGAATTCGCGACCTGATTGCTCATGATCAATTGCATCGGTTCATTCGGGATCGGCACCTGCGCGCTGGTCACTTGTGCCATCTGTTTCCCGTCGAGATACCAGGTGATCGATTTACCGGGGTCCCAGTTGATGCCGTAGGTATGGAATCCGGCCGTGAGGTCGATGCCGCTGTCGACCACACCGCCGACCGTCCCTGACCGCGTGTGGAGGTGGTAGGAGAACGCCTGGTTAGCCGGTCCCGAACCGGTGTATCCACCCTCCTGCATATCGATCTCGAAATTGTCGCCGCTGGTGCCTGCGCCTTTGCCAGGCATCAGCCAGAGGCCCGGCCACGCGCCGTCGCCGCTCGGCGCCTTCATGCTGATCTGAAGGTAGCCGCCATTGAATTCGAAGTTGCCATAGCTGCTGACCGCGCCGGACGTGATCGGGAATGTCTGTGCGGTTCCCTGGTTCATACCACTGACGGGCTGTTTGATCGCGTTGAGATCCAGCAGCCCGTTGCTCACGGACACTTGGCTCGGCATATCGTAGTCGGCATCATACGCCCCGCCCGGCCCGCTCCCACCTGATCCATTGCTATTCCAGGCCCAGCCGTTGGCGGCATTGCTGGTGATGTAGTTATGCCAGTCGCTATCGAGCGCCGTACCGGAGAAGTTTTCCTCAAATACGAGGTCGCTGGAAGCAAAGCCTGTGGGTGTGGAAAGAGCCATTCCGTGATCCTTCTTTGGCGTTGAAAATAGGGAATTCCACTGCCGCGCATCGCCAAGGTGCGCGACATGTCACGTGCTCGCAGCTAGGCGCCGCGAACGGATTTCAAAAAGCGGAGATTTGGATTTGAAAGTCCTGGCCGCAGACATTGTTGCCGCGCGGAATTAACGTTGAACTCGCCATCGCAGGTAAGCTTTATCGACGGGAAGGCTCGTCGGGCCTTCCTCCTTGAAACCATAAATGGTGTCGCAGTCGACGGAGGGAAGGAGTTCAACGGTTCGAGCTGCAGCTGGATTTAAGTCGAGCGCAGTTTCTTCGGCGGGCGTATCGCCGAGCTTGCCGTATGGTATAAGCACAGTAAACCCTTAGTTAATTGCGTCTTTTTTGTTTTCATTCCACCTGCGCCCCTAAGCAAACGCAGGCATTTCCGCTGCCTTAATTATTTACACACACACACCATACTTGCACCAATATGAACTGATCATCTGAGGGCGATGCACATAACGTAAGCGACCTTACCGCCGTTTGAGGCGAGAATGAGGCTAGGTTAAAAACGTATTAACACCTCCTAATATAGAAAGTGATCGAAGAGCCGCACCCCAACGTGCCTGCATCGCCTCATATTTTTCAAGATCTGAACGGCGCCAGGACGTGCAACCGAGTCCAAGGCGGAAGTACGATCGCCTTATGCGGCTTGTTGAAATGGCTGGAAAGTGGCCCTACGGCGCGAGGGCGCTTCGGACGGCCCCGCGGATTGTCAATTTTGAATCGCGCAACCAGTCGCCAGAGCTCTACCTCGTGGCCGTTTGCCAACCGCCTGGCGTGCTCCTGCGCCTCATCGTCGTCTGTGCAGGCAAGGTTGACCCCGCCCATAAACTGGCCGTGTTCGTCCAGAACATACAAACGATAATGCGGCATCGCTTGTCCCGACCGGCGACAACATTCTAACAGTCAGCCTCGCCGTGGAATGGCGAGATCTTTCTTACGAGTTACCTGCGATGGGCGCGTGCTGAGTGACGGTCCATGCGCTTGGCAGTTGCAGATCGACGCTCTCGATGGAGCCGGCGCCGCCAGTCAACAAGGCCATCTCTGAGCGTTTCCGTATCAGCCAAACCGGGCTCCCCCTACAAGGCCTGCATCGGCGCTGGCTATGCTCTCCAGGCGCGGAACTGCGATAGCAAATGCTGTGACAAAGCTTCGGCGGCCCCGCCGAGGCGCGTCGTGGCGTAGGCGAACGCGGTAAGGGCAAAGCCCGCCATGATCGCCCCGGCCCGCCGGGCGGCGCCGACCTTGCCACGCGTGGCCGCTCTCAGGTCGCTCGCCACGGCGCGCGGCAGCACCTCTTGGACGTAGCGCCATTCGGCTCCAAGGCCGTCCTTGGACCCTGCGAGACCCGTCAACACCGCCTTGGCGGTGCCTTCGACCAGGCAGCGGTGGACGAAGTATTTCCACGTGGTGCGCTGGATCGGCACGGCGTGGAGCACACGCGCAGCTGGCCGATACGCCCAATAGCCCCCGGGGTATAGGCCGGCGGCCCGGATGCAGAATTCCGTCTCCTCGCAACTCTCGGCCTTGCCGCCGATCCTTGCTCGGCCGCTGACGGAGAATCCGAGCTTGCGGCGCCCGAGATCCGGCGCGAATCCACCAGCACGCCGCAGTACATCGGCGCGCACCGACATGTTGGCCCCGATCGGGTTGCGGATGCGCCCGTCCCGCACGTGCATACCGGCGTAGGTGCAGCCCACAACCCAGTGGAACTCGCCGGGAAACCAGGAGGGCGGCGGCGCTTGCCACAGCGGCTCAACCGGGCCGCCGGCTCCCAACACGGCTGGATCGCGATAAGCCTCCAACAGCGCCTCCAGCCAGTGCGGGTCAGCGACGGCGTCATCATCGATGAAGGCGATCACCGGGGCCGTGCTGTGTTCCGCTCCTGTCATGCGCCCGCCCGACAAGCCGGGTTGCCTGGCATTGGCGAGGACCGTGACGCCCGCAATCTCGCGCGCGGCGCGCTCCAGCAAGGCCTCGTTGTTGTCCACGACCACGACGATTTCACGTGGGGCAAGTGTCTGGGTGCGGACGGACCCGACCGCACGCTTCAACTCCTCCCAGCGGTCGAGAGTGTGTGCGCAGATCACAACGGAGGCTTCGGTCATTGGGCTTCCCGGACGGTTCCTGAGGCCTGGCGGGTGTCGCGGGTCTGCGCCGCCCGGGCCGTCGCGGCTTTGAGGATGTTCCAGATCACGCTTCCATCATTGCGGATATCGAACTGGTCGTGTTCGTCGACGGGATAGCGTCCGCTGTCCTGCCGCGATACCAGCCGCCACACCATCCAACCAGCGCAGCTGGGATCACGGGCAAGCGTGTCAAGCCACATGGCGTAAGCCTCGGCGGAGTCCCGATTGGAGCGGGCATAGCCGAATTCCTCCAGAAGCACCGGCTTTCTGGCGCGGGCCGCCAACTGGCAGAACTCGGTGATCATGTCGTTGAATTGCTGGACCGTCAGCTTGTAATAGAGCGGGTAGCCGTGCCAGGTCCCGAAATCGAGAGTCGGGATCGTCAAATCGGCTAGCTTCACGAGAATATTGGCATTCCCTGAGCTGACAAGGTGATTGGGATCGAGGGACTTGACGTAAGCCGACATTTCGGCGGTCCAGGCCAATCGCAAGGCCTCTGGCTGCGCATTGCCTTCGTTCATCAGCTCCCAGGCCATGATGGTCGGGTCGTCCCGGTAGGCAAGTCCGGTGAGCGGGTTGACGCGCTGCACGACGTGGCGGACCCAGGTCCGGTAATCCCGCTTCGTGCGTGGGTCGTTAAAGAAAAACGTGGACTTGTCCCGGCTGCCGTACCAAGCCCGCATCTGCTGGGCGCCGCCCGTGTAGGCCCAGAAATCCAGGACGGCGACGATGAGCCTCAGGTGCCGCTTGCCGGCCTCGGCGATGAGGAAATCAACCTTCTGCATGCCGTTGGTGCCGTCATTGATCGCCATCCTGTTTTGACTGGGATCCCAGTAGAGCAGGTACGTGCCCTTGGCCGCCAGATTGCTGGCATCGCCTTCAAGCCGCCAATCCCAGATCGTAGCGACGCTTCCGTCGACCGACCCGATCACCGGCTGGAGGAAGATGCGGACCACATTGGCGCCCATCGCCACCGCGTCATCGAGAACGCGGGTGACCTCATCCCGCGAACCGTAGGTCAGATAGTGGTTGTTTACGCCGGTGACGAAGAACGGGCTGCCGTCCAACGTGAAGTTCGTTCCGGAAGTCTTGATGAAGGACGTTGCCGATGGATCGTTCGCGGTGCTCGCGCTTGCCAGAACGGACACGAACGCGAGCATGAGCGCGCACAGCCACGCTTTGCGCAGTCCGTATTTCGCCCATTGCCAGTCGACAATCATCCCTCCACGTGACCCTTGCCGGAGGCGCAGCGCAAGAGCCCCGGAAGGACTACCCCTTCTGGCCTCGCACAGGCCGGCGTCGATCGGGCATAGTGGTGCTGGGCCGATTACGGTCGGTCGCTCGAGTAGGGATCCCGTGCTGTCAGACATCTTCCAGTCAAGTGTTCGGCTCCCCACATGGCGAGCCCCCGCAACCGCGGCAGGTGGAAACCACCCTCGCGCCGCGGGGCGCGCCGCGGGGCGCGCCGCGGCTTTCCATCTGCCGCCCCTGGCTCGCGGGGCCTACGGCGGAGTCCAGGTTGGGCGGTTGCCTGAGGGGGTTCTCGTGGGAGCTGCGAGCTGGCGTCCTTTTGAAATCCGAGAGCATCAATGCGCATTTGCCTGAGTCTCGATCCGTCCCGGCTGCTGCGGTGGCACCTCTGGCTGGCAGAAGCGCTTGCTGAAGTGCCCGGCAACGAAGTCTCCTGCGCTTTGGCGGCCGGTCGCCGGCCGCTGCCGTTGGTCTGCCGTCTGGTGCTCGAACTCGAACGACTGGTCTATGGCATTCGCGGGAAGGGCGCCATCGACCCCGTCGAGGCGGCGCTGCGGTGCCTA
This sequence comes from Mesorhizobium waitakense, assembly GCF_056431085.1. Lineage (NCBI taxonomy): Bacteria > Pseudomonadati > Pseudomonadota > Alphaproteobacteria > Hyphomicrobiales > Phyllobacteriaceae > Mesorhizobium > Mesorhizobium waitakense. The sequence continues at coordinate 18,424 of NZ_JBWKME010000219.1, read as the reverse complement.
CCGCCGCCTCCGGCCGACCAAGTGGACGTGGTGATCGATTTGAGCGGAGAGGAGCCGCTCCCGTCGGGACGGCGCGTGCTGACGCCGCTCTTCAACGGCGTGCCGGGCGAGATCGGAGTCATGGCGGCCTTGGCGAATGATCAGGACCTTCTCGTCGACCTGCACGACACGGCGCGCCCGTCGCAGCCGTGGATGGCGCGTCCGGCCAGTGCAGACCGTGAGGTGTTCGCAGCGAGTCTCGATAGCGTCCTGTCCTGCGCTGTGGCGCTGGTCGTCAAAGCCCTGTGCGAGGAAACCGGTTCAATCGCGCCCGGTATCCCCGGTCCACGGACGGCAGCGACTTCGTTTGGCGCGCTTTCGGCGCTTGCAACGGCGACCGGCACGGTGGCATCGAAGGCAATCAAGTTCTTGGACATCCTGGCGAGGGGCGGCAGGATGTGGGGGATTGGCTGGCGCTTCGATGAATCGGCGAGCCTGCTCGACAGAGGCGAAGCAACCTTTCGGGTGCTCACCGGAAATACCGACAGCTACCTTGCCGACCCGTTCCCGTTCCGGCACCGGGGGCAGGATTTCATCTTCGTCGAACAGTATCTCTACTCGAAGAACCGGGGGTGCATTGCGGTCGTGGCAGTGAACCGGGACGGGACCGCTGGCGCACCCCGGATCGTCGTGGAGGAACCGCATCACCTCTCGTACCCGTTCGTGTTCGAGCAGGATGGGCAGATCTGGATGATCCCCGAATCGGGGGCGGCCAGGAATGTCAGCCTCTACAGGGCAGTGGAATTCCCCTACCGGTGGAGGCGGGAGGCCTGCCTCATCGAAGGCATCGAGGGCTATGATACCACGCCGCTCTGGCATGAGGGCGGCTTCTGGTTTTTCGTCAGCCCAAGGCTGTGGAGGTCCACGTCCTGGGATGTCCTCAGCCTCTACCATGCCGAGAGCCTGACCGGGTCTTGGACGCCCCATGCCGCCAACCCCGTCCTGCTCGATGCCAGGCTCAGCCGCCCCGCAGGCGCCGTGATCCAACACGGCGGACGCACGCTACGCCCGGTGCAAGACTGCGCGCGCGGCTATGGCGGCGCGGTGACGTTCTGCCAGATCGATGCGCTCGGCGCGTCGGAGTTTGCCCAGACCCCGGTCGGTCGCATTTGGTCCGGAGCGTTGGGGTGTCACACCTACAACCGCCGGTCTGGCTTGGAGGTGATCGACCTTTTCGGGCATATCCGGGGTTTGCGAGAGGTCACGACCTCATATCGGCTGCTGGCACCCGACACGCTCTCGGCACCTCGTGAGATCCCGGGACCAGTGGGCAACTCCTCTCCTGGCCGGTCTCGCGTCGGAGTTACCTACCCGTAGCAAGGCGGTCGAGCGCAAGGTACCCCCCGCGAAGGACCGGGCACGGTGGCCCGGGGGCTAATGGTTTTGGCAACGCTGCCAATACAGCTGCTCAAGGTGATCGGTGCCGCTGCCGTGATATCCGCGCTGGTGGTATGGGCAGGAAATAACCTGAAGGGATACCCCAAAAGAGCTAATCACATATTGTCTTTTCCTAACCATCTATCGTCCTTCCATTTCAGGTCTGCATCAGTAAAGCTCGTATAATCATACCATAATCACTACTGTCAAAGCTTAGGGGGTCACAGCGCACCAATCCTCTTTTATCTCATCTTCATTTCATTATGGCCGGGAGTCCGCATATGGTTGGATCAAGCACACCCGTGGATGTAGCGGTCATTGCAGCCGGCCCCTACGCGGTGCTCTTTCGGCCTGCCCCCTGGGTTCCATCATACGACCTCCAAAGTGCTGCCATGAATGCCCATCTCTCCAGCATTCTCGCCCCCGTCGGTGCCGTATCGCCGCCCGACCCGATCAATATCGCGCTGCAGCGATCGCTGGCTCTGCCCCGAGTGAGCTTCATCGTCCCGACGCTCAACGAAGCCGAGAACCTCCCTTGGCTTCTGCCGCGCATTCCAAAATGGGCGCATGAAATCATTATCGTGGATGGTCGTTCGACCGATGACACGGTCGCAGTCGCGCGTCGCCTGCGCGAGGATGTGAAGGTCGTGATGGAGCCCCGGCGGGGCAAGGGCGCTGCACTGCAAACGGGATTCCGGGCCGCCACAGGCGACATCATCGTCATGCTGGACGCCGACGGCTCCATGGTCCCGGAGGAGGCGATCGTCTTTGTCAGTGCGCTGATGGCCGGCGCGGATCTCGTCAAGGGTTCACGCTTCATCCAGGGCGCCGGCACCGACGACATGTCGCTGTTCCGGATGTTCGGCAACAAGGGGTTGACCCTGTTCGTGCGACTGCTCTATGGCGGTTGGTTCTCCGATCTATGCTACGGATATATCGCCTTCTGGACCAAGCACGTCGCCACGCTTGACTGCGATTGCGATGGGTTCGAGATCGAGACCCTCATCAACGTGCGGGCCTTGAAGAACCACCTCAATGTCGTCGAGGTGGCGAGTTTCGAGGCTCCGCGCATCAGCGGTGAGAGTCATCTGCGTGCCATCCCGGACGGCTGGCGCGTCCTCAAAACCATCCTGCGCGAGAGGATGCACCAGCAGCACAGGCAGAGCGCGACAGCCGGTGATGACGGTGGACAGGCCCGATGCGGATCCTGATGGTTGCCGCCCGCTGCTATCCCTTCATTGGCGGCATCGAAACCCACATCCAGGAAGTCGGTCCCCGCTTGATGGCGCGTGGCCACGCGGTCGACGTGCTCACCACCGATCCCTCGGGGGAGTTGCCTGTTGAGGAGGAGGTGCGCGGCATGCGCGTGTTGCGCGTGCCGGCCTGGCCGAGGGAACTGGACCTCTATATCGCGCCCGGCATTTATACCGCGATCCGGCGCGGGGCCTGGGATCTGATCCATTTCCAAGGCTACAACACCTTCGTGGCGCCGATCGGGATGCTCGCGGCCGTCAGCGGGGACCTGCCATTCATCCTGACCTTCCACAGCGGCGGGCATTCCTCCCTGCTGCGCAACGCCGTGCGCGGCACGCAGCACGCGCTGCTCCGGCCGCTGGTGGCCCGGGCCGCGCGGCTGATCGGCGTCTCCGAATTCGAAGCCAGCTTCTTCAGCGCGAGGATGGGCGTGCCGCGGGAACGGTTTGTCGTCATCCCGAACGGCGCCGCGATGCCGGCTCCGAGTCCCGGCGTCAAGGTCGATCCGCACCTGATCGTCTCGGGCGGCAGGCTGGAGCGCTACAAGGGCCATCACCGGGCGATCGCTGCCTTGCCCGAACTGATCCGTCGGGTACCGGACGTGCGACTGCGCATCGTCGGAACAGGCCCGTACGAGGGAGAATTGCGGCGCCTCGTCGCGACGCTCGGCCTCGAGAAGCGGGTCACGATTGCGGGTATCCCCGGATCCGAGCGGCAGAAAATGGCGGACCTCCTTGCGAGCGCCGCGCTGTTCGTGCTGTTCAGCGACTACGAAGCCCATCCGGTCGCCGTGATGGAAGCCCTGTCGCTGCGCCGTCCGATCCTGGTCAGCGACACGTCCGGTTTGCGGGAACTGGCTGCCAATGGCCTGTGCCGGGCGATTGCGTGCAACGCCGGTCCGCGAGAGCTGGCCGACGCCATGGCCGGGGAACTGCAGGCCCATCGGGAGGTCCCGGATCTGGCGCTGCCCGACTGGGATGCCTGCGCGCAAGCACTGAGCGACGTCTATCGTGATGTCCTGAGCAACCGATCCGTGGTCCGGTTGCCCCCCGGCGTGATATCGTGGCCTCCTGCGACGGGGGCATGAGGCTGATGATGTCGGCTCATCTCACCGCGGGAGCCAGGATCAACCCGCTGCGGGCCGGGATACGGTTAGTCTCGGCCGTTATCGGTCCTGACCTTCGCGGTGGCAGCGCCGATGCCCCGCTGCAACAGGCCAACTGCGGATGGATCGCGGTTCTGTGCCTGACGATCGCCGCGGCTCTGCTCCTGGTCGTGGCCGGGCACGCCGCCGGGCGCCGGGACTATGACGTGGCTCCGCTGTTCTTCTGGTCCGGTGTCGTCCTCCTGGTCGTCCCGACGAGCTTTCGCATAGCTTGGCCAATGGTAGGCCGGGGTGAACGCCTCTTCTTCTTGTTTCTGCTTGCCGAATCCCTGTTCTACTTCAAGGTAGTCTATTCCCCGACGAGCTTCATCACTCACGACGAGTTCTTGCACTGGATCGCAGCCGAGGATCTCATCTCGGCCCGCCGGCTCTTCCTGTCCAACCCGCTTCTCCCGATCGGGCCAACGTATCCCGCCCTGGAAATCCTGACGACGGCGATCGTCAATCTGACGGGACTGCCATTGTTTGTGGCGGGGACTCTATTGTTGGCCGTCCTCAGGGGCACGTTCATCGGTGCCCTGTTTCTGTTCTTCGAAAGCATCACCGGATCGCCGCGCATCTCGGCCATCGCCTGTCTGGCCTATATGGGCTGCTCAACCTTCGTCATGTTCGAGTCGATGTTCTCCTATGAGAGCCTCGGCATCGTGCTGTGCGTGCTGGCCTTAGCGGTCGAAGCCGCGTCCAAGGATCTCGTCGGGCTACCGAGGCTGAAGGCGCTCGGGCTGATTGCCTTGCTGTTGGCGAGCCTCGCGGTCACGCATCATCTCACGGCCGCCTTCACCGCCATCTACTTCTTAGCGCTGGCGGCCCTCGAGGCTTTGCGCCGGCAGGGCCCCTTGCGGATTGAGGCCAGGACCGCCGCGGGCTTCACGGCGCTCCTGGCCATAGCCCTGCCGCTCCTTTGGGTGCAGGCCCGTGGCAACCCTCTCACAGGCTATCTCGGCCCGGTGGTCGAAGGCGGCTTCAAGACATTGCTCGCAAAGATCCTGGGCGCGCCAACTCCACTGTCGGAGCACGTCGGAGCGCCGACCCAGCCCCTCGGCGTGAGGCTGACCACCTTGCTCGCGATCCTGCTGTTGGCACTCGGGCTGGCGACGGGTTTCTTTCGGTCGCTGGCCATGGCAGCGCCGAGTGATGCGCGGGCAGGTTGGCGTTCGGTCCACGACATTCTCAAACGCCGCTGGCGCGACAGCCGCATAATGCTGCTCACCTTGTTGGCCTTCGGGTTTCCAGTTTCGGTGGCCTTCCGGCTGACCATCGCCGGATGGCAAATCGGCAACCGCATGGCAACGTTCGTGTTCATCGCCGTCGGGCTGGTCGTCGCAGTGAGCATCGTCCACTTCTGGGAGGGCCGCACACCACGCGGGTGGCGCCGCATCGCACCGGCCGTCGCTCTGGCGGTCATCGTCCTGGGCGGCGTCACGAGTTCTACGATCAATCCGATCCATGGGCGGTACAGGGTGGCGGCAGATCAGGAATCAATCGAGCCCATGGGGATCGAAACCGCGCTCTGGACCAAGGAATGGCTCAAGGCCGGCAATCGCTTCACCGCCGACCGCATCAATCGCCTGCTGCTCGCAGGCTACGGGCGGCAGGACGCCAGGGTCAACATCGTCGCAGGCGTCGATGCCGCGCGCATATTCGAGGGCAAGGAACTGGGGCCCGACGACCTTTATGCCCTGGCGAGGAGCGACATCGATTTCCTGCTGGTGGATCTGCGCCTGTCCACAGCCCCCCCCGTGCTCGGCTTCTACTTCGAGCAGTGGCAACGGCAGGGGACGCCGCTCTCGGGCGCAGCGCTGCTCAAGTTCAATGACATCAAGGGCGTCACCCGCATCTACGACAACGGCTGGATCGTCATCTATGACGTGAGGGGATTGCATGAAAATTCGTAGCAAGCGGGACCTTCTGGCTGCGTGCCTGTGGGCGGGGGCCGCGGTGGCGGCCGTTGCGGTCAGCGACAGCGCGCTCCTCCGTACTGCCCTGGGCGCGCCCATGGTGTTCCTCGTCTCTGGCCACACGGTGCTGCGGGCCATTGGCGTCAGGACCACCTCCGCGTCGCAACACCTCGTCTACGCGGTCGGAGCAAGCCTCGCCGCCGGCATCGCCGGGGGCTTTGCCCTGAACGCCGCAGGTTCGCTTACGCCGCTCGGCTGGGCGCGGTGGTTCTGGGCGGTGACGGCCGCCGCGGCACTGGTCGCCGCCGTCCGCCGCGACACCCCCGATCTGCCAGCCTGGCCGGCTCCGGCGCGGATCCGGCTTTGGCAGGGAGCCGTGCTCATGCTGGCGGTGCTTATGGCGACCGGAGCCTATGCGCTGGCCGTCCGGGACGAAGCGGTCTACCGGGAATTCAAATACACCGAGTTCTGGTTGTTGCCATCGGCCGGTGGCGTGTCCGGCCGGATCACTGTCGGCATCAGGAGCGCCGAGACCCAAGCTCAGCGATTCGACGTGGAAATCACCCTTGATGGGCAACCGTTCGCCGTTTTCCGATCGGTCGCCGTCGCGCCGGGCGATACCTGGGTACGAGAAATCCCGGTGCCCGCCTTGGCAACTCGCCAGACGGCCGAGGCGCGGCTCTATCGACCGAAAGACAACCGGCTCTATCGCAGCGTTTCGACGCTGGTGCCGCGCATCTGAAACGAGGCTCGATCATGCGCATCCTGCTGCTATCGCAGTTCTATCCTCCGGTGATCGGGGGCGAGGAGCGGCACGTCCGCAATCTCGGCGCGGCGCTGGCGCAGCGGGGCCATCATGTCAGCGTCGGGACCTTGATGCATCCCGGATCGCCCGAAACCGAGCTGGACGGCGCGGTCCGCGTGCATCGCCTGCGCGGCACGCTCCAGCGTCTGTCGGGCCTCCACACCGATCCCGAGCGTCGCCATGCTCCGCCCTTCCCGGATCCCGAACTGGTGCTTGCCCTGAAGCGGCTGGTCGCCCGGGAGGAGCCGGACATCGTTCACGCCCATAACTGGATTTACGCGTCCTTCCTGCCGCTCAAAGGTCTGAGCGGGGCGCGCCTCGTGGTTACGCTCCACGACTACGGCCTTGTCTGCGCCAAGAAGAACTTCATGCACTTGGGCGCCCATCTCTGCAGTGGCCCGGCGCCGGCCAAGTGCCTGCCTTGCGCCACAGGGCATTACGGGGCGGTGAAGGCAGCCGCGACCACCTTGGGCAACTGGGCGTCGAGCTTCGCCGCTCGCCGCGCGGTGGACCGCTTTATCGCGGTGAGCCACGCGGTGGCCCGTCACACCGGACTGACCCAAGGCCGCGCCCCCTACAATGTCATCCCTAACTTCGTGCCCGACGATGTGGGGGTGCTTGGCCCGGAAGATGCGTGCCTGCGGGAGCTGCCCGGGGATGGATTCATCCTGTTCGTCGGCGACATGATGCGCCTCAAGGGCATTGATGTTCTCCTGCAAGCCTATGCCAGCCTGGAGCGGGCGCCGCCGCTGGTCCTGGTCGGGCGCCGGGTCGCCGATACGCCAACCGAATTTCCGCCGAACGTTCGAGTCTTCAGCATGTGGCCGCATTCCGCCATCATGCATGCATGGCGGCGCTCACTGTTCGGCGTGCTGCCATCGGTGGGGCCAGAAGCCTGCGCGACAGTGATCATGGAAGCGATGGCGTCCGGCAAGACAGTCGTTGCAACCGACATCGGCGGCATGCCCGATCTCGTCGATCATGGCGAAACAGGCCTTCTCGTGCCGAGCGGCGACGCGCACGCCCTCGCCAACGCAATGCAGACACTTCTAGAGGACCGCACCTTACTCGCCCGCCTGGAGGCGACAAGCCTCGCCAGGGTCGAGCGCCTCAAGGCCGGAGCGGTCGTGACCCGGATCGAGCAGGTCTACCGGGACGTCCTGCGCCCAGCCGCCGGCAGGTCCGCGGTGCCGGCGCGGCAAGGTTCGGGACAGCCATCATGTCGGTAGAGCGCGCCGGAACGGCCATTATTCGCGTGCGCCGAGAGCTTCGAAAGAGCGCTGCGCTCATGATGAATTCCGGCGCTGTGGCGATCGGCACGATTGCAGCGGCCGGTCTCGGGTTTGTCTATTGGTGGCTCGCGGCCCGGCTGTTTCCGCCGGCGGTGATCGGCAACGCCTCCGCCCTCTTGTCCGTGATGGCGCTCTTCGGCCTGCTGGGGGAGGCCGGGCTCGGGACCCTGCTGATGGGTGAAATCGTACGGCATCCCGGCAAGGAGCGCGGCCTCGTGGCCGCTGCAGCGTCCGTCGGGGTGGCGCTAGTGGTCGGCCTGGCCTTGTTGTTTGTCTTCGGGGAGGCGTACCTCAACAGCTCGACCAAGGCGATCGGCGGCTGGTTGGAGGGTGTTGCGTTCGTCCTCGGCTGCTGCCTGACCGTTCTCTGCGCGGTGATCGATCAGGCGCTCGTCGGCAACCTGCGCAGCACCGGCAGGATGATCCGGCAAGTGCTGTTCTCCACGTCCAAGCTGATGCTGATCGCCGTCGCCGCGGCCGCTAGCTACACCTCCACTGCCGCGCTTCTTCTGAGTTGGGTGGCCGGCCTGGTGGCGTCCTGTATCGGCGTCGATCTCTTGACCCGGGGCGGTGCGCGTCGCCTCTTTGGGACCCCCGATTTCCAGCTGCTGCATACGCTCCGACGCAAGACGTTCGACCACTACGCGCTCGATGTGGCGTTGCAGGCCCCGGGCGTCATCATGCCCTACCTTGTGCTGGTTCTCCTGTCGCCGACAACAAATGCCGCCTTCATGCCGTTGTGGATGCTGGTCACCACGGCCTCGTTGATTCCCGCAGCCATGGCCATGGTGCTGTTCCCCGTGGCCAGAGCAAGCCCGAAGCAATCGAGACATGACATGGTTGTGTCGCTGACGGCGTCATTGCTCTTCTCGCTAGTCTGCGCCGTCTTCGTCTTCACCTATTCGCGGGAGATCCTTGCGGTCTTCAATCCGGCCTATCCCGAGATCGCCGGTTCGAGTCTGCGCTTCCTCGGCTTCAGCCTGTTGGGATCAACGCTCAAATATCATGCCTGCACGCTGGCGCGGCTGGGCGATACAATGCGCAAGGCATCTCGCTGGTTCGCGTTTGGCGCATTGCTGGAGCTGTGCCTGGTGGTCGCGGGGGCGAAGTTTGATGGACTTCAAGGCCTGGTCCTAGGCTGGACGCTCGCCGTCAGCATCGAGGGTGCATGTGCGGCCGTGATTTTGGCCTTCGCGAAACTGGATTCTGCCGCCGGCCCCGCGCACGACCGACCGACCGCGCCGCCGCTCCAGACGACGGCGAATATTGCTCTGAAAATCTTCACCGATATGGACGCGGTGGAAGCGCAGTGGAGAACATTAGAGCGGCATGCGGATTGCACCGTATTCCAATTGTTTGATTGGCAGATGGAATGGTATCGCCACATCGGCTCCAAAGAGAAACTGATTCCGGTGATCGTGCTGGGTCTCGACGATACCGGCGTGACGGTTTTTATTCTGCCATTGGCGATCGAACGCCATGGTCTGATCCGCCGGCTGGTCTGGTTTGGATCGGAATTGTGCGATTATAATTCGCCCATTCTGGCGATCGATTTTAGCGATCACGTGAAACCCGGGCAATTCGGCCGCCTGTGGAAAGACATTGTTCGGGCGATTCAAGACCATCCTCGACTTCGTTTCGACGCTGTTGAATTTTACAATATGCCCAGTGTTGTTGGCTCTCAACCTAATCCCTTCCTCGACTTGCCAGTCTTGCTGGCAAATTGCGCCGGACATGTCGTAACCCTCCCGGAAGCCAACTGGGATCGGTTTTATTCGTCAAAGTTTTCGAATTCGACGCTGCATACCCACCGGCGCAAGGCCAAAAACCTCGCCAAGCAAGGTGGCGGGGCGATTCGCTTTGTAGAGGTGCAAGATCAGGCCGAGATCGAGTGCACCGTTGCGAAGATGATCGAACAAAAACGGAACAGCTTTGCCCGAAGGGGTGTTCATAATATGTTCGAACGTCCGGGTTTTCGCGAATTTTATTTGGCGATTGTCGCCAATCCTCGGTTGTGCGAGGTCATCCATGTCACACGGCTGGACGTGAATGGGATTCCGGTGGCGACGGGACTGGGTCTCCGGTTCAATTCCAGTTACTCACTGGTGATGTCGAGTTATCAGGACGAGTTCGCCAAATACAGTCCCGGGCGTCAGCATATTCAGGAAATGATGCAATATGCCGTTGGCCAGAAGATGCAGAAATTCGATTTTACGATCGGCGACGAGCCCTATAAGCTTGAATGGTCCGATATCAAATTGCATTTATTTTTCGATTTTGAAAGTAGAACGTTGCGTGGTCATGCTGTAACTTCGCTGAGAATGGCAATCCATTATGTGGATACATGGTATAATCAAACAGAGTTATTAACGCCTCCGCTGCGGCATGTTATTCGTAAGGCAAAACGATCGTTGCATCGAATGTGGGATGCGGTGTTTGGTCTTCATGAAAGAGTATAGAAAAGCGCGGATTTCTTTGCGGGAGACGATGTGTAGCGCAGATGTTGAGATGATCGGTAGGAGCGGGAATTGAATAATATAGATGTAGCGGTCCTCGGTGGTGGTACCGCCGGCTCGTTAGCCGCAGCGATGCTTGGCCGGATGGGGATTTCGACCATCCTTGTTGATATCCATCAAGTCTATCCGGTGGATTTTCGCTGCGAAAAACTCGATGGCAATCAAGTCGACTTGCTCAAAGAAACCGGGCTGATGGATGCCGTATTGGCGGCTGCTACACCGGTGACTGAGATATGGGTGGCCCGTCACGGTTATGTCATCGGTAAAAAGCATGGGAAACACGGCGAGCCCTGCGAATATGGGGTGACTTATGAGGATTTGGTAAATGTCATTCGCCGCCAGATTCCAGATAGTGTTCAATTCATCTGCGCCAAAGTGACCAATATAACGACGAGTTCCGACCGGCAGAAAATTACCCTGTCCAATGGTGACACATGGTCGACCCGATTGATTGTGGTGGCGACCGGCCTAAACAATGTCGTCCGGGGTGCGATCACGCGATCCGAGATCAGCAAATGCCACTCGATCAGTGTTGGTTTTGATCTCAGCTCTAAAGCTGGCTTCAAATTTCAAGCTTTAACGTATTCTGCGGAAAAGCCAGGGCCCATGGCTTATGTGAGCATGTTTCCGATTGGTTCAAGAATGCGCACCAATGTGTTCGTCTACCATGGTGATATACGCCATCCGTGGTGTCAGGAAGTGCGCACATCGCCGTTATTTGCATTGTATGCAGTAATGCCCGGATTGAAGCGTCACCTTGGTGATGCTGTCGTGTCAAGCGATATTCAGATTCGACCCACTGATCTTTACGCCGCGCAGAATCACGAACAGCAACCCGGCCTGGTATTGGCTGGTGACAGTTTTGCTACCAGCGATCCGGCGGCGGGTACCGGTCTCAATAAAGTGCTAACCGATGTTGATCGGTTGTGCCATCATATTCCGACATGGTTAGCCACGCCCGGAATGGGGGTCGAGAAAATTCAGACATACTACAGTGATCCCGTCAAAGTTGCCTGTGATGAATGGTCACTTGGTGAAGCATTTTACAACCGATCACTGGCGTCCGATACAACGCTATTATGGCGTATTCGTCGGACGGGCCGGATTGGTCTCGATATGATGGGGATGTCAATCCCACAACTTCGCTTGATGGCGGCAAGCGCAGTTCGTTCAGCGTTGTTGGTCTTCATGCGGCGTCTCCCGCCTGCGCGCCGAAGCCGCTTCGCCGCGGCGAAGGCCCGTCAGGCTGGCGCCGATCAGGGTTTCATAGGCGTGGGGTGGAGCAAGGCGCACGACGACATTGGCCAGGGCCAGCGTGGCCAGGACTAGTCTAGCGAAGGCGCTTCCGAGGCATCGTCTCGGACCGCATCGGCTCGCGCTCTCATTTGTAGCCGAGCAGGCGAACCCCCATCAGATGCCGAAGAACCAAATTCGTGATTGGGCTCGATCGCCCCCGCCAAATTCTCTGCACGACCATTTCGATCGCGATCCCAATTTTGGCAGAAACGACCACATGAACGGCCCCCTGACCGAACAGCACAGCTTGCTTTCGAAGACCAATCTGCTTAAAGGCGCTTGACAGCTCACGATAGCTATATTCCTTCAGGTGGAGCCCGGATGCAATGTTGTCAAAATATATAGAAATGTCGTGAGGACCCGTGACGATGTTTGGGGTGATGCAATAGTAAGCACCGCCAGGTGCAAGAACACGGTATACTTCTGAAAGCTGCTTTGCTGCGTCGTCGGGGTGTAGATGCTCCATCAGCTGATCGCTGAATACAAAATCGAAACTATTGTCAGGGAAAGGAAGATGAATACCATCGATCTTGGCGAACTGAAAATTGGCGGGCCTCTCCTCTAGAGGCAGTAAAGCGTCGGTTACGTCGATTGCAGTTACTGATGAACAATGACTACACATGCTGAGGCTAAGCTTGCAATCGCCAGCGCCCAATTCTCCGAAACGCGCCCCTTTCGGGACAAGCGTTCTTAGCAGAGACGTTTGAAGATTGAATGTTCGATCATCCCTGTATTCACCGCTGTTTTGCGGATGATCTTCAAGCGAAGAGAAAAGCTTGCTGTACACTTCAGCGTAGAGGCTGAGACGATCCCCTTGATTTGCGTTCAACAGCTGAGCAGCCAAGGCTTTCTCGATTTGATAGTGCGCAAGTATCCGCTCGGGCGTGCGCGAGTTGTGACAAAATTCCGAAATCTTCGACCAATCCGGCTTGATAGGCACCTGTGTCCCGTTCGATGTCATCTGATTGCACTCGCGCCAATGTTCCGAACTTCCGAACTCCTGAGCGGAGGCGGACACGCTCGTTCATGAAGCGGCTCAAGCTGTCGGTGAGCAGTCGTTTCGCTTCCCACTTCGTCCCGACGAGTTCATCCACGCGGACCAGGCCGTGCAGACCAGTCTCTTTGCCGGGCATCAATTCGGACCAATCCGTTGCTCCGCCACCTCGCGGCCAGGCCCTTTGGGAGTGCACGTCGGCGAGCACTCGCTGGTCCGCGACGAGGTCGGGAACGGCGAACCGCCCAACTCTCTTGGCTCGCCCGCGATGATGTTGACGAGGTCGCCCGGCTGCAACAGGGTCATCCCGTCGGACTCGATGCTGACCGGCCCGGCCGCCGATTGCCGCACGATTTGATAGGTTACGCTGTTCGCGTCCCTCGCAACCTGGGCGCGGGTCTCCGGCAACGCGTACAGGACACCTTCGCTGGCGTTCAAATCGCGCACATTGGCCGCGATCTGGCTCTCCGTGGACTCGATCTCGACCTCCAGATCGTTCCTAAGGTCGGCCCGGGTCTGCAACGCCTCAGCCTCCAGCGAAGCAAGGCGCTGCTTGGCCATCGCGTACTGGTTGAGGGCGTCCTGCCGACGCTGTTCCGCGTCGGACAATTCGCTACGGACCTGATCCATCACCGTCTGGCTGAGAACATTGCGGTCCACGAGCGTGCGCATGCTGTTGACGCGCTCCTGGCGCAGCTTGATGAGTTCGTCGAGCGAGTCCATGTGCCCATACGCGGCAACATCCTGCCTGGCCTCCTCAAGTGCACGCAGGATCGTGCGCTCGCGATCCTTGCGGGCCGTGGCGACGGGCTTGCGCCGGTCGCTCTGCTCGTTGACGAGGTTGGCGGCTTCGGTTGCGCCGGCCAGCTCCAGCAACTGGCGCGGGATCTTGGGCACCGTACCGTCGCGCTCGGCTTTCAGAACCGCCTCGCGCGCGAGCAACTTCGACATTGCATCGATTGCCCCGCTCCGCTTCTGGTTTTCACGCACGGCTTCGATCTTCTGCCACGGTTCGCTCTGGCCCCGGTCGAGCCCGCCGGCCAGCGCGATGGCGTGCAGGATCGTCATGCCGGACGCGTATTTGAACGAGCCCGGATTCTTGACTGGTCCCAGTACGTAGATGGGCGAGCGCTCCAGCGACAGGATGTTGACCAGCCCTTTGCGGCCCAGCAGCTGTTCGAAGGTTTCTGCCAGGTCGGCCTGTACCTGTTGGCTCGACCTGTTGGCGACCGGAATGGAGCCAAGCAAGGGCACGGAAATCGTGCCGTCGTCCTGGACAACATACTCGCCGCTCAGTTCCGGACGCTGCAGGATGCCGCGCAGGGCCGAGCCCGAGGACGCGCCCGCCCACTTGTCTTCCTCGACGTCGACGCGCTCGTAGAACACGACCTTGAGACGGTCGCCGATGCCGAACAGGCTTCCGGTTGGCGCGCCAGGCGCCGTGCTGATGGTTTTGGGGCGCTCGGCAGTGGTGGGGACGGCAGGGACGACGCTCCGTTCGACTAACGTCGCGGCCGACGCGTCCGGTCCCGTGCTGAGGGTTTTGGGGCGCCCGGCACTGGTGGGGATGGCAGGGGCGGCGCTCCCTTCGACCAACGCCACGGCCGGCGCATCCGGTCCCGACACGATCGCGCGGGAGGGTTCGGCCGTGGCTTGAACCGGTTGATCTTGCCAGCTATCGATAGCAGCAGACACCTTCTGCACCACGGCTCCGGAGACATCCTCGACCTTCTGCATCACAGCTCTGGAGACAACCTCAATGGCCTCCCAGTTTCTGACCGCGACCGCGCCTCCTCCCAGGGCGGCGACCCCGGAGAGCCCCAAGATAAACAGGACGGCCTTCGTTCCCCTGCCGCGGGCCGCCTGTGACGAGGGAGTGACTGGCTCGGAATTGTATTCTGTGGCCATGGCGCGTGGCTTTCACCTTTCAATAGTGGCCATAGTGGCCATCCCGTCCCGAACTGGTCGAGGCACGGGTCGACGAGCAAGGCTCTCTCTTATCGTGACCCTTCACCGCCAGCGGCACAACTATCCCTTTGTGGGCACTCCTTCCGGATAAAGCACCGCCTTGGGCGAACTCGTCCAATGACCAGATGCTGCGCTGCAGGAGAACCTCTTTGATGGCAAACGGGAGAAAAGCGATCGAACGCAACGAAGAGCCGGAAATATCGGTCTACCGACGCAGCGTCTCGAACCGCCTGCGGCCCCAACATGCATTCGCAGGATGGCTGGGCCGTTTCCAACTTCATCATCCAGGCCCTGGAGAACGAGCCGATCACCGTCTACGGCTCCTAGTTGCAAACACGATCATTCTGCTACGTCGATGACCTGATCGACGGCTTGACGCGCCTGATGAATGAAGAGGCGACATCGACGAAGCCGTCAATCTTGGCAATCCTATCGAGGTAACCATAGCGGAACTGGCCCGCCTCATATTTCTTTCGTCGGCCTCACGTCAGGCTCGAATTCCGGCCCCTGCCACAGGACGATCCCCGGCAGCGCTGCCCCGATATCGGCCGCGCCACGCAACTCCTCCATTGCCCGCCGCAGGTGCAATGCAAGGAGCGACCCGGCAGACCTCGCCTATTTCGATGCCCAGAAGGCATCTGTGCTGTTGTGCGCGCTGCGCCGCATCGCTTTGACCCACACCCAGTTCGCCACTGCCAGCTGCGGCACGTTGCGCCTCAAGTTGCTGAAGCTCGGGGCGTTGGTCAGGATCAGCGTAAGCCGTCTCAAGATCGCCTTCGCCTCGGCCTGCGCCGTCATCCCCGAATGGCGGCTGGCCGCGGCGCGGCGCGCCTGGGCCCGCGGCTCTCTCGCCTGACACGCGGCGGCGCCCCGCGCCAGATCGGCGCACCACCACGGCCCAGGGGAAACCAAGCCCCGGCAACCTTCACGGCCGCGCGTCCGGCGCCACGATGGCCGCCGCCCGGAGCGGCTGAAAACCAGGGCACGTGCCCTTCCCCAAGGCCTCAGGTTTGAGGAATCCGGATAGGCCTCGACGATGCTGCCCTACGCCTAAAGAGGGTATTTGGCCTAAAGAAGGTATTTGGGTGTAGGGTTTTCCTAGCGTAAGGTTAAAAAGAAACCATGCGATTGGCGTGTGGCCTAACTCGACGCGTGTACCTCAATCGCGCCGAATGGGAGGCTACGATGACAAAACAATCTTTTATAACAGTGCTTGTCGGGCCGAGCGGGTTACTCCGAGAAGGCCTTAGTCGAATCCTGGATGCAGCAAAGTTTCGTATTCTTTTCTCCGCGGCTTGTGTTCACGATCTTCTGCAGAAGCCGCTACCCCAGCACCGGTCCATCTTGCTCATCATGGATGTCGGCGGTACTGATGCGGATGCTGAATTCGCACAAATTGCAGACTTTAAAGCGATTTATCCGACCAGCCATGTCGTTGCGCTAGCCGATCACTGTCGATCGACCGATATAGTTTCCGCTTTTCGTGCGGGGGCTGACGCGTATTTGACAAAAGTCGCTGCTCACGACACCTTCATCAAAGCCCTCGAACTGGTTATGCTAGGGCAGGCGGTGTTACCTGCGGAAACTTCGACGTTTATTCAAGATATAATGCATGATCTGAAATATGATGGGGTAACTGATGAGTTGACAAACGTGGCTGTTAAAATGGAGAATGAGGAGCGAGAACTATCAATTTTGTCAACTAGGGAAAAATGTATTCTACGTTGCTTGATCGAAGGGGAGTCTAACAAAACCATCGCGCGCGAGATTAGCATCGCCGAAGCTACGGTGAAGGTGCACGTCAAGGCCATCCTTCGAAAGATTCGGGTCCGCAACCGTACACAGGCTGCAGTTTGGGCGATGAACCATGGTGCGCTCACTCCCGCGTCTGGCACTGGCCCGTCAGGAAACGAAAAGATGGCAACTCAGCCCTCTCACCATCCACAAGATCTACTTGAAGCACAAAAGGGGTACCACTTTCTCGAGAACACTCATCCGATGTGACCCGCTTCCCCGTCTTGATATATCGTAATTCGGGCTGGCAGCATTCACTAGGGTTCAAATCAGGCTCTGACTCACTTTTGATGACATTCGGGTTTGGTTGGTACCGATTTCAGACAGAGGAATCAGGGCTATGGGCCATACCCTCCGACCATCGACCCTCGTCCCTCGCGGCTTTGTGGTTGATGATGCCGCCAGTGGCGCCGACGCGACGCTAATCACGGTCCGTCCTTTAAGTATGGCGAGCGCCTGTCCGGGCTGTGGAACGAGATCGGTGCGGATCCACAGCCGGTATCCGCGGCATCTGGCGGATCTGCCCATGGCGGGCAAGCCTGTTCTGCTGGTCGTAATGGTACGCCGGTTCCACTGCGACGCGGTGCTTTGCGGCCGGCGAATCTTTGCCGAGCGCTTTGACGGGACGTCCTCGCGCCATGGGCCCGACGAACCGCTCGCCTCGATGATATCGTCCACCATCTTGGGCTTGTTCTCGGCGGGCGTCCGGCGGCGAGCTTCGCCCAGAGGTTGATGCTGCCGGTGAGCAACGACACCCTGCTGCGTGTCGTGCGGCGGCGCGGCAGCCCGCGTTTTGTTCTGCCGACCATCATCGGGATCGACGACTGGGCGTGGCGACGCAACCAACGCTATGGGACCATCATCTGCGACCTGGAGCGACGCAAGACCATCGCATTGCTGCCTGACCGGGAGCCAGCGACGGCCCAGGCCTGGCTCTCCGATCAGCCTCAGATCAGCATTGTCGCGCGCGACCGCGGCGGCGGCTACGCGATGGCTGCAGCCAAGGCGCTGCCGAAGGCGACCCAGGTGGCCGACCGTTGGCACTTGATGGAGAACGCCAGCCGCGCCTTCCTCGACGCCGTGCGCAAATCCATCCGCCAGATTCGGACCGCGATCGGCGCCACCACGATCAATCCCGACCTGCTCACCGCCGCCGAGCGCATCCAATATGAGGGATATCTTCGCCGCGAAGACACCAACGCCGCCATACTTGAGTTGGCCAAGGCCGGAGTGACGATCAAGGAGATCGTTCGCCGGACCGGGTACAGCCGCGGCCTGGTTCGTCGCGTGCTGCGTGGTCAACGCTCGGATGTCTTCCGCGTCCGCGAGAGTTCGCTCGAACTGTACCTGCCATGGCTTGACGCCCAGTGGTCGGCCGGACAGCGGAACGGCGCCGAGCTGTGGCGACGGCTCACGGTCCAAGGGTTCCGCGGCAGCCTTCGGGTTGTCACCGAGTGGACCACGCGCCGTCGGAAGGCGGAAAAGGTCGACGGCGCCGCCTTGAGCCGGGCGCCCTCGGCGCGGACCGTTGCGCGGCTTATGACCATCGGTCGCGATAACCTCTCCAAGTCCGAAACCGTCATTGTCGCGGCGATCGAGGGCGGCGTGCCCCAGCTGATAAACGCCAGGGAGATCATCGCCGCCTTCCAGGCCATGATCCGCAAGAAGTCTCTCGTCGATCTTGAGCCATGGCTGGAGCAAGCTCGATCGGGCCTAGTCGCTCCCTTCGCCAACGGCGTCGTAAAGGACCGAGCGGCCGTGAGCGCGGCGATTATATCTCCCTGGTCCAATGGCCAAACCGAGGGGCAGATTACCAAACTCAAGCTCGTGAAACGCCAAATGTACGGCCGAGGAAAGCTCGACCTACTCCAGGCCCGGGTCATTGGCGCTGCGTAGCAGTAGTCACCACCAAAATTGCGTCAGAGCCTAAGGCTTGTTGAGATTCATCGTGAGTTTATGACGGCAGCAGCAAGATTGATGAAGGCTGCGAAGCTCTGGTCGGTTTTGTCAGCTCGCATGGCGATAC
>NZ_JBWKME010000218.1:400-61333 GCF_056431085.1 Mesorhizobium waitakense | reverse complement strand
CCTATCAGTCGCCTCGCCATAACCGGGGACAACCTGTTGAGGCTCCACACCTAGAGCTTGCTTGCAGCAAAGAGGTCTGCGAATGCCGTTCGACGTTTGGGGCTGACGAGAGTCAACGCGTCAAACCGAATTCTTCTGTGAAACATTTGCATCCACGGGACCAGGCAGTTTTGGACACTCTGTTTTTCCTAGAAGCATTTCTGCTCTTTATCGCGCCCGGGCCGACCAACGCTCTTCTGATGGCGGGGGCGGTCAAGCGAGAGAAGGCAATTACACTCCTGGTCGCACAGGCCTGCGGCTACGGGATCGCAGCGGCCTGCTGGCTTTTGCTGCGACCCTTGCTGCCGTCCGGCGCCATCCAGGTGCTCAAGCTGATCGCAGCTGTATGGCTCGTAATTCTTGGCCTGCGTCTGATAGGCACAGACCGAGTCGACACGTCCGACGGCGGCGATAGCCTTTCAGTTCTGGCAACCACTGCACTCAACCCGAAAGCCTTTATCTATTGTCTGGCAATCGTGCCGGTGGAAGCGGGCCGTACGAACTGGGCCTCTTCTGGATCGTGCTGCTGGTGACCACGGCTGCCACCGGGTCGATGTGGATATTGCTCGGCAGGCGGCTGAACGGAGGCAAAAAAGTGGCAGACAGAGTCGCGGGCGCGGCGCTTGTTCTATTCGCCCTATTGCTGCTTCGACCGTTGATAGCGGTAGCCTTGATCTAGGGTCAACGCGGACATTTCGCCAATTCGAATGTCGGGTCGTGCAATGCGGAGTCCGCGAATTCTTTAGTGCTTAACTAAGAGACGAGCACGACCGACAGCGGCCCCGGGCAGAAAAGCCTATCCTTCACTGCCTTTACGCCGGCGATGTTTTCGGCGGCGACAATGGCCGCCTGGCGCTCGCGTTCGTCGAAGATGGCGCCGCTCAGCTCCACCACCCCGTTGTCCACGGTCACGTCGATCATGTCCTTGCCGGCCCCTTTCTGCGTCGCAAGCTCGGCGATGATGTGCTGTCGGATCCGTTCGTCGTCCCTGGCTGCCGAAGGGGCCACCAACAGGACGGTGAGCAGCGCACGCAGGATGTCGGATCGGGTGATGATGCCAACGACTTTCCCATCGTCGACAACCGGAATGCGTTTCACGCGATGGCACGTCATGAGCTCGACGATCTCGGGCAGTGATACGCCCGGCGATGCCGTGACGACATCAGTCGTCATCACCTCCTCGATACGGCGTCCGTTGGCTTGAACATATTCGTCAGCGGCTCTTCCGGGGCTCACTAGAAACTCCAACCAGCGTGAGCGTTTGCGGTTGGTGCCGAGTTCTCCCCGGCGCAGGAAATCGCCCTCGCTGACAATGCCCACCAGCGTGCCGTCGCTGCGAATGACGGGAAGGCCACTGAACTTCTTGGAGAGCATCAACCCTGCTGCATC
Source organism: Mesorhizobium waitakense (assembly GCF_056431085.1). Taxonomy (NCBI): domain Bacteria; kingdom Pseudomonadati; phylum Pseudomonadota; class Alphaproteobacteria; order Hyphomicrobiales; family Phyllobacteriaceae; genus Mesorhizobium; species Mesorhizobium waitakense. The sequence goes on along the minus strand of NZ_JBWKME010000218.1, from coordinate 59,905 downwards.
GGAGATCGATGCTGTTGGTTCTATTCCGATGACCGGAGCGGTCATTATGGCTTCGGCTTGCATGTCTGCCTCCTCCAACATCTATCGCATCATTATCGGGGCCTTGTGCGAGGCATGCCTTGATCTGCGTCATCTCTGGCGTCGAGGACGTCAATTTGACTTGTCGTCTCGGTCGATGAGTATCCGTTCCGCCGCACCGTCGAGGTCCTCGTATTGACCGCTCCTCAAGGCCCACAGGAAGCCGGCCAGCCCGAGCGCGCCGAGGAACAGCGCCACAGGTATGAGGTAGACGAGCGTCGTCATGAGGATCGTGCCAGTGCACCAAAGCCGGCGCGCCTGTCGGCCGCGGTGCTTCTTGCTGGTGCGTGCGGCCCAAAGCCCTGCAGCCGTAGCGCGTTGCCAATAACCAGCAGCGAGGAGGCGGACATGGCGATCGCCGCAATCAATGGCGTGACATGTCCCAGGATCGCGATCGGCACGGCGACGGCATTGTAGACGATCGCGATCGCGATGTTCTGGCGTATCAGCCGCCCGGCTTTCCGCGAGACGTCCAGCGCAAGAGGCACGGCCAGAAGGCTCTCGCGCAGGAATACGAAGTCCGCCGCGTTGCGGCCAATGTCGGCTGCGGTGGCCGGTGCGATCGAGACATGCGCCGCGCTCAGCGCAGGCGTGTCGTTGAGGCCGTCGCCAACCATCAGGACTTTGTGTCCGTCTTTCGCCAGGGTCTCGATGCATTCGAGCTTGCCGGACGGCAGCAGGCACGCAACGAAGTCGCCGACACCCAGAATTTTCGAGACTTCGGCGCAGGCGCCTGCGGTATCGCCAGACAGCATTTGCACCGACACCGCGGCATCGTTCAATCGCTCGACGGCCGCCCTGGCATCGGCACGCAGCGCATCCTCGAAATCGAAGGTGGCGACGATGATGCCGTCTTTCGTCAGGACCGTTCCGCCATAGCCATGCTTGCCTTCGCCTCCGGTCCGGGCCTTCCATCCGGCCCATCCGCGTCGGCCCAGCCGCCAGATAGCTCCCGCGTCGGCGGCTTCGATCCCAAACCCTGGATGCTCGGCCACGGCATCGAATTTGTGCTGCCCGCCAGGTGTGGCAAATCCGGCGATGGCCTTCGAAAACGGATGACGCGAGTGCGCGGCCATGTCGGCTGCAATTGCCAGCATGGCCGGGTCGATCGAGGCCGCATTGACGAGCCGGGGCTGTCCAAGCGTGAGCGTTCCGGTCTTGTCGAACACCGCTGTATCGATCGTCGCCAGGCGCTCCATGGCCGAACCGTCCTTGACCATGATGCCGTTCTCGAACAGGCGCCGCGCGGCGACCACCTGAACGATCGGCACGGCGAGGCCGAGCGCGCACGGGCATGTGATGATGAGAACAGCAATGGCGATGGTGATCGCCCTATGCCAGTCGCCGGTTGCCGCCATCCAGCCAAGGAACGTCACGAAGGCGGTCAGGTGAACCACAGGGGCATAGAGCGCCGAAACGCGATCGGCGATCCGGCGATAATGCGCCCGGCCGCCCTCGGCGGCCTCCATCAGGCGAACCATTTCCGCCAGGAATGAATCCTTCGCGGCGGCTGTCGCCTCGATCGTCAGCGAGCCGGTGAGATTGAGCGTACCGGCCTGAACCCGTTCCCCCGACGCCACGGTTTTCGGCGTGCTCTCGCCGGAAACCAGCGAGCAGTCGAGATCCGAAGCCCCCTGAATGATCTTGCCGTCGACGGGTATCCTTTCGCCGGCTGCGATCAGCAGCAACATGCCTGGTTCGATCTCGCCAACCGGCAAGTAATCGCGTGCACCATCGCTGCGCAGGACCATTGCGCCACGCGCCGCCAGCTGCGACAGGCTTTTCACGGCGGTCCGGGCACGTTCCCGCATGACATGATCCAGCGTGCGGCCGATCAACAAGAAGAACAGCAGCGACACCGACGCATCGAAATAGGCGTGATCGCCATGGTTGATCGTCTCATAGAGGCTCATGGCGTAGGCGAGCGACACCCCGACCGCGATAGGCACGTCCATGTTCATGCGGCCGTGGCGCAACGCATTCCAGGCCGAGCGGAAGAAGATGCCGCCGGCGAAGGCGAGGGCAGGGATGGCGACAAGCGCCGAGACCCAGTGGAACAGGTCACGGGTTGCACCTTCAGCACCTGACCAGACAGAGACCGAAAGCAGCATGATGTTGCCCGCCGCGAACCCGGCGACCGCTACGGCGCGGATCAACTCCGAAAGCGTCCTGTCCTTCGCGTCGGCCTCGGGAGCGAAGAGATGCGCCTGGTAGCCGACCCGCCCAATCGCGGCGACGAACGGTGGAACCTCGTCCCCACGCCACCGGACCGCGACGCGCTTCGTCGACAGGTTGACGCGCGCACCCTCGACGCGATCGAGCTTTCCCAACGCCGTCTCGATCGTCTGGATGCAGGCTGCGCAATGAACTGTCGGCACGGAAAGATCGGTCTGGCGAAGGTCATCGCCAAGCGATCGGCTCGCCAGCCTGATCTCCTCGCTAGACGGCAGGGCCGATGTGGTGCTCGAGACATCCAGCGCCATTTCAGCGCCCGGCGCACAACAGCTCATTGCAGCGCTCCATGGGAAATCATGATCCTGCGGACGTCGCGATAGGGTTTCGCCAGACCGGCATCGGCGTCGATCTCGACGATCCAGACGCCGTCCTTCGGCATGTGCTGCGCGGCAAACTCCTGGCCGGAGGCGAGCGTGAGCGTGACGGCCTTGTCCTCTTTTTCGTAGGCGGGATGGCGAAACAGCACCTTGACGCCACGCAAGGGAACAGGCTTGCCGGCGGAGTCGGTGAGCTCGTAGCGAACTTCGCCCCATGCGATGGTCAGCTTGCCGGTCCAGCCGAGCGCTGCCTGCGCGCGACCCTCCTCGGCCTGCTTGTTGAATTGCTGGCTCGCCACATAGGTGTTTTCGACGACAAGGCCGGTCCAGCTCGTGTTGGCGAGCGTCGCCATGGTCAGATTGACCGCGATCACCACTCCGAAAAAGGCAAGGATGATGGCCAACATGTGCCTGCCGGTGAATTCGCGGGATTTCTGCGTATTCGCACTCATCTGGCGGTCTCCGGCGCGTTGAAAATGGCGGTGTATTCGTCCGCCTCGAAACTCGCCTTGTCCTCGACACGGAACTTGAAGGTCTGCGCTATGCCGCGGATCTGATCGACCGGCTGGCGCACGAAGACCTTCAGCATCTTCAGGCGGTCGGGCTCGACCGGAATGGCGAAGGAACGGCCTGCCGGGATGTCGTCGCCGACCACGTTCATTTCAGCCCCTGGCAAGCCTTGCATGGTGACGACGATCGTCCGTGGCTCGGGGATCATGTTGAGCAGCTTGACCGTGTAGCCGTTGCGGATCGAACCGTCGGACAGCGTGACGAATTGCGGATTGCGGTCATGCAGCACGTTGACTTCGAGCCTGTCGCGCGTCAGCAGCGAATAGAGCAGGCCCAGGCCGATCAGCGACCACAAACCCATGTAGGCATACGTGCGTGGGCGAAAGATCTTGCGAATATGGAAATGGGCCACCTTGTCGGAGAACAGGCCATCAGCGGTCCTGACCAGCGACGGATTGACTGAACCGGAGCCGCCCGCGGTCGCCAGCATCATGTTGGCGTTGTAGTCGGAGAGCGTTGCGTAAGAGATCAGCCCGCGCTCCTTGCCAAGCTTGTCCATGACGCCGTCGCAGGCGTCGATGCAAAGCGCGCAGGTGATGCATTCGAGCTGCTGGCCGTCGCGAATGTCGATCCCCATCGGGCAGACCGCGACACACGCATTGCAGTCGACGCAGTCGCCAACGGGCTGCCCTGCTGCGTGCACCTTCTTGGCGTGACGCGAGCGCGGTTCGCCGCGCCAGTCATTGTAGGTGACGGTGAGCGAACTTTCGTCCAGCATGGCTGCCTGGATGCGCGGCCATGGGCACATATAGGTGCAGACCTGCTCGCGCATCAGCCCGCCGAACGTATAGGTCGTCGCCGTCAGCACGGCGACGGTGATGTAGGCGACGGGTGCCGCAGTGCCGGTGAAGAGCTCGCCGACCAGCGTCGGCGCATCGGCGAAATAGAAGATCCATGCGCCGCCGGTCGCCGCACCGATGACCAGCCAGATGGCGTGCTTCGATATCCGCAGCACGAGCTTGCGAGCGGTCCAGGGCCCGGCATCGAGCTTCATGCGCGCGTTGCGGTCGCCCTCGATGGCCCGCTCGACGACCAGAAACAGATCGACCCATACGGTCTGCGGGCATGTATATCCGCACCAGGCACGGCCAACCGTGGATGTGACCAGGAAAAGACCGACGCCGGCCATGACCAGCAGGCCGGCCACATAGTAGAATTCCTGCGGCCAGATCTCGATGAAGAAGAAGTAGAAGCGGCGGTTGGCGAGATCGAGCAGCACGGCCTGGTCCGGAGCAAACGGACCACGATCCCATCGCAACCACGGTGTCAAATAGTAGATCCCGAGCGTGATCGCCATCACCAGCCATTTGAACTGGCGAAAGCTGCCCGAGGCCCGCTTGGGGAAGATCTTCTTGCGCGCGGCATACATCGGCTGGCGCACTTTGGCGGAGTTGACCGCCTCGGCCTCGAGCCGTTCTACCTGCGTATTGTCCAGCACATACACCTCCACTGGCGCGGGCGGCAATCTGCCCATGCCTGGGCCGCCAGCGTAGGGAAGTCTTGCCGCAGGGCAGCGCCACGCGCGTTGATGCAAGTCAAACCGGGTTGCCGAAACAAACCGAGGCCCGGACACGCCGGGCCTCGTCGCTCGGGCGGTGAAGGGATGAGAATAGGCCCCCGCTTCCTATTCTCCGCCGCCAAGCGAATGAACGTAGACCGCCAGTTCCTTGACCTTGGTTTCGCCCAGGCGTGCGCCCCAGGCTGGCATTACCCCCTGCTTCGGCGCGCGAACCTGAGCGGCGATGGCTGTTTCGCCGGAGCCATAGAGCCATATCGCGTCGGTCAGATCTGGAGCCCCGAGTTCCTTGTTGCCTTTTGCGTTGTCGCCGTGACAGGAGACGCAATTTTCGGCAAAGACCTTGGCGCCGGGCGCGACCAGGCTTGCGTCCTGAACCTTGCCGGAAAGGCTGGCCACGTAGGCGCTCACCTGAGCGATCTGGTCAGCGGTTATGATGTCGCCAAAGGCAGGCATTTCCGACAGGCGCGTATCCGGATCGGACGCGAAGCGGATGCCGTGCGTGATCGTCTGCTGGATCTGCTCGGCCTTGCCGCCCCAGAGCCAATCGTCGTCGTTGAGATTGGGAAAGCCCCTGGAGCCCTGGGCGCCGGAGCCATGGCATTGCACGCAATTGACCTTGAATGCGGCGCCACCGGCAACGACCGCGAACTCGCGCAAGGTGTCGTCCGCGGCAATCTCCGAAACGCTCTTGGACTCCACCGCCGCAACATACTTGCCCTTGGCGGCTTCAGCAGCGGTCAGTTCGTTCTTGACCTCGTTGCGGCTGGAATAGCCAAGCACGCCCTTGGTTGCCGAGTGCAGCAGCGGCCATGCCGGATAGGCGATGGTGTAGCCGATCGCCCAGACGATGGTGACGTAAAACGTGACGACCCACCAGCGCGGAAGCGGGTTGTTCAGCTCCCGGATGCCATCCCACTCGTGGCCGGTGGTCGAGACGCCAGAGATTTCGTCGATGTGCTCGTCGCTCATGATCACTCGTCCTCAAGGGGAATCCGGGCGGCTTCGTCGGCCAGCTTGCGGCTGCCGGGGCGGAGCGCGAAGGCGATTGCGCCGACAAAGAACAGCGCCATGGCGACCAGACCCCAGCTGTCGGCAAACTCTCGCATCAAATTGTAATCCATGGATAAGACTCCTCAGCGGTAGCCGGCGGCTTCGTCGTAGTTCTTGAAATCGACCAGCGTGCCGAGCATCTGCAGATAGGCAACGAGGGCATCCATTTCGGTCACCTGTTGCGGGTTGCCGTCGAAGTCGCCGATCTTGGCTTTGGGATAGCGGGCTTCGAGGCCGGATGTGTCGGCGTTGGGATCGGCCTGCGCCATCAGATCGGCATTGGCGTGCGCGATCATGTCATCGCTGTAGGGGACGCCGACCCGCCTGTTGGCGACCAGATGCGTCGAGAAGTCCTTCACGTCGATCGGCGCGTCTTTGAGGAACGCGTAGCTCGGCATGATCGATTCCGGGACGACCGAACGTGGATCTGCAAGGTGCTCGACGTGCCATAAATTCGAGTAACGGTCGCCAACCCGGGCGAGGTCCGGTCCGGTGCGCTTCGATCCCCATTGGAAAGGATGATCGTACATCGACTCCGCCGCCAGGCTGTAATGGCCGTAGCGTTCGACCTCGTCACGGAAAGGCCTGATCATCTGGCTATGGCAGAGGTAGCAGCCCTCGCGCACATAGATATTGCGTCCCGCAAGTTCGAGCGGCGAGTAAGGCCGCATGCCCTCGACCTTCTCGATCGTGTTGTCGAGATAGAAGAGCGGCGCGATCTCGACGATGCCGCCTACGGTCACCACAAGAAGAGAGCCAACGAGAAGAAGCGTGGCGTTCTTCTCGATGAGTGCATGTCTGTCCATCAGGCTCATTCTCTGGCTTCCTTATTCGGCAGGCTGCAGGGAGGGTGCGGAGCCCGGCATCGGCTCTTCCGCGCGCTGGTATCCGAGGATGGTCATGGTGATGTTCCAGGCCATGATCAGGGCACCGGAGAGGTACATGGCCCCGCCGATGGCGCGCATGACATAATAGGGATGCATGGCGGCGACGGTTTCGGCGAAGGAGTAGACCAGGAAGCCCTGCTCGTCGTATTCGCGCCACATCAGGCCCTGCATGATGCCGGACACCCACATCACCGCCGCGTAGACGACGATGCCGAGCGTCGCGAGCCAGAAATGCCAGGTGACCAGCCGCAGCGAGTAGAGGCGTTCACGGTTCCAGAGCTTCGGCACCATGTAGTAGATCGCGCCGAATGAGATCATGCCGACCCAGCCGAGCGCGCCGGAGTGGACGTGGCCGATGGTCCAGTCGGTATAGTGCGACAGCGAGTTGACCGTCTTGATCGACATCATCGGCCCCTCGAAGGTCGACATGCCGTAGAAGGCGATGGCCATCACCATCATGCGGATGATCGGATCGGTGCGGAGCTTGTCCCAGGCGCCCGACAGCGTCATCAGCCCGTTGATCATGCCGCCCCATGACGGCATCCACAGCATGATCGAGAACACCATGCCGAGCGTCTGCGCCCAGTCGGGCAGGGCGGTATAGTGCAGATGATGCGGACCGGCCCAGATGTAGAGGAAGATGATCGCCCAGAAATGGATGATCGACAGCCGGTAGGAGTAGACCGGCCGGTTCGCCTGCTTGGGTACGAAGTAATACATCATGCCGAGGAACCCGGCGGTCAGGAAGAAGCCGACGGCGTTGTGGCCGTACCACCACTGCGTCAGCGCGTCCTGCACCCCGGAAAAGGCGGAATAGCTCTTGGAGCCCAGGAAGGAGGCCGGCATCGACAGGTTGTTGACCACATGCAGCATCGCGATGGTCACGATGAAGGACAGGTAAAACCAGTTGGCGACGTAGATATGCGGTTCCTTGCGCTTCAGGATCGTGCCGAGGAACAGGACGAGATAGGCGACCCAGACGATGGTCAGCCAGATGTCCACATACCATTCGGGTTCGGCGTATTCGCGGCTCTCGGTGATGCCGAGCAGATAGCCGGTCGCCGCCATGACGATGAAGAGCTGGTAACCCCAGAACACGAACCAGGCGAGATCGCCGCCGAACAACCTCGCGCGGCAGGTGCGCTGCACGACATACAGGGACGTGCAAAGCAGCGCGTTGCCGCCGAAAGCGAAGACCACGCCCGACGTATGCAGCGGCCGCAAACGGCCGAAATTGAACCAGGGCTGGATGTTGAGATCGGGGTAGGCGAGCTGCAGCGCGATGACCACGCCGACCAGCATGCCGACGATGCCCCAGAACATGGTGGCGATGGCGCCGTAACGGACTGGCCCATCCATGTAAGCGGATGCGTCGATGGGAGCGGCAGCTTCAAAGCTCGTGTTGCGGATAAGCACGGCGACAAAACCGAGCAGCACAAAAAACAGCACCCACATGTGCTGCCGGAAGGGCTCGTCCACACCGAAGCCAGCGGCCACCAGAGCCGCAAATGTAAAAAGGGCCAAAGCGAAGATTTGTGTGCCGAATTTCATGACAGGTCCCCGACCTCGGATTCCGATGCGCGGACGCCAATCCGCCTGGACACCAATTCCTCAGCCACAGTGTCACCGCCTTGATCCATGTCAAAGCTCAGCGCTTTCGGATTGGGCAGCGTGGTCTTGCAAACCAACCGGGGGCCGCCGTTGAACCAGACGAAAGGACCGGGAACGTCGCTGTTCGGAGCAGGCGATGAAAATCCCGCACCAGCCGATCGATCCTGCAGAGAAGCGGTCCCGGCCGCGGTGATGAAGCGCGCGCACAGGGAAAAGCTGCAGCTCTGCGATGCCCTGGAGAGAATTGCAGACGCATTGCCCAGCGTCGATCGTCTGAAATGTCTCGGCACGGCCAACGCGATCGTTCCGTTGCTGCGCAACATTCATCGATACGAAGAGACGGTCATCTTTCCCGCCTACGATGCCGCTTTGACCGGCGGCGGTGCGAACCTTGCCTCAACCCGGCGATTGCGGGCCGAACATGTGGAAGACGAATGCTTTGCCAGTGAAGTGACCGAAATATTATTGGCCATCGGTCATGGTGAGACAGTCGAGAATCCCGAACCCATCGGCTTCATGTTGCGCGGCCTGTTCGAGAACTTGCGCCGGCACATCGCGTTTGAACGTGAGCACGTCCTTCCGATGATCGGGATCGTCGACCGGGACTAGAGCATAATGCCGAAAAGTGTGAGGCGGTTTTCGGCCGAAATCATGCTCTATCGCTTTGATTTAGAGGCAGATTCAGCTTTCAGGTCGATTCAACCTGAAATCATCCGGCTCTAGGCGCCAGAGCGGCTCGCCAACCGGGTGAGGCTGTCCACCGTCACATGGCGGTTGTTGTCGATCCGGATCACGCCGTCTGTCCGCAGCCGGGTCAATTGGCGGCTCACCGTTTCGATCGTCAGGCCGAGGAAGTCGGCGATGTCTGCGCGCGTGAGCGGCAGGTCGAAGCTCGTCGCGTTGGTGGCTGGATCGAGCGTGGGATCGATGTTTCTGGCAATCATCAGCAGAAAGCTCGCCACTTTTTCCGCGGCGGTCTTGCGTCCCAGCGTCACCATCCAGTCGCGCGCCTCGTCGAGTTCGTTCAGCGTTTGCTTGAGCAGGCGATGCTCGAGCTCCGGCGATTGCTTCATCATCCGTTCGATCGCTGTCTTCGGAAACGAGCAAAGGGAGACAGCGGTCGCCGCTTCCGCGTTGATCTCGCTTTCCACCTTGAAAGGTCGTCCCAGAAAGTCCGGCGCGAACTGGAGGCCGACGATTTGCTGGCGTCCGTCAGAAAGGCTCTTCGTCAGCTTCACCACGCCGGAAAGCACGTTCGAGTAGCTGTCGACGGTTTCGGCGTCGCCGATCAGTTCGCTGCCCGGCTCGACACTGTGCCTTGACGAGGTCTTGGCGAGCCCAACCAATTGGTCGGGGTCGAGGGCACCGCAAACGCCGCGATGCCTTGCCTCGCATGATTGGCAAAGCACAGGAATGCCGGCGCTATGAATATCCTCACGCACTGTCATCACGATCGTCCGAGGATCCAGAGTATCGGCAAAATAGCATCGGCCCATTGAAAACGCCTTGTGGCAGTTTGTCCGGTGCAAGGGCTTTGACCGAAATCAAGGCATTGGCGTCCCGTCGCGGCCATTTTCCTGGCCATGCAAACACAAGGGATGGCGACATGCGACCGGAACTAGCTGCCAGGCTTGGCGACAACGTGCCGCGCTACACGAGCTATCCGACCGCGCCGCATTTCCATCCGGGGGTCGATGCCACTGTCTGTCGAGGCTGGCTGGAGGCGCTCGGGAATGGCGATGAGATTTCCCTCTATCTGCATATTCCCTACTGCGACAGGCTCTGCTGGTTCTGCGCCTGCCACACAAAGCAGACACGTCACTATGACCCGGTAGCGGCCTATCTCCGCTCTTTGCATGCCGAGATCGCCACTATCGCCCGCATTGTCGGTGGCAAGGCCGAGGTGCGCGCCGTCCACTTAGGTGGCGGCTCTCCGACGATGCTGAAGCCCGAGGACATGGTGGAGCTGGGGAAAGCATTGCGGGTGAGCTTCGATTTTCTTCCGGACGCCAAGATCAGCGTCGAAATCGATCCCAATGATATGGATGACGCCCGCCTCGATGCGCTTGCCGAGATCGGCATGACCAGGGCGAGCCTCGGCGTCCAGGATTTTGACCCGAAGGTGCAAAAGGCAATTAACCGCGAGCAGAGCTTTTTGCAGACCAAAGCGGTCGTCGACGGCGTTCGCACGCGCGGTGTCGAATCGGTCAATCTGGACCTGCTCTACGGCCTGCCGCACCAGACCAGGGAGAGCGTGTCCTCCACCGTCGCGCAGGCGTTGACCCTGGAACCGGACAGGATGGCATTGTTTGGCTACGCACATGTGCCCTGGTTCAAGAAGCATCAGACGATGATCGACGAGGCATGGTTGCCGGGTTCGGCGGAGCGGTTTGCTCAATCACAGCTGGCCGCTTGTCTTATGCTGAACGCAGGATATGAAGCCGTCGGCTTCGACCATTTCGCCAAGCCCAACGATGCGTTGGCCGTAGCAGCCCGAACCGGCTGCTTGCGCCGCAATTTCCAAGGCTACACGGAGGATCGCTGCGAAACGCTGATCGGCCTCGGCCCATCATCCATCAGTCAATTTCGCCAAGGCTATGCGCAGAACATGCCGTCGACCGCCGAGTATGGGCGCATGGTCTCAGACGGTGGGCTGGCGGCTGTCCGCGGTATTGCATTTTCCGACGACGACCGTGTTCGCGGCTGGATCATCGAGAGGCTGATGTGCGACTTCGCCTTTTCGGCGATCGAGCTGGTGGAGCGCTTTGGCGATGCTGGCCAAAGGCTTCTGCTCAAGGCAAGTTCCACTGCTCTTGATCGTCCTGCGCGGTTGCTTGAACTCGATGGCGACAGCTTCGTCGTGCCGGCGGAAAGTCGCCCCTTTGTGAGAAGCATCGCGGCGAAGTTCGACAAATATCTTGAAGCCGGCAAGGCCAGGCATTCGGTAGCGGTCTGAGCGTCCGTCCGGGTCAAAAGTGCTCGCCAGCCCTGAACGGGCCGATGCGCGTTCCGGCCGCGATGAGATAGGCGGTCGACCAGCCGAGCAGAAGAAAGCCGTTCACGCCTTCCAGCGCCGCCAGCACGCGCCAGTCATGGGCCGGCACCACGTCGCCATAGCCGACGGTCGAAAAGGTGATGGTTGAAAAGTACAGCGCGGTCTCGAAGTCGGGCAGGACGCCGAGCAGGCGGTACACTCCTGCCCACAACCAGACCTCGGCGGTCATGACGGCAAAAAGGCCCATCACCACGCTGATCATTGCAACGACCCGGCTTCGACGACCATGCATGCGAAATCGCGCCACCAGATGCCCCATCGCACGAGTGACGGCAATGAGGCCGAAGGTGTGAATGACGACCGTCAGGCTTATGACGATCGTGCCGACGAAGAGGTTGAGAGCCATGCGAGGAAACTAGGAGCCGCGAGGGACGCTTTCCTTGCGTAAAATCAAACCTGGCGCTGGCCTTTCGAGCCTTGAAGCAATCGGTCGGGTTTCGCCAAGTTCGCCTATTGGCGTGCGCCTGGCGCGGCGGGACCAAGGCGAAAGAACATCGCCAGTTTCAGGCTTGCCGCGATCCGCTCGGCTCTGTCGACAAACACCGCCGCCGTTTCCGGGACGAAGAGTTCGGCCGCCGTCTGGCCGAAGAGGGCCTGCCAGATATCGAAATCGGCCTCGCTGACACCCTTGAGTTTGAGGTGCGCCGGCACCGGGCGTCCGTGATAGTCGCCGCTCTTTAGGATGACAGAACACCAGAAGTCCGTCATTTTCTCGAGATGAGGCTCCCAATCCCCGGTGATCTCGCGCGCGAAAATCGGACCGAGACGCTCGTTCTGTCTGACCTTTGCATAGAATTCGCGGACCAGTTTCCCGATCGAAGTTCGATCAACGCCGCTATGGTTCAGAGCCTGTTCCGCGACAGGACGTGCCCGGTCAACCGGAGCGGATTTTGAAGTCATTCGTGCAACTCTTGATTCTGCTGCAGTCAGGTCAATCCCAAGCTGCGAATGGTGGTTTGAAAGAAACCTGTCCGGTCGCGTACAAGCCGGAAACCCAGATTGTCGGGCGGCGTTCCGACGGCGCAGCCGCCGCTCTTACCGTCCCGAATGAAGTTCGACATATAGGTGCGGTGGAAGCCCTCCACAGCGTGCACTCCACAATTGTCGATCGAAATCGCGGTGCGCTTTCCGTCGCTGCCTATCGTGGCGTGCGAATAACATGTCGAGGTCCATTCCCAGACATTGCCTGCAATGTCCGACAGGCCCTTTGAATTGGTTCCGAAGGCGCCTTGAGCTCTCGGCTCGGGATCAGGTTTGCGTCCGAGCGCAGCCTCCTGGCGATACTGTGTCAGCCACCGTCGCGCCGGGTTGTTCGGGTCGCTTTCGCCACCGTCGATGTCACCTTTGAACCGCTCGCCGGCGGCGTAAGCCCACTCCACATCCGTGGGCAACCGCCATGCCTCGCCTGTGCGGGCTGACAGCCAGGTCGCATAGGCTTCGGCATCGATGTGGCTGACGCCGGTGACCGGCACGTTGCCGATCTTGCGCGAGTCGGCGGGCTTGCAGGCACCGTCCGCCACGCAAAGTCCATAGTCCGACACGCTTACCTGGTATTTCATGATTTCCAATGGCGCATCGATGGTTTCCTGCACCACAGGCGCTGCGACGGTATGGTTCTGCTTGAGGAATTCGCCGGGCTGTGGGTGCTCGAACGAACCGGGCCCCAGGACCACAAGTTCGCTCACGGCGACAGGTGGCGGGAATTCCAATGAAGCCCTGTCGAGCGCATGGGTTATGCCCAAGCCGATCAGTGCGGCAGCCGCAGTTGTTCCGAATGTGAAGACAGGATCGAAGGGCATGGCACCAAGTCCGGCCGCACGTGCAACCTGTTGGCTCCGCCGCAAGGTTGCACTGAAGATCGGATCTCCCGTTTACGAGGCGATCGGCTTGGGTGCTTCGACCTGCATCATCAGATCGTCGTCCCAGGTTCCGTCGACGACAAAGTGCGCGGTTGCGCCAAGTTCCACCGCCTCGATCAGATTGTGGTTCACATACGCGTAGATGCCTGGCTGCCGGAACGTGTAGAGCGCCGACCCAGCCGACCCGCCGCGGATGAACCAAGTTTCCAGGTCCTTGGCCGGAGGGTTGGCGAACTTGCCCTGTTCCCAGACAAAGTCGCCATGGCCGCCGATCAGGTGCGGGCGTGTGTCACGATTGGCCTGCGAATGAACGATCAGTATCGTTTCGCCGACCTTCGCCCTCATCGCGTTGTCGCCAGTCAGCGATCCCGCCTTGCCGTTGAACACGACATGGGTGGGGATCAACCCGCGCATGACCTTGACCGTATCATCGTAATTGTCGCCGGCTGTTTCGTATTTCTTGAATTTCCCCTGCTCGTCGCGGGGGACGTAGAAATCGTGCTCGCCGATGTAGAAAATGCGGTCATAGCGAGCGGGCTTGCCCTTGTCGTCCTTGAGGCCGTCGCGCGGCAATATCATCACTGCTCCGCTCATCCCCGACACGACATGCCACGGGATCATCGCGCCGCCAGGCGCACAGTGGTAGACGAAGGTCCCCGTACGCGTCGCCTTGAAGCGCAGCGTGACCTGTTCGCCAGGATTGACCAGGGTCAGGCCGCCGCCGCCAAGCGCGCCGGTGGCGGCGTGGAAATCGATATTATGGGCAAGCGTGTTGGTCTCGGGATTGATCAGCGTCAGTTCGATATAGTCGTCTTGATGCACGACCATCAGAGGGCCCGGAATCGAGCCGTTGTAGGTCATCGCATTGAGCTGCGTGCCGTCGGCATCGATGATCATCGGCTTCTCCTCGATCGTCATGGTGAATTCGACGACCTTTGGACCGCCCTTGGCCACTTGGTCATGGGCGTGGACGAACGGCGGCGCGACGAGGGTGACCTTTTCGCGCGGTAGACTTGCAACTTCGGCTGCACTTGCCACAACCGGCATTGCAACAACGGCCGCGGCTGCGGCCGCGGTAAGGACAGAACCTAACAAAGCTTCTCGTCTCGTAAGCATTTCCATCTCCTTTGTTCACCGATCTGATGCGCTAAGAATAGTCTGCTCGCGGGCCACGTCTTTGCGCTGGCGCAAATCTGATTTCATTTGTTGCGTTGCTCGATTGACGGGGCGAGCAGCCGAGCCCGGCCGGCCGAGGTTCACTGACTGCCAACTCCAGATCAGCAACCTTGGATAAGGCAACCGCTGGGGACGGGAGGATCGTGTCGCGGACTGCCAATCGAGACCCATATGAAATAGGCCGGACCAGACCGCTCCCTCGGTCTGTCCGGCCTCTGCCTCCGGAAGATCGCCAACCGGAGGGCATCCTGGAAAAGGCTCAGTTGGAAGCAGTCTTGGTCGCTTCGGCAAACAGTTCGGCAAATACGGTTTTGGCTTTGCCGACCTGCTTGACGGCCTGCGCCGCTTCCAGGTTGGCGGGCTTGCCGACCACGATCAGCGCAACCATGCCCATGCCGTAATGTGGAGCGCACTTGACGCCATAGACGCCCTCCTTGGTGAGGGTCGCGATTATTTCTTCGCTGGGCTTCCCTTTGAAAGCTTCAGCACCCTCCGGGATCATTCCTTTGATGCTCTCGGCATTGTGGGATTTGTCGGTCGGCACAAATTTGATCGTGTCTCCGGGCACTGCCCGAACAAAGGCGGGCTGGAAGACCATCGAACCTTTCTCGCCCTTGTTCAGCATCTGCACGACGTGTTCTTCGGCATTCGCGACACCGGCGACGGAGAGCAGGGCGATGGCCGCGGCGATCAGTGGCAGTTTCATTTGGAAATCCTTTTCTTGAGTTCGTCACGGCTTCAACCGTTGCCTTCTTCTAGGCCATCAGGCGGCTTGGCGATTTGCGCTGGCGCAAACTCATGAGCAAAAACATCCTTGGCGCCCTCGTGTGGCGTGGCGCATGGACGAGAGCCAAAGCATGCGCCCCTTGCCCCGCATCAGTCGCCGTGAGAGACACTCTTTGGCAGACCGGCTTGGATGCATGGGCCGCGGTCAAATTCGGGAGGGGACAGAGTTGGTTAGCCTCGATCGCTCGCTGATTGCAGGGCTTTCTGTCTTTGAGGGCGTGGCCGCCACGGATCTCGACCGCATCGTCGGCCAGGCCAGGTCGCTCCGGATCGCCAAGGACCAGCCGGTGTTCGAGCAGGAGCAGGATGCACATTCCTTTTTCCTGCTGCTCGACGGACATGTGCGCGTCGTGAAATCAACCCCGGACGGTCACGAGGTGACTGTGCGGTACATAAGTCCAGGCGAGTTGATGGGCATCGCCCACGCGCTTGGCCGCACCACCTATCCGGCAAATGCGATCGCTGCCGTCGATTGTGTGGTTCTTGCCTGGGCAAGCCATCTATGGCCGACCTTCGCAGCAAATTTCCCGAGCTTCAGTGCCAACACCTACAAAGCCGTGGGCACCAGGCTGCAGGACGCTCATACGCGCGTCATCGAGATGGCCACAGAACAGGTGGAACAGCGCGTCGCCCATGCGATGCTCAAGCTGGTCAAGCAGGCTGGCAGGAAGACAGAGGAAGGAATCCTGATCGACTTCCCGATCTCTCGTCAGGACATTGCCGAGATGACGGGAACAACGCTCCATACGGTGAGCCGGTTGCTCTCGGCCTGGGAAGACCAGGGATTGGTCAAAAGTGGACGCCAGAGGGTGACCGTGGTCGAACCTCACCGGCTCCTTCTGATCGCGGAAGGCCGCGCCGAGAAAAGTTAGTCAGGGTTGGTGCTTTCGATCGCGGCCCGCAAATCGGAGCCGAGTTGTTCCTCGTTCAGATCGTGCTCGCGTGCCGCGTCGGAAACGGTATGGAACGAAGCAATCGGGCAGCCGACGCAAAGCATGCCGTGCTGGAGCACCACCCGGATGGCCGCCGGCGACCGGTGCATGATTTCGTCCATCGTCGCATCGTCGCTGAATTTGCGTTTCATGCCGCTTGCCCACGCTTGGAAGCGGACATGCTGCATCTGATTTCCGGGATGCTCGTTGCGCTGGGACAAAGAGGAAGCAGCCGATTGCACCCTCATCACCTATGAACGGCGCAGATCGTCGACCGCGTCAGGAACCGCTTCTCCCGTCCGTTGTCCAGCGAGAACATGCCGCCGCGACCAGGCACTACGTCGATGATGAGATCGGTATGCTTCCAGGCCTCGAATTGCGAAGCCCCGATGTACCCGATGTAGAAGGGCGCGTCTTCGATGTGGCCGAGCAGCACATCATGGTCGCCGACGATGAAACCGGCACGCGGATAACACATAGGCGAAGAACCGTCACAGCAGCCGCCGGATTGGTGGAACAGCACCGGTCCATGCTCGGCAACGATCTCTGCGATCAGTTCAAGGGCTGCCGGCGTCGCCGTGACCTTCGCATGCATGGTCTTTTCCGGATTCAGAATGGGGGGCGCGGCCCCTCGCGGAGCCGCGCTGTGAGCCAAAGAGGGGATCAGAAGAAGCCGAGCTTCTTCGGGCTATAGCTGACCAGCATGTTCTTGGTCTGCTGGTAGTGGTCGAGCATCATCTTGTGGGTCTCGCGGCCGATGCCGGACTGCTTGTAGCCGCCGAAGGCCGCATGCGCGGGATAGGCGTGGTAGCAGTTGGTCCAGACGCGGCCGGCCTGGATCGCGCGGCCGAAGCGATAGGCGCGGTTGCCGTCACGCGTCCAGACGCCGGCGCCCAGGCCATAGAGCGTATCGTTGGCTATCGCCAGCGCTTCATCGTCGTCCTTGAAGGTCGTGACCGAAACCACCGGTCCGAAAATCTCCTCCTGGAAGATGCGCATCTTGTTGTGGCCCTTGAACACCGTCGGTTTGACGTAATAGCCACCCGCCAGATCGCCGGGCAGGACGTTACGCGACCCGCCGGTCAGCACCTCGGCGCCTTCCTGGCGGCCTATGTCGATATACGACAGGATTTTTTCCAGCTGCTCGGACGAGGCTTGGGCACCGATCATCGTCGCCGGGTCAAGCGGATCGCCCTGCACGATCGCCTCGACGCGCTTGAGGGCGCGTTCCATGAAGGTGTCGTAGATCGATTCATGGATGAGCGCACGGCTTGGGCAGGTGCAGACTTCGCCCTGGTTCAGCGCGAACATGACGAAGCCTTCGATCGCCTTGTCGAAGAAGTCATCGTCCTCGGCGACAACATCCTTGAAGAAGATGTTGGGCGACTTGCCGCCCAGTTCCAGCGTGACGGGGATCAGGTTCTGGCTGGCATATTGCATGATCAGCCGGCCCGTCGTCGTCTCGCCGGTAAAGGCTATCTTGGCAATGCGCGGCGAGGATGCGAGCGGCTTGCCGGCCTCGAGGCCGAAACCGTTGACGATGTTGAGCACGCCTGGCGGCAGCAGATCGCCGACAAGATCGGCCCAGAGCAGGATGGCCGCCGGTGTCTGCTCGGCAGGCTTCAGCACGACGCAGTTTCCGGCTGCAAGCGCGGGAGCAAGTTTCCAGCAGGCCATCAGCAGCGGGAAGTTCCACGGGATGATCTGGCCGACCACGCCGAGCGGCTCGTGGAAATGATAGGCGACGGTATCGTCGTCGATCTGGGAAAGGCTGCCTTCCTGGCCGCGCACGGCGCCGGCGAAATAGCGGAAATGGTCGATGGCGAGCGGCAGGTCGGCGGCGGTCGTTTCACGGATTGGCTTGCCGTTGTCCCAGGTTTCGGCGCATGCGAGGAGATCGAGGTTTTCCTCCATGCGATCGGCGATGCGGTTGAGGATAAGCGAGCGCTCGGCGACGCTGGTGCGCCCCCAGGCGTCCTTGGCGGCGTGCGCGGCGTCCAGCGCTGCCTCGATGTCCTGCGCATCCGAACGCGCCACCTCGCACAGCAGCTGGCCGTTCACCGGCGAGTGGTTTTCGAAGTAGCGGCCGGAGCGCGGCTCGGCCCATTTGCCGCCGATGAAATTGCCGTAACGCTTGTCGAAGGGCGCCTTGACCGAGCGTGAGAATTCTACCTTGTTCATGTGTCTTCCTCCCAGAGCTGACGCCGCGGAATGCGACGCTTGGGAAGGGAGACTTGCGATTTCCGCCGCTATTGTCACCGTGCCGAGGACAGCGGGCGGGCGGCATGTGTCGCAGAATTGCGACAGTCATGCGAGGATTCGGAAGGTCAGTGAGGCCTGTGCACATCCAGGCGGTTGAGCTTGCGGTGCAGCGTCGCCCGGCTGATGCCAAGCGCCTGGGCCGCAGCAGAGACATTTCCGTCTGCTCGCGCCAGCGCCCGCTGCAACACGCCGCGTTCAGCCTCGGCGAGGACTTCTGGGCCGCTCTCGCCCCAACCAAGCAGATCTGCGGCGGGCATCGGCCTGTCGAGACACCGTTGCGTAATTCCAAGCGCCAGGCGTGCCGAACGGGTCGCGCCGACCACAAGGTCGTCCGCATCAACCGCGATCAGCGCGCCCGAACCTCTGTCGGTCACCGGCGCCAGCAGAATTCGCGCCTTCGGGAATGCTATCCTGAAGTTCTCCGCCTCGATCCGACGCACCGCGTCGACCACGGCCACCGAGATAAGGTTGGCGAAGGCTTCGGTCAGATCGGCCCGGCAGGAAGACACGTCAAGCGCAGCCACAAGATCCCCCTGGTGATCGTAGATCGGAGCGGTGGTACAACTGAGCCCCGTGTTGCGCGTATGAAAATGCTGGTCGCGATGGATTGTCAGTGCGCGCTGTTCAACCAGGCAGGTGCCGATCCCGTTGGTGCCCTGGCTCTGTTCGTTCCAGACGGAGCCGGTCCACAAGCCCCAGGAATGAAACGTCTCGTCATCCACTGGGGCGCCGCGCCGTTCGACCGGCACGCCGTCGCGGTCGGCGAGAAGGACGCAGCACCCGACGCCACCCACGGCAAGATAGAGCCGGTCCAGACTCGATTGGGCAGCACGGACGAGCGGCTCGCTGCGTTGCCGGGCCTCTCCGAATTCCGCCTCTGTAAGATAACGTGGGGGACTGCAATCGGTCGGATTGAGCCGATGCAAATTGGAAGACCGTCGCCAGGAGGCAACCAGCGCGGACTTCGCCGCGGCGTCCGAAGCGATCGCGGCCTGAATGCGGTCGGCATGATGACCGGATAGATCCTCGCCCATGCTTATCCTCCCAAACCTCAACTCTCCCTTTCAGGCCCTGGATCAGGTCAACTGCAAGACAGGGTCAAGCTGTCATTGCGCCCGCTTTTCCGCTTTCAATCGTCACACTGTCAATTCGTCGGAAGAACTAGAAGGGCAAACCACTCCCCACCATGCTTGGCCGAGCCGATGGTCATTCTCGCCCCGAACGTTCGAACATCCTTGTCGAAGCGAACCGTTCGATTGACGTCCTGACAGCGTACTCAAACCAGATTGGGCATTCATTGATCGAGAGCAAAGTCTCACACGAACGCCGCCTGGCGACATCGCATGGATTTTCTCGATGCTCCGGATCACAAGCCGGACTGGCGAAGATTGGGACGCGGAACCGCGTGGCGGAGAAACGGCCTTCAGAAGGGCGTCAGAGCAGAAGCTCTGACGCAAGAAGGCCAAGGTGCCGTATCAGGAGCGATATGGGGTCGGCTCAACGCCGTTGAAGAAGGTCCAGAAACTCTCATAGACCAGATCAGGCCGGTGCTCGGCTGGATAGTGACCTGTCGGAATGGCCCAGCCCCTGAGGTCGGGCGCCCAGGGCGTCCAAGCTTCAATCGGTGTCAGGTGACGGCCAACATGGCTGTTGCTGCCCCAGATCACCATGACCGGGCACTGGATCGTCTTCTTGCCGAAATCGGCTGTGTCCATGGCGAGGTCGAGCGTCACGGTCGCGCGGTAGTCCTCGCACACGGCGTGGATCTGCTCAGGCGTGGTGCAGCGTGCATACTCCTTGAAGGCTTCCGGCGTGAATATCTCCAGGCCCACGCCTTTCTTGTTGAGCTTGTAGTTGATGTAGTAGTCGAGGTCGGCACAGATCAGCTTCTCGGGGAAGGGCGCCTTCTGCGCCATGAAGAACCAATGATAGCTCTCCAGCCCCCATCCAAGGGTGACGTTGGTCAGGAGATGGTAGGTCGGGATGATATCCAGCGCGCAGAAACGGGTGATCCTGGCGGGCTGATCGAGCACCATCCGAAACCCGACGCGGGCACCGCGGTCATGGCCAGCAAGCGCGAACTTTTCAAAGCCAAGCGCGCTCATCACATCGAAGGCGTCTTCGCCCATGGCGCGGAAGCTGTAGGAGGCATGGTCCGCACCGCCGTCGGGTTTCGAGCTGTCGCCATAGCCGCGCAGGTCGATGGCGACCACCGTGAAGGATTTTGCCAGAGAGGGCGCGATGCGATGCCAGCTGACATGCGTCAACGGGTTGCCGTGAACAAGCAGCAATGGTGGGCCTGATCCCGCGACGGCGACATTGATCTCGGCGCCCCTGGTCTTGATCCTCCTGTAGGAGAACCCCTCCATCAGGCTTCCATGCTTGCCTTCCAAAGGCGGCATAGAGGATTCGGCGGCGACTTCCGAGGCGTTTTGGCTGTCCATAGTGCTCTCCAGATAAGGTCATCCTTAGCCTCGCCTTGAAATTGAATACTGTCAACAATTTTCAGTTGACTTTTCTTGGATGCGGCGCAACATGGCTTCAAAGCGGTCACGAAGCCAGCCTTGCGCGGCCGATATCGGGTGGCCTCACCACCGTCGAGCCGAAGGGGGCATGTCCATGGAAAATCCAGATAAATCCTCGCGCAAAACCGCTTCACCCCTGCCTCGTCTGGCCTTGCTGCTTGGTGATATGACCGGTATCGGCCCGGAGCTCGTTGCTCGCGTGCTGTCGGACGGTAGGCTCTCCGACGTGGCGCGCATTGTCGTCCTTGGCGACCAGCGTGTCCTGGAGATGGGCGCCCGCGACGCCGGCGTAGCGCTTTCGCTCAAGACCGTCCCGGATGTTGCATCCATCGATTGGAATGCATCAGAAACACCTGTCATCGACCTTGGTAACATCGACCCGGCGGCCTTGCCGCGCGGCGTGGTTTCACCGGAGTCGGGCAAGCTGACAGGGGACACCTTGGCCGAGGCGGTGCGGCTGGCGATGAAAGGCGACGTCGATGGCATCACCTTCGCGCCGCTGAACAAGGCAGCGCTTCATGCCGGCGGCTGGAAATTTCCCGACGAGCACAAGATGTTTGCTCATCTGTTGGGACACAAAGGCTATTTCTCCGAGATGAACGTGCTCGACGGCCAATGGATGTCGCGCGTCACCTCGCACGTGTCGCTGCGCACGGCTCTCGATCAGATCACCCATGACAGCATCATCGAGGCAATCGAACTGGTTAACCGCACCATGCAGCGCGCCGGTATGGACAAACCGCGCATCGCCGTTGCGGCCCTTAACCCTCATGCCGGCGAGAACGGGCTGTTTGGCCGTGAGGAAATCGACCTGATCGGACCGGCGGTCAAGGCCGCGGCGGCAACCGGCATCGACTGCAAGGGGCCTTTCCCGGCCGACACCATCTACATCAAGGCCTTCGCGGGCGAGTATGACAGCGTCGTCGCCATGTACCACGACCAAGGGCAGATCGCGACCAAGCTGCGCGGCTTCAACCGCGGCGTGACCGTCACGGCCGGGCTGGAGACCGTGTTCACCACGCCGGCGCACGGAACCGCCTTCGACATCGTTGGCAAGGGAAGTGCATCGACAGGTGCACTGGAAAACGCAGTCCGCCTCGCGGCTCAGCTAGCGCGCCGCAAGGACGCGCAGCGCGAAGAGGCCGCGGCCTGAGCAATTCCCGTCGATCAGCCTGGAAAGCAAAATGACACAATCCAACAGTTTCCGCATCGCGGTCATCCCAGGCGACGGGATCGGCAAGGAGGTCGTACCCGAAGGCGTGCGTGTTCTGGAAAAGGTCGCGTCGCGCTTCGGCATCGGGCTGTCGTTCGACTGGTTCGATTTCGCCACTTACGACTACTATGCCCGTCACGGCCGGATGTTGCCGGAAGACTGGAAGGACAAGATCGGATCGCATGACGCGATCTTCTTTGGCGCCGTCGGTTGGCCGGCCGGCGTGCCCGATCACGTGTCGCTGTGGGGGTCGCTTCTCCAGTTCAGGCGCGAGTTCGATCAGTATGTCAATCTGCGGCCGGTGCGCCTGATGCCCGGCGTTCCGAGCCCGCTCGTTGGCCGTGGTCCCGGCGATATCGACTTCTGGGTCGTGCGTGAGAACACCGAAGGCGAGTATTCATCGATCGGCGGCCGTATCTTCCCGGGCACCGAGCGCGAAGTGGTTATGCAGGAAACGGTCATGACGCGTATCGGCGTCGATCGCGTGCTGAAATTCGCATTCGAGCTTGCCGCCAAGGGCAAGCGCAAACACCTGACCTCGGCGACCAAGTCGAACGGCATCTCGATCAGCATGCCCTATTGGGACGAGCGCGTTGAGGAAATGGCGAAAGCCTTCCCCGACGTACGCTGGGACAAGTATCACATCGACATCCTGACGGCTCAGTTCGTGCTTCACCCCGATTGGTTCGATGTGGTCGTCGCATCGAACCTTTTCGGCGACATTCTTTCCGATCTCGGTCCGGCCTGCACGGGAACGATCGGCATCGCGCCGAGCGCCAACATCAATCCGGGCCGCAATTTTCCATCTCTGTTCGAACCGGTCCATGGCTCGGCACCGGATATTGCGGGGCAGGGGGTCGCAAATCCGGTCGGGCAGATATGGTCGGCGGCGATGATGCTTGACCACCTCGGGCATGCTGAAGCAGCTGCCGGGATTGTATCGGCCATCGAGACCGTTTTGGCCGAGCCTTCGCTGCGCACGCGCGATCTCGGCGGCGCTGCAAACACCGTCGAGTGCGGCAAGGCGATCGTCGCCGCGCTCTGACTTTCAAATCGATTTTCTCAAGGCCGAGGACGACGGGTCGCCTGCATTGGCTGGGCTGGCCAATGACGTCCGCGAAACCACCTGTTAGGTAGCCGGGATTGCGGCCTGCGGGATCGCCGCGGTGTCTTCGAGGCTCTCGATATCCCAGCACAGGTCGCGCAGACGCGCCGTTGCCTTTGCACCCAGAACCGGTTCGGCCAGTCCGTCGAACTTTGCGTTGAGGTCGTCGTCGGTCATCGGCCGCGCCAGGCTGCCGATTGCATGCTCGACATGCCTCTTGAGCACGCGACCATCCCTGACCTTGATCGTGACGTGACATTCGTCTTCAGCGACGCTTTGCGACGCCACCGCGCTGACGCGATCGCGCAGCGCAATGACCTGCTTATCGCGCACGTTTGCATCGCTATATTCTGCCTCGCCGGCGCGGCCTTCGATGATGGCGACCGCCGCCGAATGGTAGACGCTGAATTTGCCTTCGAGGCCAACCTGCGGGGTCTTCTTGCCGGTCAATTCCAACACCAACGGATCGACTTCCAGCGCAATGCTTTCGATCTCGTCGGCCTTCAGGCCGAATTCATTGCGCAATTGCACGCAGCCGTCGATGATCGGATGGATGACGATGCCGCAAGCGAACGGCTTGTAGGTGTTCAGCGCGATCTCGAAACTCTCGCCCAGGCCTTTGGTGATCTCGTCGAAATTCCGCTCGGTGGACATGACATGGGCAAAACCGCGCGGCGCCTCGAGCACGCGGTTTGACGAGGTGAAGTCGCGTTGCGCCAGCACGGCGGAAAGCAGTCCATTTTGCGCGGCGCGGCCGGGATGGAAACTTTTGCACATGGTTCCGAACATCTCACGAAACCCCGAAGACTGTGTGCCAGCGATGCCGAGCGCCCAGATCATCTGCTGTTCGTTGAGACCGAGCAGGCGGCCTGCCGCAGCGGCGGCGCCGAAAACGCCGGCGGTTCCGGTGATGTGCCAGCCGATGTCGTAGTGCGCGGGATAGACGGCGTTGCCGATGCGGCATTCGACCTCGACGCCGAGGATGAAGGCGTGCAGGAGATCACGGCCGCTCGTTGGTTGCAGCTGCGCTAGGCTGAGGATCGCGGAGGCGACCGGCCCCGCCGGATGGATGATGGTCCTCAGATGTGTGTCGTCGAAATCGAAGACATGGCTGGCGATGCCGTTGATGAGCGCGGCGTTCAGGGCGTCCAGCCGTTCGCTACGGCCGAGGATCGCAGCCTGATCCTTGCCGGCGAACGGTGACACCGCGGACAAGGCAATGTCGACGCTCGGATGTTGCGAGCCGCCTACCGCGCAGCCGGTCCAGTTGAGGAAGGAGCGCACCGCTTCGCGCCGGACGTTTGCCGGTACGCTGTCCGCGGATGCCGACACGACATAGCGCGCCAGAATGGCTGTAACGTCCATCATTTGATCTCCCTGGATCGCCGTCGGGCACCGCCCGGTGCATCGGCGTGCTTGCTGATTGGCGTGCATCACGCCATGAAGGCGCCGCCATTGACGTGGAAGGTCTGGCCGGTGATGTAGCGAGCCGCCGGTCCGCAGAGATAGCGCACGAGCAGTGCAACTTCCTCGGGTGTTCCACGCCGCCCGACAGGCGGCAGTTTCCCGGCATGATGAGAAGGCTCTTCGCCGGCACGCCGAGTGTCGATCATGCCAGGCGAAACGCAATTGACCGTGATGCCTTCACCGGCAAGGTCATGGGCGAGCGCCCGGGTGAATCCGGCCAGGCCCGCTTTGGCCGCGACGACATGGGCGCGACCGCTGGCGCCGGTATGAGCCGACAGACCCCCGATGTTGATCACCACGCCTTGTCCCGATTTCTTGAGATGCGGGAGCGCCGCATGGGCAGTGAGGAATGCACCATCGAGGATGATCGAAAGCACCTCGCGCCATTCGGTGAAACTCAGATCCCCGAACGCGGTTTCGCGTCGCACGGCGGCGCTGTTGACGAGAATGTCTATGCCGCCGAACTGCCGGACAGCCGCGCCGACCAGCGCGTCGACGGCATTCGGATCGACGACGTCTGCCAGGACGGCCGTAGCTCTGCCGCCGGCAGCCGTGATCTCGTTGACGACAGCTTCGGCTTCGGCACGAGATGTGCGTGCGTTCACCACCACCGCGGCCCCGGCTCGAGCCAGTTCCAGCGCCATCACGCGGCCGATGTTGCGTCCCGCACCCGTCACGATGGCGACGCGCCCCTCAAGTTCCCGAGCGCCGTTCATGCGATGTCCGTGGTTTTGGCGGCACCGCCGATCGAATGTTCCGTGTCGGCTGCCGCCGGCAGGGTCATGCGGCTCTTGCCGCTCAGCACATGCGCAAACGCTGCCTCCATGGCTGCCGTGGCGTCGCCCGCTCCCAGCGCTGCCACGATGCGGCGATGCTCGATATTGGATACGGTCAAGCCGCCGCCTTGCAGCAGCGCACGCTCCCGAAACAGGTGCAGTTCCTTGACGAGCTCGGAATAGGCTTTGTGCAGCCGGCTGTTCCCGGCAAAGCGCAGGATGGAATCGTGGAATTCCAGATTGAGCGGATAGTAGTTGTCGAGCGAATGCGCGAGAACCGCTTCTTCCATGCGATCTAGTAAACTCTGGAGTTCCGAAATCTGCTCCGGAGTCACCTTGGTCGCCAGCAACCGCGCCGCCGATGCAAACAGGCCTGCTCTCACGTCGTAGAGTTCGGCCGCCTGTTCCTCGCCAATCCTGCGCATGAACACGCCTCGATTGGGCACGAGCTCGAGCAAGCCTTTTTCGGCGAGCGCGCGGCAGACTTCGCGGATCGGGCCGCGGCTCACCGAGAAGCGGATTGCCAGCGAATTCTCGTTCAATCGCTCACCAGGGGCAAATTCTCCCGACAGGATGAGGGTTTCCAACTCACGTCGAAGGACGCTCGTCAGGGAGTGGTTCTGGAGAAATTCAAGCTCGGCCCTCATGGGGTAGTGATCGACTATTTACTGCAAACTGTCAACAGAATACAGTGCCGCCGACGCAGCGATCAAGCACATCCCTGGTCTGAAAGCAGGAAAAATCGGAGGTTTCATGGATCAAATGGATGTCCCGCTGGCGGCTGACACGTCGCCCCCACCAAGCCTCCTTGAGCTCTTCCTGGCGTTCACCAAGCTCGGCATCACCAGCATTGGCGGTGGTGTGAACGGCATGATGCACACGGAATTCGTTGTGAATCGGCGCTGGTTCAGCGACAAACAGTTTCTGTCAGGGCTGGCGCTTAGCCAGTCCCTTCCTGGTGTCAATGTTGCAAACCTGGCGCTCTGGCTCGGGTTTCAATGTCGCGGTGTCGTTGGAGCCGTGGTGGCGCTGGCGGCGGTGGTGCTGCCCCCCGCGGTCGCAATAGTTCTGATAGGAAATATCGTGCTGAGGCTGAGCGCCGATCCCGCGATCGGCGCTATGCTCGTGGGTCTCGCGGTTGCGGCAGCCGGCTTGTCACTGTCAGTCGGCTACCTTGCCATGCGCTATGCCTGTGTCGACGCGGTTTCAATTGCCCTCTTCACGTGCACGCTGATCGGCGCGACCGTCTTTCATTTCTCGGCTCTCGTCGTTGTGGCGGTGCTTGCACCCATCGGCATCGGCGTCGGCTTTGCAAGAAGCCGCCATGAAAGACGATAATCTGCTTGTCAGCCTGTTTCTGGTGTTCGCGCCTCTGTCCTTGATGGCCATCGGCGGGGGGGCCTCCATTCTGGGCGAACTGCAGCACAGCGTTGTCGACAACCAGCATTGGTTGACCAACAAGACCTTTCTCGACATGTTTGCCATCTCCCGCGTTGCGCCCGGACCGGGAACCCTGATCGTCACGCTGATGGGTTGGCATCTTGCCGGATGGGCGGGCGCGATCGTTGCGACGATTGCGATTTTTGCGCCGTCGTCGCTGCTGGTGATCGTGATCGCGCATTTCTGGCACAGCCGCCCCAATGCGGCATGGCAAGGGGCTTTGGTTTATGGCCTGGCTCCGCTCGCCGCCGGGCTGGTGCTGTCAAGCGTGTTCACTCTCTTGAGCAACGCGAAAGGCGGATGGATTGCCTGGTGCGTGGCAATCGTGGTCGCCGTTGCCGCGCGGACAATTCGTTTGGGTCCACTGACGCTGATGGCCGCTGGATCGTTGGTCTTTTGCGGGCTGTTGTGGGCCGCCGGATAGCGCGCCGCAAAGCCATTTCGATTCAACGCAGATGGCAGCGCTTTGCAATTCGTGCAGATAGTCGTCAGTTAATTGTTGACAATTGACAAAATTAGACCGACCTTTAGTAGCAGGCACAAGCGCATCGCGTTTGTGAGGAAATGTTTCGGGAGGACCGATGGCCTTTGTGGAACTCGATAAGCTGACCAAGCGCTACGGCAAGTTGACGGTGGTCAACGCGGTCGATCTCGCTATCGAGAAGGGAAAGCTGGTGTGCCTGCTCGGACCTTCGGGCTGCGGCAAGACCACGACCCTGCGCCTGGTTGCCGGCTTCGTTCAACCGTCGGACGGTCAGATCCGCGTCGGCGGCCGTGTTGTGTCGTCGCCCCACGCCAGCGAGCCGCCGGAAGCGCGCAACATGTCGATGATCTTCCAGAGTTATGCGCTCTGGCCGCATATGACCGTATTCGAGAACATCGCCTACGGCTTGCGGCTTCGTCGCATGGGCAAGGCCGATATTCAGGCAAAGACAGGCCGCATCCTCCAGGCGACCAAGCTCGAAAATCTGGCCGAGCGCTATCCGGGCGAGTTGTCGGGCGGTCAGCAGCAGCGTGTTTCCCTGGCGAGGGCGCTCGTCATCGAGCCGGAGACGCTGCTGCTCGACGAGCCGCTTTCCAACCTCGACGCCAATCTTCGCGAGGAGATGCGGTTTGAGATCCGCCGCCTTCACGACGAGTTCCGCTACACGACCGTTTACGTCACGCACGATCAGACGGAGGCCATGACCGCTGCCGATGTCATCGTGGTGATGAACCAGGGCAATGTCGAGCAGGCGGGTTCTCCCGAAGACATTTACGAGCGACCGCGTTCGGAGTTCGTTGCACAGTTCATCGGCGGCACCAACATCTTCAAGGGCAAGCGGGTCGGAACGGACACCGTCGACTGCGGCAACGGTCTGCTGCTGTGCTGTGGCAGCGGCGACTATGCCGCCAACGGCCAGACCGCCGTATCCGTGCGGCATCACGATCTGCATCTCACCAACGAGAAACCGAAAGGCGATCCGAGCAACTGGGCCACCGGAAAGGTCGTGCGCCAAGTCTATCTCGGGTCGCATCGTGATTATCTTGTCAATCTATCAGGTGGCGAAACCGTGCGGGCGATCGCGCCTGTCGATGTCGCGGTCCCTGAAAACCAGCAAATTTGGCTTCATTGCCCACCTGATCGTTGCCGGGCGCTCGCACACTAGGGAGAGAGAGAATGTCCAATAAGAAAGTCGCAGCAGGCGCGTTTTTAGCAGCCTTGGCATGGGGGCAATTGGCCTGGGCCGGTCCACCCGAACCCTACAAAGTTACGGACGACCTGGTTGCCGCGGCAACCAAGGAAGCATCGGTCGTCTACTACACCTCAACCGATGTCCAGGTCGCCGAGAAACTGGGCGCGGCATTCGAGGCGCACTATCCAGGCATCAAGGTCCAGGTGGAAAGGGCCGGTTCGGAGCGCGTCTTTCAGCGCATAGGTCAGGAATATTCGAGCGGCATCCACAACGCCGACATCATCGAAACCTCCGACGCATCCCATTTCCTGACGTTCAAGGAGCAGAACTGGCTGACGCCGGCCGTTCCGGAGGATGTCGCCAAGATGTGGCCGGAAAAGGATCGTGATCCCGATGGCTTCTACGCGGCTTTCCGCGCCACGCTGACGGTAATTGCCTACAGGACAGACCTGGTCAAGGAAGGCGACGCGCCGAAGACCTGGACCGACCTGCTCGATCCCAAATACAAAGGCAAGCTGGTGAAGTCGCATCCAGGCTACAGTGGCAACGTGATGACCGCCACCTACGCACTCAGCCAGCTTCTCGGATGGGACTATTTCGAGAAATTGGGCAAGCAGGGTGTGATGCAGGTTCAGTCCTCGACGGAGCCGCCGAAGGTCCTCGCCCAGGGCGAACGTCCGATCCAGGCCGACGGCAACGAATACAACGTCTTCATCCTCCAGGACAAAGGCGTGCCGATCAAGGCGGTCTATCCGGCGGAGGGAACCTCGATCGCTTACGGCAACGCCGCAATCCTGGCTTATGCCCCTCATCCGAACGCAGCCAAGCTGTTCTATTCCTTCATGTTCTCGCAGGAAGCGCAGCAGTTGAATGACGATTTCGGCGGTTTGCGCTCGGTTCGCCCGGACGTGAAGGAGAAATCCAACCGCACGCCGCTCTCCCAGATCAAGCTTCTCGACTCCGATCCGTCGAACGTTCGGGATGCCGTCGAAGAGATCAAGCAGAAGTACGAAGAGTATTTCGGCACGTAAGCAATGGCTCGGCACCGGCCACGGATCGGTGCCAGAATGAGGATCTTGCGATGTCGTCACCGGCGACATCGCCCCATCCCTGGGCATATCGGCGGTTGATCCGCCGACGTCGGATCAAAACTCAGAGGTGACCAGGTGACCATCGCTGCATTGTCCCCCGATACCGCCAATAGGCGACACCTCGGCAGGTTCGATTTGTCGACGCCGCTCTTCGTACTGCTTGCAGTGGTTCTGTGTGTGCTGGTCCTGCTGCCTTTGTTCTGGCTGGGATACTACGCCCTCACCAACAAGGCCGGTTCACCGACCCTGGCGAACCTGGCCCGTCTCTTTACCGATGCCACAATTCGCCGGGCCTTCCTTATTTCGCTGGGCATGGCTGGTTGCGTCGGCGTGTTCTCTTGCCTGGTGGCCACACCACTCGCCTGGCTCGTCGCGCGCACCGACATGCCGGGGCAGCGCCTGGTCCGCAGCCTGGTGACGGCATCCTTCGTGACGCCGCCATTCCTGGGTGCCATTGCCTGGGCGATGCTGGCCGCGCCCAACAGCGGCATCCTCAACAACATCTACCGCTGGGCATTTGGCCTCGATCAATCGCAGGCGCTGTTCAACATCTACACCTTCACCGGACTGGTGTTCGCGGTCACCTGCTACTCGTTCCCCTTCGTCTTCACGCTTGTTGCCAACGCCTTCGACAAGGTACCATCGGATCTCGAGGAAGCGTCGGCGATCCTCGGCGGCAAGCCAGGCACCACATTGCGGCGGGTGACCCTGCCGATGGTGCTGCCGGCGATGCTCGCCGGGTCTCTGGTCGCCATCGTCCAGGCCTTCACCATGTTCGGTTCGCCGGCGATCCTGGCGCTGCCGGCCGGGTTCCATGTTCTCACCACCAAGATCTGGAGCTTCTTCCAGTTTCCTCCACGGCTTGACCTGGCGGCAGCGAGCGCCGTGCCTTTGCTTGTGGTCACAATGCTCTTGCTGTGGGGGCAGAGATGGCTGCTTGGGCGGCGTGGCTATACCGTGCTCGGCGGCAAGAGCGGCACCCCCCGGCGTGTGAAGCTGGGCAACTGGAAATGGCTGGCGGGCGCATACGTCCTGTTCATCCTGTGCGTGACGATCCTGTTCCCCTACCTGGCCTTGCTCAAGGTGGCGCTGACCCACAACATTTCCGAACCGCTCAGCTGGAGTTCCTTGACGCTCCATAACTTCAATTTCGTGTTTTTCGAATTCTCCAGCACGCGGCTCGCCATCTGGAACACCCTGATCCTCGGTCTGGCTACGGCAACGATCGCGACCGGCATAGCCCTTGTCGTGTCCTATCTGGTTGCGCGCCGCGCGGTGCCGGGCGCCTCGCTGCTCGGCATGCTGGCGACCGCGCCGATTGCGATTCCAGGCATTGTGCTGGGCGTTGGTCTTTTCCTGGCCTACGCCAATCCGACTTTCGGCCTCTACGGCACGCTATGGATCCTGCTGATCGCATTCCTGACGATTGAGCTTCCGGCCGGTTATCAGCAACTGTCATCGGCCTTCCATGGCGTCCATCCGGAACTGGAGGAAGCCAGCCGGATTCTCGGCGCCACCCGCCTGAAGACCCTTTGGCAGATCACCGCGCCATTGTTGCGCACCAGCCTGATCGCGGCCTGGTGTTTCGTCTTCATCGGCACCATCCGAGAATTGTCGGCGACGGTCCTGCTGACGACGGCACAGACCAAGCTGGTCTCGGTCATCATCTACGACCTCAACGAAAGCGGCGACTACGGCGCGATTTCGGTGCTTGGTATCCTGCTGCTGGTGGTCTCGTTCACTGTCGTCTTCATAGCCAACAAGGTTCCGGTTCTCGGTGGCGCGGCTCCCAGGAGCGGCAGTTGATAGGATACAGCTTGGTTCCACAGCAATTATCGGCGTTTCGCTTGACAAGAGGAAGTATCGTCTCAGTCATGGGCCCGATTGGACGCGTCGGCATCAATTCGATGAGGGAGACCAAACCATGGATGATGCGCAGGCAACGCGTCGGCGGCCATCGGGGCCGGACCAGGCAAGCGGTATCTTCCGTGACGCATTGAACGGAATTCAGGCCCATGGCTAACGAAACCGAGAACATGCAGGGATTTTCGCCCATCGACTTTTTGCGCACGCGCTCGCTTGCCAATGTCGTGCAGCACGAAATAGAGCGAATGATTGTCGAGGGGGAATTCACACCCAACGAGAGGATCAACGAAAACGCCCTGGCCCAGCAACTCAAGGTCAGCCGGGGACCGATCCGCGAGGCGTGCAGCGCGCTGGCCGCTCTTGGACTGATCCAGGTGATTCCCAATCGCGGGTTTTTCGTGCGCGAACTCAGCGAAGACGAAGCCCGTGATGTCTCGGAGGCCCGTGCCTATATCTTCGCCTGCATGACCATGAGCGTTGCCGAGAGGATCACCGACCCCGAGGTCGTCAGGCTGCGCGCGCTCGTCGACCGCATGGACGCGCTGGCCAAGACCGGTGAGGTGAGCCAGTACTACCCGGTCAATCTGGAATTCCATTCCGAACTGGCCAGGATGTGTGGCAACGCACGCCTGGCGCAGATCTATCTCGGCCTCGCTCGTGAGCTTCATATCCAGCGTTATCGAGCATTGGCGAGTGGCGACGTGCTCGACATATCCAACCGCGAGCATCGGGCAATAGTTGAGGCTGTTGCCGCCCGCGATCCGCAACAGGCTTTCACGGCCGGGCGGGCGCATATCGTCAATGGCACCTCGCGAACGCGCAGGGCCAGCGTCGCTTTGCGCCACGGCTCCGACTGACGCTCACCCATTCCCGTAGTCGAGGTCCGAGGACAGATACCGCGGCAGCATTTGCGTGCCTGCGGTAGCGGCTGTCCGACGAACTGAAAACTTGGTTGCCCTGTCGACAAAAAATTGTTGACAGTTTACCAAAACTGCCTTCCTACTCCTCTGCATCAGGCGGCCATGACATGGAGTCGAGCCTGAACTCGATGCCTGGTTGGCCCGCTACAATTTCGATGGAGAGGACTATCAATGCACGACACCGCACCTGCAGGTCTCACAAATTATGTGGCGGAATTCGTCGCGTCGGCCACTCCGGAAGATCTGCCGGACGACGTCGTGGCCCTTGGCAAGAAGTCGATACTGGACGGCATTGGGCTGGCTCTTTCAGGCTCGGTCGCGCAAAGCGGCGACCTCGTCCGCCGCCATCTCGATGAGCTCGGACTGATGCCGGGCGCCGCGACCGTAATCGGAGCGGGCCGCAAGGTTGCACCGCGCTTTGCGGCATTCGCGAATGGTGTCGGCATCCATGCCGATGACTATGACGACACCCAGCTGGCCGTCGCCACGGATCGCGTCTACGGCTTGCTGACCCACCCCACGGCGCCGGCATTGCCCGCTGCTCTGGGCATTGGCGAACAGGTGGGCGCCTCGGGCAAGCAGGTCATGCTGGCGTATCATCTCGGCGTCGAGGTCGAGTGCAAGATCGCCGAAGCCATCGCGCCCCGCCACTATCAGACGGGATTTCACGCGACGGCCACCTGCGGAACGTTTGCCGCGGCCGCGGCTGCGGCCTGGCTTTTGCGTTTCGACGCGAAAACCACGGCTCGCGCGCTTTCGATCGCAGGCAGCCAGTCGGCTGGTTTGCGTGAGAATTTCGGCACGATGACCAAGCCGTTCCATGCCGGGCGTGCATCGGAAAGCGGTGTCGCCGCCGCACAGTTCGCCGCCCATGGATGGACAGCCACCGACAAGATACTGGAGGCCCCGCGCGGGTTCTTCCAGGCGGCCGGCGGCGGTTACGATGAGAACGCAATTCGCGGACGCCTCGGCGCTCCCTGGACGTTCGCCAACCCAGGCATCTCGATCAAGCCGCATCCCTCGGGGTCGTTGACCCATCCCGGCATGACGGAGATGGCGCGCCTCATCCGTAAGAAGGACATCAAGGCCGGGGATGTGAAGCACGTGCGCATAGGCACCAATTCCAACATGCCGAACGCCCTGATCCATCACCATCCGCATGATGAGTTGCAGGCCAAGTTCTCCATGGAATTCTGCATGGCCATCCTGCTGCTCGACGGAAAGGCCGGGCTTGGCGAATTTACGGATGCGGCAACGCAACGCGACGACGTCAAGGCCATGATCGACAAGGTGGATTTCGTCATCGACGAAAAGGCCGAGAAGGCAGGCTATCACAAGATGACAACGATCATCGACATCACGCTCAATGATGGCCGAGTCATCCATGGCGAGGCCGATTTCGGCAAAGGCAGCCCCGCCAATCCGATGAGTTATGAAGAAGTCGCCGACAAGTTCCGGGACAACGCGGCTCATGCCCGCCTTGCTCGTTCGGCAGCCGACGAGGTCGTCGCGCTGGTGCGCGACCTCGAAGAACAGCCCTCGCTCGAACGCTTGATGGCCCTGGTCGCCAAGGCCGGCTGACGGTCTTCGTGGTGTTACGCCGCAGCCGGCATTCAGAAAGGTTGGTTCGATGGCCCATCTCACGATCGGCATCCTCAATGGCGATGACATCGGACACGAAATCGTGCCCGCTGCCGTGCGCATCGCCCGGGCCGCCGCGGCGCGAACGGGTCTCGACATCGACTGGCGACCGATGCCGATTGGCCGCTCGGCACTCGACACACACGGCTCGACGATGCCCGACGGCACGCTCGAGACGCTTTCGACACTCGATGGCTTCATACTCGGTCCGATCGGACATCGCGCCTATCCAAAGGTGATTGGCGCGATCAACCCGCATCCCATCTTGCGCAAGCACTTCGGCCTTTTCGCCAACGTCCGTCCGACGCGCTCGTTTCCCGGACTTGGCGCGCTGTTCGACGATGTGGATCTCGTCATCGTTCGGGAAAACAATGAGGGCTTTCAGCCGGATCGCAATGTGGTTGCCGGTTCGGGAGAATTTCGTCCAACGCACGATACGACCATTTCGGTCCGCGTCATCACCCGTGCCGGCAGCTATCGCGTGGCCAAGGCCGCACTCGAACTTGCCAGAACCCGGCGCAGGAAGCTGACGATCGTTCACAAGGACACCGTGTTCAAGCTCGGCTGCGGCATGTTCGTGGAGGAGTGCTACCGGGCCGCCGAGCTGTTCCCAGACGTCGCTGTCGACGAGGTGATCGTCGACACCTTCGCCATGCGATTGCTTCGCGATCCCCAGACATTCGATGTCGTCGTCACCACAAACATGTTCGGCGACATACTGAGCGACGAGGCAGCAGGCCTCGTCGGCGGGCTCGGCATGGCGCCCGGCCTGTGTATCGGTGAAGGCAACATAGCCATGGCACAGGCGGCGCACGGGTCTGCTCCCGATATTGCCGGAAAGGGCATCGTCAATCCCTATGCGATGGTCGAATCCACCCGCATGCTGCTGGAGTGGCTCGGCCACAACCGCGGC
Source organism: Mesorhizobium waitakense (assembly GCF_056431085.1). NCBI lineage: Bacteria > Pseudomonadati > Pseudomonadota > Alphaproteobacteria > Hyphomicrobiales > Phyllobacteriaceae > Mesorhizobium > Mesorhizobium waitakense. The sequence continues at coordinate 24,935 of NZ_JBWKME010000218.1, read as the reverse complement.
ATTGCCGAGGCGCTCGCCGCGGCGTCCATGATGGCGCAAGCCACCATTGCCGCGCTCTCGCGGCCCGAAACGCGCACGGGCGACATACGTGGGATCACCAACACCGAAGGAATGACCAGCGCCATCGTCGCTGCCATCGAGAAGGAATCTGAAAATGTCCTTGCATAAGATCGCTGTCATCGGCGGCGATGGTATCGGCCCGGAGGTGGTTGAGGCCGGCGTCAAGGTGCTGGAAACGCTGGCAGACGTCGAGCCAGGCCTTGCCTTCGATTTCAAGCGCTTTGACTGGGGCTCGGACTATTATCGCCGCAACGGCCGCATGATGCCGCAAGATGGTCTGGCTCAGATCGAGGGCTTCGATGCCATCTATTTCGGTTCGGTCGGTGATCCGAACCTTCCCGACGATATCACGCTCTGGGGTCTGCGTCTGGCCATCTGCCAGGGGTTCGACCAATACGCCAATGTGCGGCCGACGCGTCTCTTACCCGGACTGACCGGTCCGCTGCGCCTCGAACTCGGCAAGCAGATAGACTGGGTGATCGTCCGCGAAAACAGCGAGGGCGAATATGCCGGCGTCGGCGGTCGCGCCCATCGCGGCCTGCCGATCGAGGTCGGCATGGATGTCGCCGTCTTTACCCGCACCGGCATTGAACGGATCGCCCGCTTTGCCTGCGATCTTGCCATGTCGCGCCCCCGCAAGCTGCTGACCGTGGTGACAAAGTCGAATGCACAGCGCCATGGCATGGTGCTCTGGGACGAAGTCGTGCGCGAAGTGGTGCGCGACCACCCTGGTCTGACTGTCGACTGGATGCTGGTCGACGCGATGACCCAGCGCATGGTCAACAAGCCTGGAAGCATCGACACGGTCCTGGCGACCAACCTCCACGCGGATATCCTTTCCGACCTGGCTGCAGCACTTGGCGGGTCGCTCGGCATCGGCTCGACATCGAACATCGATCCGTCGCGCAATCGTCCGTCGATGTTCGAACCCATCCATGGTTCGGCCTTCGACATTACCGGCAAGGGCGTCGCCAATCCGCTTGGATCGTTCTGGACGGCGAGCTTGATGCTGGACCATCTTGGTGAGCAGGCTGCATCGCGACGTCTCATGGTTGCGATCGAAACCGTTACCGGTCGAGGAGAATATCTAAGCCCGGATCTTGGTGGCGCAGCCAACACCGCCGAAGTAACGGCCGCGGTGATTGCCGCGCTTGCAGGCGTGAACAGTCCAGGATCCTGAGGCTTGCCCGGACAGAAGTGTTGTGGGCGCGGGGACTGTCCTGTCAACCACCGAGGCCGTCGCGGATCGCGCTGAAATAGCGGTCGGTTCCGACCTGTCCGCCCTTCAGCGCAACCTCCAGTCCGTCGATCGCCGCAATGCGCGAATGGGCGACGCATAGCGGGGACCCTGGCGAGGCAGGCAGCGGCATCCGCACAGTCAGGGCGTCGATGCCCATCTGGCCGAGCGCGTGGCTCGAGGTATCGCCGCCGGCGATGACCACGCGCCGCAGTTTCTGTTCGATCGTTAGCGCGCGAAGCAGTTCGCCGAGACCGCGACCGAGCTTGTGGCGGGCGCCTTCCTGCCGGTCGATTTCGGCGCCCCTGTCGGCGGCGGGGCCAAGCGCGGTGTAGAGGATGACGCTGCGCCCGGCTTGCAAGCTGGCGCGGCCGCTTGCTGCCGCACGCGCGATCACCTGCTCGGAAGCCTCCGAAACCAGTTCGACAGGATCGACCTCGATGCCGTCGAAACCGTCGCTCAGGGCATACCGGATCTGTCGTTCGGTGGTCGGCGAGCAACTGCCCGATGCGACGGCGATCCGGTCGGCAGCACCCGGCGGTGTGAAGCCTGGTCCAGTGCTGACGATGTCATTCGAAGCCCATTCGGCCAGCAACGCGTACTCGATGCCGGACGAGCCAACGACAAAGGAGCCGCCTGGCTTGCGGATGCGCCAGATCTCTTTGCCGGCCAGTGCCTGGGTCCCGTGGCTATCGACGTCGATAAGCACGATAGCCGCGCCATTCGCCACGAGGCGCTCGAATGCCTGCGATCGTGACGCGGATTGCAGGGTTGCCAGGTCGAGCAATCCCGAGGCAAGCCCGGTCTGCCTCGACAGGTGAATCAGAAGGTCGGATTCATCCATTGGCGTCGTCGGGTGGCGGCTCATCACCGGATGGCGGTCGATGCGGAAATATTGATCGCGATAGGCGGCGAACAGGTTTCCAAAGGCGGTGTACCGCTTGAGCTGCGGCGCGCCGACTAGCAGCGGCACGCTATCCTGACTGAACACTGAGCGGCCGATCTCGATCGCCCGGCCGATGCTGCCGGTCGTTGGGCTGGAATCGAAAGTCGAGCAGACCTTGTAGTGGCAGATCGCTGCGTTCAGCGTCTTCAGCCAGGTGAAAGCGTCCTTGAGATGCGTGTCCATCCAGTGCGGCGTCTCGCTGCGGCTGGTGCCGGCCAATCCGATGGCCTGGCAATGTGAGAAACGCGAAAGTTGGGCTTTGTCCGGCTGGCGCATGAACAGCACCGTTTGCACGCCGCCGAGCTCGAGCGCTTCCATGACGTCGGTCGAGCCGGTGAGATCGTCGCCATAGTAGCTGAGCAGCAGGTTCTGCATGGCGTCAGGCCGCCCTGCCATCGCCGAATTTGTCGATCGACCGTGCCAGTTCTGGATGAGTCAGGGCGAAGTCCGCCAGCGGAATGCCGTCTACCGCTGCCTGCCAGGCTTGCTGCACTGCGCGCACGCCGGCGCCCGGCCCGTCCGGATGGCTGACAATGCCGCCGCCGCAGAGATAGAGCAGATCGACCGTGCGTCCGGTTCGCTGGTAGGTCTCCGGCGCCTGCCCACCCCATTGGCCCGAGCCCGCCACCGGCAGGGCGCAATCATCGGGCGACAAGATCGGCGTGGTCACCGCCTTGAAGGATTCGACGAAGGATGCATCCGGCTCCCAGTATTTCGAGGCGATGCCGTTGATCTGGAACTGGTCGACGCCGAGCAGCCGCCAGAATTGCTGCCAGACCTTGAAATCCATGCCGAGGCCGGGATGGCGGGTGAGGATGTCCCAGCCATTGCGGTGGGCGTGCAGCACCAGGCTGGAGCGCTTCCTCAGGAACGCCATGCCGCCGAAGCCAATCGAATTGATGTTGACCACCGCGCAATTGCCGCCGGCCTTCGCCACCAGGTCGTGGTTGCGCATCATCTCGTCAGGGTCAGCATGCGAAATGCCGAAGGCATACATCACCTTCTTGCCGGCCTTCTGCTCGTGGTCGAGGATCAGCGGCATGATCGCCTTCACTCGCTCGGCCAGCGGCGAATAGGCCGGGCTCATCAGCTTCTCGTCGTCCTTGATGAAATCGACGCCAGCTTCGATCAGCTCGCCCACCATCGCCGCCGTCTCGTGCGGCCGCAGCCCCAGCGCCGGCTTGACGATGGTGCCGATGATCGGGCGCTCCTCGACGCCGGTCAGCCGGCGGCTGCCGGCGACGCCGAACTGCGGGCCTGGATGCGCGCCGCGGAATTGCTCCGGCAGCTTCATGTCGACTATGCGAATGCCGGACAGCCCTTTGATCGAATAGGCACCGCCGATGGCGATGGTCATCAGAGCAGCAAGGTCTGTGCCGATGGCGTCGAGCGGAAATGCGATGTCGACATCGGCGCGCTTGAACGGTCCATCGCCGGCTTCCGGAATGGAGGGCTGCATGGCGTCGGGCAGATGCCGGATCGCCAGGACGCGCGCAGCCACCCTGGCCTTCAGTTCCTCGGTCTCGCCGGGCAGCGCAACGAAGGTGCCGGTCGACTGGTCGCTGGCGATCTTGGCAGCCAGCGCCTCGATGCTGTCTGATGTTTCGATGCGATAGGTGAGGGTGATCATGGTCCGCAGTCTCAAGCCCAGGCGTTCGAAAAAGGTTCACCGATGCCAGAAATCTGGTATAATGAGTACATAAGTATTGCAAGAGATATCCGAGTGGAAGCTGGGGCGGGTCGACCCGACCGCAATTTCCGGGAATTGTGGCGGAAAGTGTTAGATAGGCCGGATCAAGGGAGTGATTCGTGACGATGAACCGTTCCGAACCGATTGTCCGGCGAAAGCTTTCCGACGAGGTCTTCTTGCGGCTGAAGCGCCTGATCACCAGCGGCGAATTGGTGCCGGGCGATGACATGCCCTCGGAGCGCGAACTGATGGAACGCTTCGAAGTCGGCCGTCCGGCGATCCGCGAGGCGATGCAGGCGCTGAGCAATATGGGGCTGGTGGCGATCTCGCATGGCGAGCGCGCCAAGGTGCTGCAGCTGACCGCCAAGTCGATCATCAGGCAGGTCGACGGCGCAGCCAAGATCATCCTGTCGTCGTCGAAAGACACGCTGGAGCATCTCAAGACGGCGCGCATCTTCTTCGAGCGAGGCATGGTCAGGGAAGCAGCCGAAAAGGCCACCGCCGAGGATGTGCAGCGGTTGCGCGCAACCGTCGCCGAGCAGCGCAGCTTTCGCGGTGATTCCGAAGCCTTCATATCCGCCGACATGAAGTTCCATACCCAGATCGCGGCGATCGCGGGCAACCCGATCTATGTCGCAGTCAGCGAGGCGATGCTGGGCTGGCTGAAGGAATATCACACCGAAATGCTGATCTGGACCGGCAAGGAAAAGTTCACGCTGACCGAGCATGAAGAGATCATCGGCCGCATCGAGAACAAGGATGCCGACGGCGCCGAGAAGGCGATGATCAAGCACCTCGAGCGCTCGCGTGCGCTCTATGTGATGAACTCCGAAAAGTGAATCCGCCGGTTCAGCCGAACCGGGTGATCGCGTAGGGCGTCATGACCAGGTGGCCTCTGCCCAGCGCTGAAACGTCGACCGGTACGTCGTCCGCTGTCAGGTTCGCCAGCCACACGATGGTCTGACCGGAAGCGGAGCGCCCGGCCAGCGCCAGCACCTTGGCCTCATCGCTCGTCGTTGCCGCAACATGTGCGAGGCCGGCCAGTTCGCAAAGCCCCTTGATAGCCCTGAAGATCGGCCGGGGTGATCCTTCCGCGACTGGCTCGCCCGGTCCCGCCAGCACGCCGAACGGCCCTGTGAAGCCAGAGAGCGTCAGCATCTCCAGTCCCGCCGGTGCGACGCGTGCCGCATAGCCTATCGTCCATGCGGCCCCGAACAGGCCGGCATGGCGCGGATCGCGGTCGGCCATGGCAATGCGCTGTCCCCCGGGATTGGACTTGGTCGCGCCGCCATAGGGGTTCTGGCGCATGGCAATCGTCGACGGGCCGATCCGGTAGGGTCCTTCTCCGAAGATCGCCCGCACCGATTGGGTGATGAAGGGCAGCGCCTCCAGCGATTGCATGACGCTGAGATCGTCGGCCGCGTGCACGATCGGGCAGGTGCAGTGAGTGACGAAGTCGAGCAGGTCTGCCGGCACGCGTTTGCGGTTGAGTTCGGTGAAATAGCTGAACATGCCGCCGCCGAGACGGAAGTCGGGGAAGGCGCGGCGGGCGGCGGCATAGACGGTTTCCAGCGGTGGGCACTCCGGCCATGCGCTCCCCGGCGGCGTCGACTGCCGGTCGACCGAAGGCGAGACGGCGATGGCCGAAAGTTCTAGCCCTGCCTGGTGCACCATGCTGGCGATGGCAGAAAATTCAGCATCGAGATCGCCCACGCCGGCAACAATGCATTCGAGCGTCGTCCGGGCCGGGTAGGCTGCCGCGACCCGGGCAAAGGATCGCAAGGCGTCGAGCCCATGGCCGCGCGTTGGATCGTAGTGAAACAGCAGCTGTTGCGGGCCGAGTGTCGACAGCGTCAACAGGGTCGTCGGCACCGTCTCGACATCCTCGGGATAGATGATCATGCCGACATCGGGCAGCTTCCTCGGTCCGGCCTCGCCGAGCTTAACGCGGACCGGTTCGTTGGCCATGGCGGCAGCCGGTGCTTTGCCTTCACCGGTGATCAGCAGGCTGATTGTCTGGCTGAGGGGCTGGCCGGCAGGCAGCATATGGGGCCACGGCAAAGTGAGCGGCCGCACATAGGTCTTGTAAGAGGCATCCGACCAGTTGCGCTGGTCCTCCATTTCGAACACGTCGCCTTCCATCCGGCATTCGGCACTGACGCCTGGCCGCACCTCATGCGTGATCGCACGCAAATCCCTGAAAGGCTGCCAGGGGTCGATCAGCAGCGGAAGCTTTGTCGCCACCGTGCTGCCGTCGGTGTGCTCGACCGTCACCGGGCTGCCGGCGAGGCCGGCGATCGGATGCAGGACGCAGAAGCCGCAGCGATTGGTTTCGAAATCGCTTTCGGGAAGGGCGCTGACGTCGAAGACCAGTTGGCCATCGGAGGAGCCCTTGATGGTGGCGCGGAAGCCGAGCCGGCTTGCGTCCGGCCCGGTGCAGCTTGCCGAATAGCGGATCGAAAAAGTGTCATCGCCTTGGTCGATGACTAGGTCGGTCAGTTCGGGCTCGTAATTGCCCCAGTCGCGATCCCTGACGATATAGGCGATGGCCCGCAGCACTTCGGTGCCGCCATGGCGGATGGTGCGCAGATTGCCGTTGACGAAGTCGGCGCTGAGCGCACCGGCGCACAGCCTGACCGGCTCGACCTCGGTCGCATCCGTGCCGTAGAGGTGAAAGGTGTCGGCGGTCATCTGAGCAAAGTGTCGAGCTGCATCGGCTCGCGGCTTGCAGCACCGGCGTAGGCGGCCTCGACCAGTGCGAAGGTCTTGAGGTTGTCGGCGCCCGAGGTCGCGGGCTGTGTTCCCTTCGCCAGGCAGTCGACCCAGTGCCGCTGGATGGCAACGACGCTTTCCTGGATGTTGTGCCAGGGACGCGATGCCCAGGGCAGCAGCGGCGGCGAGACGTCGCTGACCGCCGTGCCGCTTTTGCCGGTGACGGTGAGCCAGTATCCCTGTGCCAGTCGGATCGTGCCGTCGCTTCCGTCGATCTCGATCAGCGTTTCGGGAAACGGTTCGACGGCAAGCGTCGTCGCGTAGCTGCAGTCGACCACCGACGTGGCGCCACTGGCATGGTCCATCAGCATGGTCGCCACGTCCTCGCCGGCGATAGCAGGGTTGATGCGCGCCGTTCGCGTCGTGATCGTCGAGACGTCGCCCAGCAGGAAGCGGGCTATGTCGAGGATGTGGATGCCGAGATCCTCGATGATGAAGCGCTTTCCCGTTGCCAGATAGGGCTGGCCGGAAAACACGTCATAGGCGGAGCGGAACGAGATGCGGCCGAAGAACGGCGTGCCGATCTCGTTGCTGTCGAGTACGGCGCGCACCGCCTGGATTGGCGACTGCCAGCGAAAATTCTCATGCACCATCAGCGGCACGTCGGCATCGGTGCATGCCTTCACCATCGCCTTGGCATCGGCAAGTGTTGGCGCGAACGGCTTTTGACAGATCGCCGGCACGCGGTATTGCGCCGCCATCTCGACCAGCGGACGATGGCTGGGCGCAGTGGTGGCGATATCGACGAAATCCAGGCTTTCGCCGGCAAACAGGGCCATCGCGTCGGTGTAGCGCCGCGCAATGCCGAACTGGTCGCCGACGATCCGCAGCCGGTCCGGATCGCGGTCGCAAATGGCGACGATCGCGGCGCCAGCGATGTCGCGCCAGGCATGCATCTGGTTGACGGCGAAGAAGCCGCAGCCGATCAGCGCTCCCCGCAATTCCACCATGCTCAGCCTGCCTTTGCCATCTGCATCAGTGTCACGCGACTCTGCAGCCGGCGCTGCGCCTGGTCGACGACGACGGCGACAATGATGACCAGGCCCTTGATCACCATCTGCCAGAACGAACTCACCCCCATCATCACCAACCCGTCAGAAAGAATGCCTATGACGAAGGCACCCACTATGGTGCCGCCGATCGTGCCGCGACCGCCCGACATCGAAGTGCCGCCGAGCACCGCCGCCGCGATGGCATTGAGCTCGAAACTCTCGCCCGTCGCCGGATGCGAGGCCATCAGCTCGGACGAGATGATCAGGCCGACGATTGCCGCGCAGAAACCGGAGAACATATAGACGAACATCTTCACCGTGTTGACACGGACGCCCGAAATTCGCGACGCCCGTTCGTTGCCGCCAACCGCGAAGATATGGCGGCCAAGCGGGGTGTATTTGGCGAGATAGGCCGCCGCCAGCGCAACCACGATCAGGATCCAGATCGCCACGGGCAGGCCGAGCAGCCGGCCAGCGCCGAGGAAGCCGAACCCGGTGGTGCCCAGTTCCGGCTTGCCGACAAGGTTGGGGAAGGTGCGACCATCCGACGACAGCAGCGCCAGGCCGCGCGCGACATAGAGCACGCCGAGCGTGGCGATGAATGGCGCGACGTTCAGCCTGGTGATCAGCAATCCGTTGACGGCGCCGATCAGGATGCCGACCGCCAGCGTGATCAACGCGATCTCGACGACGTTGAAATAGATGGTGTAGCCGATCTGCAGGTCGATGCCGTTGAGCACGAGATAGCCGGCCACCATGCCGCACAGGCCGACGATCGAGCCGACCGACAGGTCGATGCCGCCTGTGATAATCACGAAGGTCATGCCCATGGCCAGGAACGCATTCAGCGCCACGTGCTTCGACATCAGGATCAGGTTGGCGGTCGACAGGAAATTCGGTGCCGCGATCGAGAAGAAGACCAGCACGGCGATCAGTGCGATGAAGGTCCTCGCCTTCATCAGCGTCAGCAGCAGCGAACCGCTCGATGCCGAGGGAATAGCCGCCTTGGCCGGGATGTCAGTCATGAGCGGTGTACTCCGTGTGCGGGACCGGGCCGTGGCCAAGCGCCGAGGCGGCGACAAGGGCGGCCTCCGTCGCCTCGGCGCGATCGAACATGCCGGTCAGTTTTCCATTGCTCATCACCGCGATCCGGTCGGACAGCGCCATTACCTCGTCGAGGTCCGAGGTGGCGAACAGGATGCCCAATCCGTCGCGCGACAGTTTGCGCATGGTGCGGAAGACGTCGGCCTTGGCGCCCACATCGATGCCACGGCTGGGCTCGTCCATCAGCAGCACCTTCGGGCCGGTGAGCAGTGCCTTGCCGATCACCACCTTTTGCTGGTTGCCGCCGGACAGCGACGAGACCTCCTGTGCCGGATCGGCAACCTTGATCGCCAGTTCCCCCACCATCTGCACCACCGCCTGCCTTTCGGGGCCGCCGCGGATATGAAACAGGCGGACAAACCGCGACAGGCTGGCCAGCGTCAGATTGCTGGCAACGGAGAGGATCGACACCAGCCCTTCGCGCTGGCGGTCTTCGGGGATCAGCGCCAGCCCGCGCCGGATGCGCCGCGTCGTGTCGCGCTCCTTGACCTGTTTGCCGGAAATGAAGATCGCTCCTGTGGCCTGGCCATGGCGGCCCATGATGCAGTCGAACAGCTCGCTGCGTCCCGCGCCCATCAGGCCGTATATGCCGAGGATCTCGCCGGCGCGCAGCGACAGCGAGACGTGGTCGACCGCAAGACCGCCGGTCGCACGCGGCAGGCAGATGTCATGGGTGCGGAATATTTCTTCGCCTGGAACATGGCCATCGGCCTTGGCGAAATCCTTGGCGTCGGACCCAATCATCTGCCGTACGATCCACCGGGTGTCGACGTTTCTCATTTCCTCCTGGCCGGTGATGTGCCCGTCGCGCAGCACGGTGATGTAGTCGCCGATGCGGATCAGCTCCTCGAGCCGGTGCGAGATGTAGACGATGGCCACACCGCGCGCCTTGAGGTCGGCAATCACCTTGAACAGGATCTCGACTTCCGCGGAACTCAGTGCAGAAGTCGGTTCGTCCATGATCAGGATGCGCGCATCGAGCGAAACCGCCTTGGCGATCTCGACCAGCTGCTGCTGGCCGATGCGCAGATCCTCGACCAGCATGTCGGGCCGGATCCCGGCCTGCAGGCGTTCGAGAAATTGCGCAGCGCGGCGCTCCTGTTGCTTGCGGTCGATCTTGCGGAACCGGTTGGTGATCTCGCGGGTGGCGAAGATGTTCTCGGCGACGGTCAAATTGCCGAACAGGTTCAGCTCCTGGAACACCATGCCGATGCCGCGGTTCACCGCGTCGGCGGATGACGAGAAGGAAACTTCTTCCCCTTCCAGGAGGATCCGGCCGGCAGTGGGTCGTTCGACGCCGGCGATGATCTTCATCAGCGTCGATTTGCCTGCGCCGTTTTCGCCGACCAGCACATTGACCGCGCCCTTGCGCACCTCGAAATTCGCGTGCTTGACCGCGACCGTGCCGGAATAGACCTTGGAGACGTCCTCCAGCTTCAGAATGACATCGTGATCGCTCATGGCCGCGGCCCGATTTCTGCCTCCGCCGGCGTCACCAGCGGCAGGTCTTGGCTGCCTTCGAGCGTATAGGCGCCGAGAACCTTGGCGATGCGGCCTTCCAGCGCTTCACGCGGCAGCTTCGAAAGCACGGTCTTGTCGGCATACGCGTTGAACGCCTTGCCGAACTGGGCGAAGTCGATCTGGTTGGTGAAGTCGTTGAACTGGACGAAGTCGAGGCTGTCGCGCAGCGCCGTACCGCGCATGGCGGGACCGATCTGCACGCGTGCATCCGCCTTGCCGTCGCCGTCGACATCGATATCCATCGTCGCCGCGCGCGAGCCCGTGTTTGCGGCAACGATCTTGCCGTCAACACGAACCGCGAAGGTCCACGGCGAATTCGCCTGCTTGTTCGGGTTGCCGTATTTGGCGCCGGCAGCCGCCGGGTCGGCCTTCGCCAGGGCATGAACCTCGGGAAACGGTCCGGCTTTCTGCCTGAGATAGGGCACCACCTTCGCCGCCCACAACGCCTCGACCATCTTGTCGGGATTGAAGGCGGCAGCGCCGCCGCTATCACCCGAGGGGGTCGGCAGAATCTTGCAGGCGGCAAGGCTGATGCCGAGTGTCACGGCAAGGATCGGCCAGGTCGGCTTGTTCAGCATGGCGGTTTGTTGTTCAGCATGGCGGCCTCGGCATAATGGTCGGCATCCGCAGAAAATGGCGGCGAGGGACGAACCGAGATTCGCCCCTCGCTATTCATGTCACGCCGGCTCAGTTGGTCAGCGCGAAGGTTTCCAACTTGGGGGCGTTGTCGCCATTGACCAGGAGGCAGTCCATCAGCTGCTTTTCCTTGGCCGGCGACTTCTTGTTCTTAATGAAGTCGTTGGCCTGCTCGACCGCCATCTGCGCCTGCGCAAAGGCCGGCTGCAGGACTGTCGCCTTGATGCCGCCCGCGGTGATTGAATCGCGCACGTCGTTCGATCCGTCGAAGCCGACGACAATGACGTCCTTGCGGTTTGCCGCGACCAGCGCCGCATAGGCGCCCATCGCCATCGTGTCGTTGCCGGAGATGACGCCCTTGATGTCCGGATTGGCCTGCAGGATCGATTCCATCTTGGCGTAGGCTTCGGTCTGGCTCCAGTTGGCCGACTGCTGGGCAACCATCTTCAGATCTGGATAGTCGTCGATGACGTCGTGATAACCCTTGGAGCGAATGCCGGCATTGGTGTCGGATTCCTTGCCGACGAGTTCGACGAAATTGCCCTTCTCTCCCATCAGCTTGACGAATTCCTGCGCGCCGAGCTGGGCGCCCTGGTAATTGTTGGAAACGATCTGCGCGACGGCAACGCCGGTGGCATTGATCTCGCGATCTATCAGGAACGAAGGCACGCCCGCGTCCTTGGCCTTCTGCACGGCGGCAACGGTGGCGTCGGCGCCGGCATTGTCGAGGATGATCGCCTTGGCACCGCGGCCGATCGCCGTGTCGATCAGCTCGGACTGCTTGTTGGCGTCGTCATCATGGACGAGCACCAGCGCTTCATAGCCGAGTTCCTTGGCCTTGGCCTCCGCGCCGACAGCTTCCGCCTTGAAGAACGGGTTGTCGTGCGAGGGCGTGATGATGGCAATGAGATCGGCCGCATAGGCGGGGGCGGCCGTGCCAAGCGCCAGCATGCCGGCAAAAGCCGCCAGTGTCATTCTGCGTGTCAGTTTCATGAAGTCCTCCCGTTTGAAAAACAATTCAGGCCGCTGTCTGCATTTCAGACCGCGGATCGTCTCAGTTTCAAAAACCGTTTGTTTGCCGGCATCACCCGGGCCGTCGTGCCCCCGGCAGTCCTCCGCTCGTCCAGGCCACGAATTCCCTGCGAAGCCTTGGCCTGAGCTTAAGAAACAGCTAAGCCAACTGGTATGATGAGTCAATCACAAATTCAGATGATATGTACCTGATGAGCGCGTTTTCACGAAGGCGTCGACGGCCCAAACTCTCGCAAGCTCGGTTTTCATCCAAGGGTCTCGGCCCTTCCGGCCGTTCCGCCTGAACTTCGCTTCAGGTGATGCGCTGAATGCTGGCGGCAATCTCCTCCGGCTCGAAGACCCGCTTCCAGTCGTCGCGCATCAGCACCGGCTTGCCGAATTCAATCGCCTTGTTGCAGGCGTCGGAGAAGACGCCCTTGGTTTCGCCGAAGATGACAGCGCCGAGGACGTTCATATGGCCGAGCAGGAAATCGAGAGCCGCCTGTTTGTCGACGCCGCGCGCAACGACTTCATCGACGGCTTCCTTCATGACGACGAGCAGCGAGGCGCATACGGTCTCCGAAAGACCCGGCTCGAGCAGCGCCATCTGATCGACAGTGACGCGGTGCGAGCGCATCACCGGCGCCCAGATGATCTTGGCGATCGCCTCACCCTTGGCATAGTCCTCTTCCGGGCCCTGCATCAGCGCACTAACCATGTGCTGCTTGGCTTTGACGCCGCCGAAATAGTCCTTCTTGGCCGCCATGTCGGTTTCGTCGTTGAAGATCGGCGGATGACAGGGATGGGTGACGAAATAGGTCAGGTCCGGCCGCTTGGGCAGATGGCCGGCGAATGGTGCCGCGGCGTCGAGCACCACCACCATCGTGCCTAGCGCGAGCTTGCTCTCGATGCTCGCCGCGACCGTGCCGATATGTGTATCGGGAACGGCCAGGATCACCACATCGGCGCCTTTGAGCGCTTCATCGGCACTGACGGCATCGAAACCCAGCCCCGACTTCAGCCGCTCGCGACCGGCCTCGCTGACCTCGACATGGCGTATCGTGTAAGGCGAGCCGCGAAAATTGGTCGACAGGCGGTAACCCATTTTCCCGCCGGCACCGAACAGTGCAATCGTCGTCATGTATCACTACTCCCGATGTCCAACGATGGACCAACCAATCGTCATGTTATCAACTGGTATAATCACTCTACCAAAGCTTGGCAATCTTCATCCGGCATGGATGCCGATGATTCATGGACCATCCCTGGCCAGCATGCCTGGCGCTGGTCAAGGCTTGCTAGGAGTGCGCCGTCGCAGCGGCGCAGCTGGATAACGCGATCGGCGAGACAAGACCTCCGGGGTCTCTACTTGGCCCATTGCGGAACGTGCAGCAGATCACGCAGGCGGATCGGCAGGCTGGGCGAAGCGCCCAATTCGGCACAGCTTGCCTCCCATCGCACGAGATACTCGGCGATCGGTAGACCGGTGCGGCCGGGCCAGCGGTTGAGTGCGCCCAGCGCCTCGACGCAGTCCGGCGCGCGGTCGTATTCGGCGAGGATGGTCACGGACATCGCCTGGGCGAATGGATTAAGGGCGGGCATTTCGATCTCGCCGCGATGGTCGGCGAACCATGCCGCGGCGTCGCTGGTGAGCCCCTGGCTCTCGGCGAGCGCGATATAGCGTTGGATGATGTTCTCGCGATACGCGGCAATGGCATCGCCGAAAGCGTTGTCGCCGGCGAACGGCGGGGTCTCCTTCCAGCTTTTCGCCAGGCGCCCCAGGCCGCGCAGCGAGTGGGCCTCCACCATGGCTTCCTCGAGCCACTGGCAGGGCGGCGCCGGCTTGGCGTCCGGCTGCCAGCTGTTGCACAGTACATGGCCGAGCTCGTGGCCGAACTGGTAGGCGAGCTTCGACCAGTCACGCTCACCGATATCGACGATGATCCAGGCCATGCTGCTGCCGTCGGGATGCAGCCAGACGGCCGGCGTGCCGGAAGTGTGCTCGTCGACACGCAGCCGCGTCGGCTGGCGGTCGGACAGCAGGCGGACGCCGTCAAGGCATGAATGCCGCATGCGTTCGACGACCTGATCAGCCGCGCCCTCCAGCATGCGGCCCCAGTCGCCGGCAAGCTCGATGGGCGCGGTGAGGAGGGTTGGCGATGGGCGGGCCGAGGGAGATTTGGGAGACATGGCTGCGTAGCCTTTCTGCGAGTGACTCAACAGCGTAGCCAAGCTAGCAGCCAATGAGACGGCAGCTAGGATGCCAAACTGTCGCCTGTTCGTCAGCTGATGCTCCTTGGTCCAAGCATACATATCGAGGTATGGCCGGAGCGTCATCGGGAACTTTCTCCTGGGGCGTAGCGCAACCCCACAATCATCGAACAACGCTAAAGGTGGTGTGTGAGTTGCCATGTTGCCTTCGCGGCGGCGACGAGCATCTGAATCGGCAATGGCACTGGCTTTTCTCATGCCCCGATTTGCGTCATGTCCCACAGACACATCGCCTTCGATGCATAGTGTTCCTCCGGCATGACCAGGAGTGGCAGCGGCAACGAGAATGGTGGTTGCTGCAAGTTGAGAAACCCGAATCCGCCGGTTTCCGGCGCAATGTCCTGCGCCGAGGTCGAATGGCTTGAGGTGAACAGCCAGCGCGCGCCGCACTTCTTGAAGTTGCGCAGCACGCGCCAGATATCGGGCTCGGTCAGATGCTGCAGACAGTCGCGTGAAAAAATGAGGTCGACGTTCGGCAGTGGGCCGGCAGCCAGATCGAGCACGTGGAATTCGCGATCCGCGTATCGCATGCGATTCGTTTCGATGACTGCCGGAACGATATCGCAACCAATGTAGTGCGTTTTGCCCAAGTCGACGAAGCGCATCCAGTTGAAGTCGCCGCAGGGCGCATCGAGCATGGACTCCACATCCAGTGCGCGGAAGAGCATCGGCAACACCGTTCGCACGCGATGCGTCGTCGCGTGCGTTGAACCGAGTCCGGAGCGCGATTCCGCGGAGCCCCACTCATTGCTTTGGTAAATGCGCGCGAAGGCTTCGCGGGAATCATCGGGCGTGCTTTGCGTCATCGAATGCACCTCTTGCTAGGTATGGCCGCCGGCCGGAAATTTGCGGTTCGATGTCGCTATCGACCTCTCAAGGGCTTCAGCAGACTCCTCAAGCATAGGTAGGAATGGATAGAACCAAAGTGTGTGGTCAGGCCTGGGCGACCAGTTCGGAAAGTCGAATTCAGTCGGATATACGGTCGTCGACGGGGCGCGTTCGATCAGGTCAGATCTCACATACGACAGCTCCATCACCGGCGCGACAACGTGCCCATCGACAATTCTCAGAGGCTCATTATTGTTTGAATGCACATGAAATAATGTGAACTCACTGTTGATTTTCGATAGTGCCGCCACGAAACCAGCTCGGTAAGTCGGATCACTCAGTCTGTCCAACCAATGGAGTTCCATCGTAATCTGCCGGAATTGTCTAAGGATTTCTTTCGGCATCGCAGAGAACACCTCGAACTCAGCACCTTCGATATCGATCTTCAGAAGTAGATCTGGTCGCCCCTCATGGCCGAGCCTGTTAAGCTGATATGCTAACGTGTACAAGGACACCGCTTCGCTGTTATCTGCTGCCAACCCCTGCTTGTAGAAATGGAAGTTCGGGTGCTCAAGAGGAGGCCCATCAACGGTGTGGTCGAACATGAAGATATCTTTTCCCATGTTCGCCATTTCAAGATCAAATGAAACCTGGTTTCCGATGCCGAAGCTGTAGACAATTTCTATTGGATCAAAGTCATCGAGAATGACATATCCTCCATCACTTTTGCATCCGACCCTCACCTTGAGGAATGGTTCTACATCGTATGGCTTGAGAAGGCCCAAGGCTTGAAAAATCTCTTGTGAACGAGGTGGCTCCGAGAGCGAAAAACTTTCGTAGCCGAGGCAATGGGGTCTGGAGAGAGTTATGCGCCCATCAAGCTCGGCGCAAAGGAACGTGCCGCCAACATGAAAACCAATCCAAACCCAGTGCTTCGGGAAGATCTCCAAACTAGTGGGCGCCGACGTCTTGGACTCCCTGGCGACCAGCGAGCCATCTGACTGAAAAGCAATTGGAAGGCGGTGATCTTCACCACCGAATATCATCTGCCCTTGCTTCCCATCGGACAGAAATCTGACATTTGTAGAACTGCTGTCGATCGGGCCATGACGCAGCTCACCGGTGTCGACTTTCACGTACAGCACCGTGTCGTGAGCGGTATAAATCCAAGGCAGTGTTTCGAACTGCTCCTTGGTGATGATATCCAATGTAGTATCGGGCTGAGACTTGGTGAATCCAGGTGACTTCAAGACGCTCAGTACGCGCTTATACCGCTCCTGATTTCCCCCTCTTTGCAAATGGATCGCATCCTTCTCTGAGGAGTGGGGGAGCGAACCGGTGGGGTAAAAAGGCTCAGTTTCGGAAGGCGAATTCCATATGAAAATAGGAAGCTGTCGAGACGAAAAATAGAGAGAGAGAACCACATCGTCGCTTTGGCGGCAGTCCACGTCTTTCGAGGTCGCCTGTACATATTCTAAGAAGTCGTCTCCAATGCACGCCGGAGGGTACAGCACTGTACCAAACCCCTCGAACATCGATACTTGCAATTGCCCGAATTTGAAAGTGATACTGCCATCTGTGTTGAAGTCGCCACCGTGCCTCGCAAGTATGCGATGTTCCGAAGCGCAATGTCCACGGCATAACATTTCCAGCTGATTTGCAGGATACGCAAAGTCGTCATCTACCGACCATAGGTACGTTTCCTGGTCGTTCTGGTGTCGCAGCAGTGTGGGGGCAATCTTTGTGATCGGGCCGTAGTCGTCCGTTCGAAAAATCTTTACCCGTTCCATTTCTGTGAGCCATGTCGGCAGAGTGTATGATTCATTCGTACGCACACATACATATGGAACATTCAATTCTATATGCCCCACCGGAATGGTCTGGCCAAGCACGCTCTCAAGTGCAGGACCAATTCGATCAATTCGCGAGGGAATGGTGGTCATTGAAGCGATTATTCGCATGGCCTGTCCTATCTGTACCGGTCGAACCCCGCTGCCCTGGCTGATATCGCAGACCCTGCTAGGGTTGAAGCTGATCGATTGGATCTCCGTTCAAACGCATTTGATGAGAACGGCACAAAGGTCTCCCGCGGATGGAGGGCAGGGTCTTATTCGGGTCGCAAGCCGTCTGCAGCCACCCGATGTGAAGGTTGCTCGCCATCATGGATGACCAGCGGCGGCATGCAAACGAACGCTTTCATTGAGTCATACGCGGCGGACATTGCGCAATCGATGCCCTCATCCTCCAGGACCAATCCAGTCCCGGGAAACGGAATTAGTCTCTTTCGTAGGGGTAGACATTTTTCAAGAAGTACTTGAGCTCCATTTGGAGTTACTGAATAGGCCATCGCACCAAAGGAATGGATCAGCCGGATAAGAGATCTCGAATAGTTATCAGATTGAAATTGAGCCGGGACTTGTTTGGGCTTTCGCTCGTAGAATTCCAGCTTGGCTCTGGAAAAATCGAAGTCCAACCACAGGAATAGAGGATCAAAATTGAATCCCCAGTTTACCATATCCCAGTTCTCTGGAGCCATGGACAGGATGCGGTTCGACTCTTCAAGAAAGTTAAACGACGAGTAGACGCCGTCCTCGAAAATGGTAATTGGCCGCTTCTCGGCTACCGCCAACTTCCACAAGTTGATGTGGGATAGAGCACATCCCAATGCGTCCGGCAGGTATCCGCAATCCTCAGCAATCACTCCATCGTTTACCAAAGCTTGCAAGGCCGATCTATCGAGGGAAGCTCCATCGATGGCCGATACGCGGATTGTATTGGTGGCTAGATGAGGATTTCTGTCTTGATATTTGCGCCAGCGCTCAACGCTGCTGTCCAAGTTTATGAGGTGAATTTGCGGCGGCTCGACAGGTCGAGCTGGCATCGGCCCGGAGCCAGAGGGCGTGGCGGCAGTGAATGCGGGGGTATCGCCCGCACCGTGCAACAGCGCTCGAGCGCGCTCGATCCCGTCACTCACATGATATTGGCCGTCGCCGAAGGTGATGTAGCCATAGATTTGTCGGTTATCCATGTACTGGACGACGCCGGCCTTCCTGGCGCTGTCGGCAAAGATGACGTACTCGTACCGCGATGTGTCGTCCTCGTATGTCAGTTCGATCAGCACGTCGGCGCGGACAAGATAGGTGCAGTGCACGAGCGGCATCTCGATAATGCCGCGCACGTGGCGGTTGAGCACCCATCCATATTGATCGCACTGCATATAATAGCCGTTCGCATCGATCTCGGCGTGATAGTTCGAATAGTATTGGCCGGGCGAGATGGAGCGAAGCAGGGGAGCGACGATTGGCAAGTCGAGCGCCACAAGTTCTCGCAGCGTGGCCGGCCGCACGAAATTGTCGACGTCGACAACGAAATAGAAATCACAGCCGTGCTCGAGCGTTTTCCGCAAACTTATGTTGCGGATTCGGCCGAGCACCCTGAAGCGCGTCTCGTTCCATTCGTGCTCGCCGAACTGCTCGACCCGATCGGCTACGTCCGAGGTGTCGATTTCGACCGCCGCATAGAGGTGGCCCACACGCTCCAGCCATTCGCGCAGTATGTGCTCGGTCCTGTCGGTGTTGTTGTTTGTCCTGATGTACAGGACGATCGACGCCTTCGGGTAGTCGAGCGCCTCGATGCACTCGAGGTAAAGCGGCAGTGCCGGCTCCTTCTGCTTTGCCAGGATTGCCACGAGGATGCGTGGTGTGCCCTTGATGCGCGACCGCAATGAACGCCGGCGGACAAGCTTGTGCTGATCGATCAAGCTCTCGGTCCCAAACGCCCCGAGTTTCGGCGGTTCATGGACCGGAAGCTTGTCGGAGGCGAAACGCGCGTTGGCCACCACACGCTTTACCATTTCCGCCGGCAATTTTTCGCTGGCGAGCAATTTCAGACAGGCGTCGAGCGATTCCCGGTAAGCGCCTGTCCAGTAGGCATTGACGGCAAACTCGTCGAGCAGTCCGTAATCGTAGACCCAAGGCTGTACGAAAAGTCCGGCGGGTTGGGCAAGGTCGAGCCCTCGACGCGCGAATTCCGTGCCTTCCGCATTCCGGCCCTGGTTGCGGCAATAGAGGCTCGCGGCGTGAAAAGCCTCGGCGCGGGCGGGAACGGTCTGCGCCGCACGCTCGAAGACGGCAACGACCTCGTCGAATGGCCGTCCCAGCGCTGCCATGAGGTTGCCCGCCTCGAGCAGGCTGACATAGACCTCCTCGTCCCAAAAACCCAGCTCGGCACGCTTCAGATAGTTCGCCAGCGATTTTTCACGTTCACCGGAATCCCTGTAGCTCTGCGCCAGATAGAAGGTGTATCGCGAAACCAGGAAGGGGTCGGTCTCCGTGGCAAGCGCATTTTCAAGAACGGCCGCGTCGTCCTGGTACTTTCGCGGGTTTTGACTGCGTGCCCCGCCGCGCCCCGTCGCTATGCGAAAACCCTTGGCGGTCTCGCGTGCGAGATGGCCGGGAGGGGCCTCGAGATACTCGTGCAGCACGCCCTTGAAGGAGAACGGCAGCCGGTTGCGGCAGATCTGCGGGCGATAAAACGAAATGCCACCATGGGACACCTCGACGTCGTACAGATCGTGTTGCATCCGCGACTTGAACGTGACCGGATCGAAGTCGGCGTCCTGGACCACAGCGTCGTCCGCGTCGATGATCATGGCATAGTCGACCGTCTCGACTTCACGCAGCCGGTCGAGGGCAAAGGTCCGGTTGTACGCGAAGTCCCGCCATGGCTCGTCGATGACTGCGCCGTTGACATTGTGCGTGGTCAGGAAGGTACGGATGAGGTCCTGCGTGCCGTCCTCGGAACCCGTGTCGATGACGAGCACATAGTCGACGAGAGGAAGCGCGCTGGCGAGGCATTGCAGGATGACCTTTGCCTCGTTCTTGACGATCATGCACAGGCCGATGGTGCTCATGTTAATCCCTTGGCGGAGCGGCGTTCGTTACGCGTCTTTATCCGGCCTTTATACCTCATGCACATCACCCCGCCGCCTTGGCCATTTGCATGAGCTCTGTTGCAAGGATCGATCGTCCGTTCCCAGTCACGCGCTAGCTCAGCCTCATCCATTGTTAGCCAGCGCTTTCCGTCACAGCAAGGGTCCACGCGGTCGCCCTGGGCCAGGGGTTGCGTTCAAACGTTCCCATCGACTCAATCGCTGACGCGCAAACTCCGCCGTGACATCGAGGGTTCGGCGCGAACAGGGGGCGCCTTTAAGTCTCGGATTTTTCGATGCGTTTGGCCCATGCGCGCCATTTCGATGTCGACCGAAAAGTAGTTGCTTGTGGTCAGCAATTAACAAATTGTTAACTTGGTTATTTACAACTTGCTAAATTTAGATTTTACTAATGTCTTGTGCTGGGAGGGTAGCCGCGGACCGGGCAATGGGCCTGTCTGTCTGCGCAGTCTGCTGAGCCAGGAGAGTGTCTGGAGCAAGTCACGTCGTGCGTGAGGGCGCAGCGAGTGTTCGGTGGCGTGCAAGAGAAGACGTCGTACTGCCTTGAACTAAAGGCCGGCGTTTTCCCAACCTGATGTTCCCTCGCCAAGTAGTCGGGTCCCTCGCAAGTAGTCGTCGAGAAATCGAGACATGCGTTGCGGGAGTTGGATGTGGTTGGGGTGATACCAAGTACGAAACGATGCGCCCGTCACGCGGGTTTCCGCTTCGATAAATCTCTCAATTTTCCGCAGCTGGCCGCCGGCAGGGATTGCCCGGCGATTGATCGGTATTCCCCGGTGCCTTGTGGGCTGCCGGGCGCCCGCGGACTGTACATTCACCTCAGTGAAGACAAGCGGGGCGCCGTTCGATTGAGCGGCACGAAGAGGCCGTCAAACCTTGCCCGCCCGTCTCGCCATACTGCCCGTCATACGCCGATGCGCGCGGGGCCGATAGCAGCCGCGACCGGCCTCGGCGAGCGCGTGCGTTCGGTTGCGATTGAAACCAGAGATTGAACTAAGGGTACGAAACAAGCAGCGGCACGGCGGCCGCGACCAGGGAGAATATGATGAGCTTCACAGCAGGTTTTGCGGTTATGGAAGTCACCGTTCGGGGCGTTTTGCCGATCGGCGACACGACCGAAAATGCAACTTATTTCATTCTGGATACCGCCAGGAGCGCGATCGTCGGTCAGGTCATTCTGCCCAAAGCCGTCAAGCGAAGCCTCGCTGTCGCCCTCACCGTCAAGGTCCCGAGCACCGCCGGCTCACTTGCCATTGGCACGTTTGACGATGGCGGGAATTTCCTGGTCGCCAGCTTCCTTCGCGTAGAGACCCCTGCCGTTGAACGTCCAGACGGCGCGGTCGGGTCGTCCGGAAGATGACGGCCCCCCAGGCCCCTTGTCCCCAGCGCTCGCCGGCCAGGCCGGTGGGCGGTTTCCCCGTAAATTGAATTCGAAGCCAACAGGAGCCAGTCATGGCCCGTGCCTCTGAAATTCTTTTTGTCGACCCTTCAGTTTCCGACCTCCAGACTGTTCTCGGCAGCTTGCGATCCGAGGTTCAAGCGATTGTGCTCGATGGCCGCCGACCGGCGGCGCAGCAGATCGCTGCCGCGCTCGCGGGGCACGCAGGGCTCGATGCGGTGCACGTCATCGCACATGGCGCGTCTGGGCGGGTCGGCTTCACAGCAGGGGAGTGGTCATCAGCCACATTGAAGGCGGAGGCTGAGGACCTTGCCGCAATCGGCCGGGCGCTTGCCGCGGACGGCGAACTGCGGCTGTGGAGCTGCGAAACGGCATCGGGGAATGCTGGCGAGACCTTCGTGGCAGCGCTGGAAGAGGCCGTCGGCGCGGACGTCTGCGCATCGAGATCGCTGGTTGGCGCGGCCGCCCTGGGCGGCGCCTGGGAACTGTCCGCACGCGTGAACGCGTCCACGCCCCTGCCGCCACTGACCCCAGATGGCGTGGCCAGTTACTCGGGGGTGCTTGAATCGGGCAATCTTACACTCAAAGGCACGATACAAAACAACGGCAACAGTTCAGCCGTCAACACCTATTATCTGGTGGATACATTTAACGGGTTGAACGTAGTGGTTGGCAGCTTCGTGCTTCCATCTGCAACAAATGGTGGTAAAGCCCTTGCGTTTGCGGTAACTATAACAATTCCAAATACTACTCATACCTATATAATTTACAACGACAACTTCAACGTGGTTGGTACGCTCTCTCCTCCTGCAATTCAAGATCCAAATAATCCCACTTATGATTTCACAGGAGGTGCCGCCAATGGCAGTAATAACAACACGTTTATTACGGGAGGTCTTACACTCACGAGTCAGGGTCAGGTAGGCCCGACGGGTGCGACCGGAGCAACTGGTGCCACCGGGGCCACAGGTGCGACCGGCGCCACAGGCGCCACAGCCGCGACGGGCGCAACTGGCTCCACGGGTACGACTGGCTCCACGGGTGCGACCGGCTCCACGGGTGCGACCGGTGATACCGGCGCGACAGGTACGACTGGCTCCACGGGTGCGACCGGCTCCACGGGTACGACCGGCTCCACGGGTGCGACCGGTGATACCGGCGCGACAGGTGCGACCGGAGCCACAGGTGCAACTGGCGGTACGGGTGCGACCGGCGATACCGGCGCGACAGGTGCGACCGGAGCCACAGGTGCAACTGGCGGTACGGGTGCGACCGGCGATACCGGCGCGACAGGTGCGACCGGAGCCACAGGCGCGACCGGCGATACCGGCGCGACGGGCTCTACCGGAGCCACGGGTGCAACCGGTGATACCGGAGCAACCGGCTCTACTGGTGCGACTGGCTTGACGGGTGCAACCGGTGATACCGGCGCGACGGGCTCTACCGGAGGCACAGGTGCAACCGGTGATACCGGAGCAACCGGTTCTACCGGTGCGACAGGCTTGACGGGTGCAACCGGTGATACTGGTGCGACTGGATCGACCGGAGCGACAGGCTCAACCGGTGCAACTGGTGAAACCGGCGCGACTGGATTGACCGGAGCGACAGGCTCAACTGGTGCAACTGGTGAAACCGGCGCGACTGGATTGACCGGTGCGACAGGCTCGACTGGTGCGACTGGTGAAACCGGTGCGACTGGCTCGACCGGATCGACAGGCTCGACTGGTGCGACTGGTGAAACCGGTGCGACTGGATCGACTGGTGCGACTGGTGAAACCGGCGCGACTGGATCGACCGGATCGACAGGCTCGACTGGAGCAACTGGTGAAACCGGCGCGACCGGCGGTACTGGCTCGACCGGCTCGACCGGAGCAACTGGCTCGACCGGTGCGACAGGCTCGACTGGTGCGACTGGTGAAACCGGCTCGACTGGTGCGACCGGCTCGACTGGTGCAACTGGCTCGACCGGAGCAACTGGCTCGACCGGAGCAACCGGAGCAACTGGCTCGACCGGGGCGACTGGTGAAACCGGAGCGACAGGCTCGACTGGAGCAACCGGAGCAACTGGCTCGACTGGAGCAACTGGTGAAACCGGAGCGACAGGCTCGACTGGAGCAACCGGAGCAACTGGCTCGACCGGATCGACCGGCTCGACCGGCGCAACCGGTGCGACCGGCTCGACTGGTGCCACTGGCTCGACCGGAGCAACGGGCTCGACTGGTGAAACCGGCGCGACCGGTGCCACAGGCTCGACTGGCTCGACCGGAGCAACTGGCTCGACCGGAGCGACCGGCTCGACCGGCTCGACCGGAGCAACCGGTGCGACCGGCTCCACCGGTGCCACAGGCTCGACCGGAGCGACCGGAGCAACGGGCTCGACCGGAGCGACCGGCTCGACCGGAGCAACGGGCTCGACTGGTGCAACTGGCTCGACCGGAGCCACAGGCTCGACTGGTGCAACTGGCTCGACCGGTGCGACAGGCTCGACTGGTGCGACTGGTGAAACCGGCGCGACTGGGTCGACAGGTGCAACCGGGCATACCGGTGCAACAGGCTCGACTGGGGCAACTGGCTCGACTGGAGCAACAGGCTCAACTGGTGCGACAGGCTCGACCGGAGCAACCGGCTCAACTGGTGCGACTGGTGAAACCGGCGCGACTGGATCGACAGGTGCAACCGGGCATACCGGTGCAACAGGCTCGACTGGGGCAACTGGCTCGACTGGAGCAACCGGCTCGACCGGAGCAACTGGCTCGACCGGAGCAACCGGCTCGACCGGAGCAACCGGTGCAACAGGCTCGACTGGGGCAACTGGCTCGACCGGAGCAACCGGCTCGACTGGGGCAACTGGCTCGACCGGCTCGACTGGATCGACAGGTGCGACAGGCTCGACTGGAGCAACAGGCTCAACTGGGGCGACAGGCTCGACTGGTGCAACAGGCTCAACTGGTGCGACTGGCTCGACCGGCTCGACTGGATCGACAGGTGCGACAGGCTCGACTGGAGCAACAGGCTCAACTGGTGCGACAGGCTCGACTGGTGCAACTGGCTCGACCGGAGCGACAGGCTCGACTGGAGCAACCGGCTCCACCGGAGCGACAGGCTCGACTGGTGCAA
>NZ_JBWKME010000218.1:0-313 GCF_056431085.1 Mesorhizobium waitakense | reverse complement strand
GGCTCGACCGGAGCAACCGGCTCGACCGGAGCAACCGGTGCAACAGGCTCGACTGGGGCAACTGGCTCGACCGGAGCAACCGGCTCGACCGGAGCAACCGGCTCGACCGGTGCAACAGGCTCGACTGGGGCAACCGGCTCGACCGGAGCGACCGGCTCAACTGGTGCGACCGGCTCAACTGGTGCGACTGGTGAAACCGGCGCGACTGGATCGACAGGTGCGACTGGTGAAACCGGGGCGACTGGATCGACAGGTGCAACCGGCTCCACCGGAGCGACAGGCTCGACTGGTGCAACTGGTGAAACCGGCGCGA
>NZ_JBWKME010000217.1:1995-13480 GCF_056431085.1 Mesorhizobium waitakense | reverse complement strand
GACAAGCAGAAATACGAAAATCCCGACCATCGCCATGACGGCGATGGCCGAGACCATCCTGCGCAGGATGTAGGCCGCCACTAAGCTGAGGCCTTCTGCATGTTCCACATGGGGAAGCGCAAGTCTGGCCCCTCGATAAGACCAGTGAGCGCATTACTGCGCGCCACTGGCGCCAAAACCTTCCCCAGCATGATGCAGCCGACGAAGTCCCACCAAATCCCTTGCATTTTGCGGGCGAGTGCCTGCCGCTCTTCGAGTGTTGCGACATCCGGCCATTTGGCCCGGAGCGCCTCGTATTCGTCGTTCTTTGGCCAACCGTAAAACGCATCTTCACCATTTGCGTGCAAGACGGAACAGCCGATCGGATTGCCGAAGCCATGATCGGGCCAGTCCGAAATGAACATGCTCCAGCCGCCATTCTCGACAGGGCCCTTGTTCGCCCGAGCCGTGGAAAACTCACTGAAAGACATCGGCCCAAGCACAACATTGACCCCGATCTTGCGCAGAACATCGGCCAGTAGCAGCGCGGCATTGCTGGCCACCGGCCAGTCGGTAATTTGAAAAAGATAAACCTTCTCGCCGGCATAGCCGGCCTCCTGGAACAGCTGTTTGGCCCTCTGCGGATCACCACCCTTCTTGTACCATCCCGTATTCTCGTCATTGGAATAGGGACCACTATCTCCGAAGATCGAAATCAGGCTGCGACCGTAATTGGGATCGGGAGAAATGACGCGAAGGAACGAATCCTGGTCAATCAGGTGAAGCATCGCTTGGCGCGCTTTGACGTTGTTGAAGGGTGGCTGCAGGAAATTCATGCGTAGATAGAGGTCATCCCCTCCCTTATCCAGAAGCTGAAGTTCAAGATTGGGGTCGCTTTTGATAGTGCCGTAAAGATCGGCGGGTGGCTGCCAGACGAGATCAACCTCACCTGCCTGCAAGGCGGCCAAGGCTGTCTGCTCATCCGCAATATTTTGCCAGACGACTCGATCGACCCTAACGACCTTCCCACCGGCGTGTCCATCGGGGGGCTCTTGGCGCGGCACGTACTTTTCGTTGCGGTCGTATGTGAAACTCGCACCTGGGCGAGCAAGAGCATCATTGAACGTGAACGGCCCCGATCCGATATTCGCGGTCACCTGCTCGGTTGGGGGACGATCTGCGTCCTTTTCGCGCATGACGGCTAGGAAATTTATGCCTCCTGCCAGGAGATCGATCAGAAGCCCTAACGGTTTCTTGAGAACGATCTTGAACGTCTTGTCGCCCGTGGTCACGATATCGCTGGTCCGCTCCTTGATTAGTTTCCCACCGCCGTCCACCTGCCACCAGCGACGGATGGATGCCACGCAGTCCGCCGCGGTGACGGGACTGCCGTCGTTGAATTGCAGGCCATCCCGAAGCTCAAACGTATAGGTCATTTTGTCTTCGGAAACCCCCAATTTCCCCACCATTTGCGGCTGCGGCACGAGCTTGGAATCGAGCGCGAAAAGCGTGTCGTATACCGCCCAGGCATGCATGTAAGTGATGTCAGAGATGGACAAGATTGGATCAACAACAGTGAGGTCGGCCATCGCCATCCGGACAGTCCGAGCGACTTCTGGCGATGACTGTGCCCGAAGGATCGATGGTATCGACAACGCTGTTCCAGCTGCCATACTTGCCTTGATTAAGCTGCGTCGAGTGATTGTCATTTTTTATTCCTCCTCTTTCTATAATCTCTCGGTGTTTCCCATATCCGTAGCTGAAAAATATGTAGAGTGCGGACAGGTAAAGCCAGACAGCGTGAGCACCGATCAGCGACGGAAACCGACGACGTTTCAAACTACTATCTGCATCTCCAAAAATTACGTTCAATCCGACACGCGAGCAACCGCATGCCGGTTAACGTGATACCATCCTTCGGGATTTTCCTTCGAACCGTTGACCTCGACAAATGCTTTGTTCTGCACGATATGTTGCCTTAAAGTGACCAATGGACAACGGCATTCGGTGTGCGCGTCGGAGGATGCGCAAGCAGAAGGACGAAAACGTCACGATTAGTGCAGACACGACGGGAAGGCCGGGTCTGCATGTCGACGCGTGCTGGGGCGGCTTCCTTTCCCCGTTCGCCAAGGACTTTGAGTCCCCGGCGTGACTTCGATTTCAGCGGACATTCATAAGCATGGCTACGGCGTGAAGGGAGCTTCACTCCTGCTTTTCCGCGACAAGAGCGTTCAGTCCTATCAAGAGTTCGTCTTTCACGACTGGCACCGCGGCAGCTACGTGACGCCGTCCCTGCCCGGCTCAAACCCGGGTGGATCGATTGCCGCGGCTTATGCGGTGATTAGGTACCTGGGCGAGGAGGGTTATCTCGAGATCGCCAAGGCCACGATGGAAGGGACGATTAGCTGGATCGATGGCGTCAACACCATCGAGGGTCTGAAGTGTTTCGAGCCGGTAGGCGAGTCGAGCATTTTCGGCTTCTACTCGACGGAGTCCACACTCGACACACTGGGCATCGCGGAATTCATGCAGACACGGGGCTGGTTGCCGGGTCTAGATACGGACCCCTATGCAATTCAGCGGGCCGTCACGGCCGTTCACGGACCTTTCGTGAACAACTATCTGTCCGGTTTGCGAGATGCGGTCGATCACGTCCGCTCAAAAAACGCAAACGGCGCCTTTAACCCCCGGACGTATCGAACGTCTGGATGTCTGGAGGGAGACGCTTCGAACGGTTGCCTGTCTTACAAGCCGCCAGATCAATGTGCGGCGGACCGACGGGGACTTTCATGGTTTCCTCTGACGCATACCACGCTGACTGCTCCATACGTCATGATCTTCGTGTCAAGTGCGCTGCAGCGCTTTGAGCTCTGCTGGAGATTGCAAACCGGGGTCTTCTTCATTCCCGATTAGGCCTGAATCGATGGACCGACCATTACCGGAAAAGTGTTCAAGGACCATCGATGAAAACCTGAAGCCCATCATTGCCGTCGTGTCTACGCTGATCGTGAGCGTCTCATGGGTGCGATCCGCCTTTCTCAAAGTCGGACAGCTGCTTGAGAATGCTCTTCGAACTGAACTTCGGCCGCTGTCCTTCAGCGGCCGAGCCGTTGGCCACCATCACTGCCCCGGACTACGGAAAATTAGCATTGCCACCTAACGGCAGATGATCCGGTTACGCCGATTAATTGTGCTTAGGTAGCGCCGAATACCGTTGGCGGCCGACAACTGAACGCTTCGAGTTTCATCGTTCCAGGATATCAGCTAGCCAGCGCCGCAGCGCTAGTATCGGAGCGGTCACAGATCGCGACTTCGTGGTCACAAGGCAGTATGAGCCCAGGTGGACATTCGTCGACAAGACCTCGACGAGTTCACCTGTCTCGATATGCTGGTCGACAAGAAGGCTTCCTGTCATCGCAACGCCCTGTCCAAGTCGCGCCGACTCGATCGTCTGCTGACCGTTCCACAGCTTGGGGCCGCGTAGGGACAGCGGTCCTGAACGTCCAAGATGGTCGAACCACCGTTCCCATTGGCCAGTCGACTCTTCATGGATGAGCGGCAGTTTCAGAAGTTCATCAACGCACGACACCGGCCCGTGACGGCCAAGGAAGCTTGGGCTAGCCACGGGAAACATGCGGGGACGATTAAGCACCTCCACATGGCATCCCTCGCGCTCCTCGCCATCGAACAGGAACACGATCTCTGCATCAGCCTCGTTCGCCGCCAGATCGGGACGCTGCCGTGTCGGCCGAAGGGCGACATCACACCCTGGCAGGTAACTCTCAAGACCTGGCAGCCGAGGAAGCAGCGTGATCGATGCGATGCCCGGCGTACACCAGATATCCAGCCGGGTTGGTAGGTCGGGCTTCAGCTCTGACGTGGCGAGTGTGATCGCTTCAAACGCCCTAGATATCTTCTGATAGTAACGTTCACCTGACCCCGTAAGTGTCAAGCTCCTCCCCTCACGCTCGAAGAACGCCACGCCGAGACGGTTCTGAAGGTTGTGGATGTGGCGCGAGACGGCCGTATGGCTAACAGAAAGCTCTTCTCCGGCCGCGCGGACACTGCCGGTCCGGGCAACGGCTTCAAACGCGCGAAGTGCGATAAGTGGTGGCAGACGGTGGCTCATCTCTCGAAATTTGCCCAGACCTCAACCTCGGTTATCTCGGCCAATTGGTCACTTATAGTCAACATATCCTCGTGAACAAAGCAATTGTCGCGCTTGCCGCCTGGGAGGACATTCGCCGCGTCGAACAGCAGTGATTGCAGCAGACGTAGAGATCGCAGATTCCAGAGGCTTAATGATGACTGAAATCCCTGCAGGACGAGAATTTCTCGGCTCTAATCCCCGCGAGCATGTGACCAATGTGATCACGCGCACTGACCACATCGAGGTATCGCAGGACGGCGATCTGATCTTCGACGGTTGTAGGGCCGAGGATCTGCTCTCAGAATTCGGCTCTCCGCTTTATGTGGTGAGTGAGCAAACGCTGCGCGAAAACTTCCGCCGGATGAAAGGCGTCTTCGAAAGGCTCTGGCCGAACAAGGTCGTTGTCATGTACGCCATCAAATCGAACAACAATCCGGCGATCCGGGCCGTCATCCATCAGGAGGGCGGTGGTGGCGACTGCTTCGGGCTGGGCGAACTGCACTCCACGTTCATGGGCGGTGCCGATCCCGAGCGGGTCGCCATGAACGGCAGCAACAAGACGCAAGCCGAATTGCGCGCAGCCATTCAGAAGGGCGTCAACGTCAACATCGATGCGGTGGATGAGATCCGCATGCTGGATGCGATATGCGCGGAGCTTGGAACGGTCGGGTCCGTCGCCTTGCGCATCAAGAGCGCTCCGGAAAGCCTGGCAGGTTCGTCAAGTGACTACTTGGGGCTGACCAGCGACGTCAGGCAGTTCCTGCTGCGGGAGAAGTGGGGATTTTCGGTCGACTCCGCCCTTGATCTGGTTCCCCAAATCCTAACCTGTCGGAACCTCCGGCTGCGCGGCTTCAGTCTTCACACGCCTCGATTTACGCAGGATCCCGAGCTGTTCGCTGCGTGCACACGCGACTTTGCAGAAACGATCATTCGGATCCGCGAAGCCACGGGCTATGTCCCAGAGCTTATCGATATCGGCGGTGGCTGGCCTCGAGACCGCGACCCGGAATCGCGGACGCACACGCTAAACAGCTCTTCGGTCGAAAACTTTGCTGAAGCGGTTGTGGCCTCACTTCTCGACACATTCAGGTCGCACCAGTTGCCTATTCCAGAGCTTCGCATGGAGCCTGGGAGATTTATTGTCGGTAACGCTGTGGCGCTGCTGGGCCGGGTAGGTCAGATCAAGCGGGACTGCGGGATGGTGTGGGTCAACGTTGACTTCAGCACCAACAATCTGCCGCGTATTGATACGGCCGGCAGCGCCTACCACTTCCTGCCTGCGAGCGGGATGGATAGGGCCTATACCGAGCTAGCCCAAATAGTCGGATCGACCTGCATTGACTCGCGTATGGCGGACAATTGGGCAATTCCCAAATTGGCCACCGGCGAGCCTGTCGTAATCTTGGATGCTGGAATGTACGCCGATTCGGCATCGACGCAGTTTAATAGCGTTCCTCGACCTGCCACGGTGATGATCTGCAATGGCACGGTTCATATGATCAAGCGGCGGGAAACCGTCGAGGATCTTTATCAAAATACCTCCATACCCGATCACTTGTTGCCCAAGTAACGGCTTCGTCAGAATTTACGCGATGACCGGGAGTTCATCAATGAACGATATCGACGAGATAAGCCTTAACCATTTCAGCTTCACCGTAGAAGACCTCGACAGGACTGTCTCGTTCTTCGAGCAGGTTTTCAACTTTGAAATCCTTACGAAAGGCCCCCGCGACACGGCGATGATACGCGCCGTGACAGGGTTGGACGAGGCCGACATCGTTGTGGCCTTCATGAAGGGACCAGGCTTCGTCATCGAGTTCATCGAGTATGTAGGCCAGCTTAGGAGCCGGCGAATGGATATGCGCCCATGTGACGCGAGTTTCGCGCATCTTGCCTTGAATGTGCCTGATCTCGAGGAAGTGCAGAAGCGAGCGGAAGAATATGGTGGTCGGCCTCTTGGAAAGATCGGGACCGTTGACACAGGGCCGAACAAGGGCAAACGCCTGATGTACATCCAAACATGGGACGGTGTGACTGTGGAGATCATGGGGGACCGTCACCCTGACGGTCCCCAGCAGAGGGAGTGACTAGTTCGCATTGGCGGCGCATCGAAAGGGTGCGGTGGAGGTGACATGCACGACTTTGGTGGACGAGTCCTGTGGCTGACAGGAGCGAATGGCGTGATTTCCTGGGAGATCGCGCGCATCTTCTTATGCCTAGGCGCTTTCTGCGTCCTGACGGACCTGGACGAAACCGGCATCAAGGATTTCGCAAGGGAACTAGACTCGACGGAGGAAAGGGTAGTCGGCATCAAGCAGGATGCCGGGAAGTCCGGGGATGCTGATGCCGTGGCCGCCGAGATCAACAGGCGTTTCGGCAAGCTTGACTTTCTGGTGACCAGCGCGGGTCTTTACCGCGACCAGATGATTCACGACATGACCGACGAACAGTGGAAGCTCAGCACCGAGGTAAACCTCGACGGGGTGTTCTTCACTTGCCGCGCGGCAATTCCGTTGCTCGCCAAAGGGGGCGCGGTCGTGAATGTGGCCTCAGTAGCGGGTCATTGCGGAAGCTACAATCATTCGAGCTATGCAACCTCTAAAGGCGGCGTGTTAACCTTTACGCGCACTCTGGCTTTGGAGCTTGCGCCTGATGTCCGGGCAAATGCCGTGTCCCCCGGTCTCATCGATACGCCAATGGTCAAGACCCTGCTCGAAAAGCAGGGGCCGCAACTGATCGCGTCGACACCGCTGAAGCGCATGGGCCGGCCACAGGAAGTGGCACAAACCGTGGCGTACCTTTGCTCGGATTGGGCGAGCTTCATCACAGGCGAAACCGTCCACGTCAACGGCGGCCGCTACATCGCCGGTTGATCGTTCCAGCGAACGACCAGGAAAACGTCTCATAATTCGGAGGTCAGACAGTATGAAAATATTATTCGGTATGGTCGGTCATGAAAGTAGTACCTTTGCTTCCGATACTGGGGATTTCAAACGTTGGGCTGACGCTGGATGGTCGGTGGGTCAAGAAATCTTTGGAAAATTCCGGAATACGCCCAGCGATTTGGGCGGAATGATCAAAGCAGCGGAAGAAGATGGGGTGGAGTTAATTCCGACGGTTGCAGTGATGAATGCCGGGCCGAAACTTACTAAGGAGGCCGTCGAATATGCCGTAGGGGAATTAACTAAGGTTGCCAAAGAACGAAAGGGTGAATACACGGGGATATGTTTGTCGCTTCACGGCGCCGGCTGTGCCGAGAACACGGACGACTTAGAGGCCTATACCTTGGAAAAGGTGCGGGAGGTGGTCGGGCCGGACACGCCGATCACCGTTTCCCTGGATCTTCATGGAAATATCACTCCGGAAATGGTCAAATTGTCGAACGGCCTGTTCGGCTGCAAGCAATATCCTCACGTCGATATGGCGGATGCGGGATATTTGGCAATGAAAACCCTTGTTCGCAAATTGCGTGGCGCAGCAACTCCTCAAACAGCCCTTGTTCAACTACCTTTAATGGTCGATTCGCTAATTGGTAACACCTTTAACGACCCCATGAAATCTATCACGGACTACGTGGCCGACTATGCCGCTAAACACGACCTGATAGATGCAGCTTTTTTCCATGGTTACAACTTTACAGATGTGCCTTGCGTTGGAGCCTCTGTAGTGGTTGTGGCTGAAAAAGGGGCAAAGGAGGCCGCCGAAGAAATCGCCATGCACATCTGGGAAAAGAGGGACCAACTGAAAGGCGAGTGCCCTATGCCGGATGTGGCTGTAGATCGAGCTCTAGACGCGCTGAAAAAACCCGGAACAGGCTATGTTGTCATTGTGGAAGTTTCTGACAATCCTGGTAGCGGGGCGCCTGGCAATGGAACCCATCTTCTGCGCGAGATTCTGAGCCGAAATCTTGCCAGGACAATTTTCGGATTCATTTCCGACCCTGAAATTGCCCTCCTTGCTCACAAAGCCGGTGTTGGGGCAGTAGTTTCTGGCTTGCTAGGCGGTAAAATCGACAAGATTTCCGGTGACTCAATTGAATTGCACAACGCAAGAGTGTGCGCACTATCAGACGGAAATGCCACTTTCGTGTCTCCCATGATGGAAGGGCTACCAGTGTGTTACGGCAAAACAGCTCGCTTGCGCGTTGGCAATGTAGAAATTATCGTTACAGAGTTTCCCGACAGCGGCACTATGGATGATCGTCCTTTTTTGATTACTGGTGCCGACGTTACTCAATATGAGATAGTTTGTCTAAAAGGCCTCAACCACTTTCGAGCATTTTTTCAACCTAGAGCCAAGGCAATCGTGGCTACCGACCCGCCCGGCAGCGCAACTTGCAATCTTGATTCCTATAATTACCGAAGAATCCGTCGGCCGATATA
Organism: Mesorhizobium waitakense; assembly: GCF_056431085.1. NCBI lineage: Bacteria > Pseudomonadati > Pseudomonadota > Alphaproteobacteria > Hyphomicrobiales > Phyllobacteriaceae > Mesorhizobium > Mesorhizobium waitakense. The sequence continues at coordinate 4,969 of NZ_JBWKME010000217.1, read as the reverse complement.
TCCCATTGATCTCGAAACAACATTTCCGTTTAGTTACAAAGCGCAGCACGCGATAAATTGAAGCGAACAGTTCTCAATCGCAGCGACCTAACGCCACTGACCTTTATTGTGATACTCGATAGGACGGGAATATGCTGAATACGAAACGATCGGCTTCGGGTGCCGGAGAAGGGCGTTTGGCCGGCCGAAGGGTTGTTCTGACAGGGGCTGGCTCCGGGATCGGCCGCGCTACTGCGGTTCTAATGGCTGCAGAGGGAGCAACCCTTGCCTTGCTCGATCTGAGGGAAGACGGTCTTCGAGAGACCTATTCCATCAGCTCTGGTAGCACTCATCTCGTCGACGTATCAGATCAGAGTTCAGTAGAGTTGGCTATCGCTGGCGCCGCGAACGCTATGGGGGGCATTGATGGCCTTGTGAACTGTGCTGGCATTTTGGCGATCAAAAGCCTCCAAGAGACGACCCTGGATGTGTGGGAGCGTGTCCTCGCAGTCAATCTAACTGGAACCTACCTGGTTTGCCATGCGGCTTTGCCATGGCTTCGGAAGGAGGAACGTGCTGCCATCGTCAATATTTCCTCGGGTCAGGGTCTGAAACCATTCGCGGACCAAACTGCCTACGCTGCTTCGAAAGGCGGAGTCATTGCTTTCACGAAGGCTCTCGCCAGCGAGCTAGCGCCAAAGATCCGCGCTAACGTTATCTGCCCAGGCTTTATTGACACCCCAATGACTGCACCTGAACTGGGAAATTCGATCCCCGCCGACTTCTCCAACTATCTTCTGGGTCGAGCCGCCCAGCCGTCGGAGGTCGCGGAAGCAATCTTATACCTCATTTCCCATGCGTCTTCTTACACGACCGGGGCTACGCTGACAGTCGATGGCGGAAGAACGCTCTACTAAGCCACACTGGTGACGCAACCGTGTTCAGTTCTGTGTCCATGTCGCACCTCCCCACTACTTTTAGCGCCAGTGAGATCCGCAAATGACCTGCGAGCTTTCATTAAATTTTGGGATGGTACGCTGAGGCCATTTTACGCCTCAGCGATCACATCGGCTTTGGCTTTATAGGAATATTTCTGTCCTCAGTGGGTGACAGGATATCGGCACCCGGTATCGACACGGTATCGCCGTGTAGCACCCAGTCCGCCGCGATCATGCCAATGACAGGCGCAAGCTGGATTCCGTAACCGCCAGCTCCAGCGGCTGTCACGAGCCTGGGTTCGGACGGATCGATGCAGCCGACAAAAGGGCGATGATCTGCTGTGGTGGGATAGAGGCCAGCCCAACCCCGGCCAAGGCGAGCGCCAGGCAGATCCGGGACACGTTCAAGAAGCAGCTCTGCCAGCATGACTTTCGAAGCTTCGTCACACTGCTCGTTGTAGTCGTCAGGATTTTCGCTAGCGGGCGAACTCACTTTGTGGACTTCGGCGATCAGCTCATTCCGCTTTTCGTGACGGAAATTGAGACCGCTTCCCTCCCCATTAACAAGGTCCATCACCATCGGCATCGTGTAGTCGAGTGGTTCATCAAGATGGATCGTTATCGCCTCGTGCCGTTCGGGGCCTATGTGCAGCCGCTGGTTGAAGAGCGTCAATGCTGCCGGCGCCCAGGCGCCGGCAGCATTGACGACGAAGTCGCAGTCGACGTCCCCTTTATTGGTAGTCAGTCTATAGCCTGCGGTTTGGCGGGTCACGCCAACGAGTTTGCAGAACTGATGAATCTTCCCACCTTGCGCACGCACCATGGCGGCAATGAACGTGCACATTTCGTAAGGATCGAGAAATCCGTCGTCCGGCCCAAACAGGCCTCCTTCAAGCCCAGCAGGTAATTACATGGGGTAATCGCGGGAGCCGCGTCCACGTGCCGCTTTGTAGCCCTTGCGCATAGGCGGCGGTTGTTCCCCGATATGATGAAAAACGGGCTCACGAGTCGGACCCGGGCCCAGCAGCAATCGGAGAACAACAACCATGGACCAATTTATCGGCCTTGATGTGTCATTGAAAGAGACCTCGATCTCGGTGCGGCAGAATGGCAAGCGGAGCTGGCGCGGCAAATGCCCATCTGATCCGAAGTTGCTGGCCGAAGTGATCTGCAAGCGTGCGCCCAACGCGAAGAAGATCGTCTTCGAGACCGGCCCCTTATCGGTCTGGTTCTATCATGCGCTGACGGGGGAAGGCCTGCCGGCGATCTGCATCGATGCCCGTCACGCCAAAGCGGCGCTCGACATGGCGCCGAACAAGACCGATGCGAACGATGCAGACGGTCTGGCGCAGCTTGCAGAAGTTGGCTTTTACCGGGAGGTGCGGGTCAAGCAGTATGACAGCATGCTGACCCGCACACTGGTAGCCGCGCGCAGCCAGCTGATCAAGATCGTAACCGAGCTGTCCAATCAGATCCGTGGGCTGATGAAGACATTCGGGCTGGTCGTTCCCAAGGGTGCCGGCCGCGTATTCGAAGCCAATGTCCGAAACCTGATTGTCGATAACAAGGGACTGGAGCGGATTATCCTGCCTCTGCTCGAGACCTGGCGCACCGTGCGCGACCGGGCGGCGGAACTTGATCGGCAGCTTGTCGCCGCTGCGCGGGAAAGCGCGCCATGTCAGCTGCTGGTGTCGATACCGGGTGTTGGCTCGGTTGTCGCAGCCTCCTTCGCTTCAGCGATCGAGGCTCCGGAAAACTTCAGGACATCTCGTTCAGTTGGTGCGTGGCTCGGTCTCACCACCCGGCGCTACCAGTCTGGAGAAGTTGATTTTGACGGGCATATATCGCGGCGTGGCGACAACCATCTGCGGGGTCTGCTTTATCAAGCTGCCGTGGTGATCCTAACGAGAACCCTTGCTGACAGCACGCTTCGAACCTGGGGACTGAAGCTCAGGAAAAAGGTCGGCTTCAAGCGGGCCGCGGTCGCCGTGGCGCGCAAACTCGCTGTCATCATGCACACAATGCTGAAAACCGGCGAGCCTTTTGATCGGTCCGCC
>NZ_JBWKME010000217.1:0-1948 GCF_056431085.1 Mesorhizobium waitakense | reverse complement strand
GATCGTAACATCGCCTCCTGTTCGCTGTCTGTCCAACAAACAGCAATGGCGTCTTCGGGCTATTCAAAAAAGACTTGATCAATGATCTGCGATTAGACAACTCACGCCCTTGTCAGGGGCAAGAATCCCTGAATCTATGTGGATATGGATCGCACTGATTTGCAGCGTCTGACGAAGGAAGAGTTGATCGATCTGGTGCTGCGGATACAGCGGCCAGAGAAGACATCGCGCACGTCGTCCAAGCCACCTTCGAGCGATCGCAAGGCGCGTCGGGACAGGGCAAAGCCTGGCGGCGCTAAGGCGGGTCATAAAGGTCACAGCCGCGCCATGAGTGAGGATGCCGATCGCATCATCGATCATCATCCCGACCAATGTCTTTGCTGCCGCGCCAGCCTGTCGAGCGATCTTGCTGCCGAAACCGTCAGCGAGCACGACAAGATTGAGCTTCCTGCGATCAGGCCTTTGATTGAGCGCCATCGGCGCCTGGCAGTCCGTTGCCCGTCCTGCGGCACGCTGGTCGTCGCGGCTGTGCCAGATGCGGCGAAGGGGACGCCGTTCGGGCCACGCGTGCACGCCGTAGCGACCTATCTCAAGACTTTCCAGGCCCTGTCCTACGAGCGGCTGCAGGGCGCGTTCGCGAACCTTTTCGGTCTCAACATTAGCCAGGGCGGACTGATGAACATGTTGCGCCGTGCGCAGGGCGCGTTCGCGGCCGAGTGCGACAAGGCCGTCGCGGCGTTGCGCCGGGCCAAGGTCATCGCCTCCGATGAGACCGGCGTGCGGATCGAAGGAAGCAACGCCTACCACTGGGTGTTTCGCTGCGCCGAAGCGGTTGTTCATCAAGCGGCGCCAACGCGCGGCGCTGTCGTGGTCCGGACCCTGATGGACGGCCATCGGCCCGACGTCTGGTGTTCCGATCGCTATGCCGCACAACAAGGTCACGCAAATGCGCATCAGACCTGCCTGGCGCATCTCGCCCGCGACGTCGCCTATGCGGACGAGGCAAGTGAGGACATGCTGCCCTCACGGCTCAAACGTTGGCTGCAAAGGGCCTTCGCCCTAGCCGACGGTATGGAAACCTTCGCCGCCTCGACCATCGCCGGCAAGCGTCGCGCCCTGGAGCGAAGTCTGGACGATATCTTCGCCACCACAACGTCGTGCGATCTGGCCCGCGACATCCAAAACAAGTTCAGGCGAGCTCGTGATCAACTTTTGACCTTTGCCCAATGGCCAGGAATGGTCGACGCGACGAACAACGCCTGCGAACGGGCGCTGAGACCCGCCGTCGTTCAACGGAAGATCACCAACGGCTATCGCGCCATGTGGGCCGCCCAGGGCGAAGCCGACATTCGAACCGTCGTCGACACGGCTCGTCTCGCGCCAGGCACGAACTCCTTCAAAATCATCCTTCAAACCGTCAGCGCCTGAAATCTGCGATGACTGAGCCCGCGACCTTGATCTTCCGAGCCTCTCTTCGGGCACGGCTTTGTCGGGACATCGAGGTGTCGAGTTCGAGCACGCTGGCGGATCTGGCCGAAGCCATCGTAGCGGCATTTGGCTTCGACTTGGACCACGCCTACGGCTTCTATTCAAAGCTGACGGGAAAGCTGTTCGACTCGCCCCTGCGGTTCGAACTCTTCGCCGACATAGAGGGGAGCGGCTCTCGCAGCGTGAAGGGCACCCGCGTCAGCACAGCCTTCCAGAAGGTGGGCTCGGCAATGACCTTCTTGTACGACTACGGTGACGAGTGGCGCTTCCGCGTTGAACTTATTGGAACAGGGCAGGCGCAGCCCGATGCCAATTACCCGAGGATCGTCAGCAAGATCGGCAAGGCTCCCCCGCAGTACCCGGACATCGACGACCAGTGACGACGCACCGTGCCGCATCGAAAGGGTGGGTTGTCTAATCGCAGATCATTGATCAAGTCTTTTTTGAATAGCCCGAAGAC
>NZ_JBWKME010000216.1:0-6439 GCF_056431085.1 Mesorhizobium waitakense | reverse complement strand
CATCCACGGTTGTAGCCGCAGGGGTGTCGGGCGACTTCGCCAAGCCTCGAACCGGATGGCCATCCGGTTCGAGGCTCTGTCGCTTGCATCGCACAAATTCAGCTCCGTGCAGATACAAGGGGTGTTCCAGAAGACACCAACCCCTCACTCCGTCCAGAACCCCTCATCCGTCTCGGCGCTACGCGCCGATCCACCTTCTCCCACAGGGGGAGAAGGCAAGGGGCGCGGCACGCCGATCCGCTCATCACCCAGGCCTCACCAAAGTCCAGATCCAGCCGGCGAAGGTCAGCACCAGGAACGGATAGCCGGCGGCGGGCAGGGGTGACGAGGTCGGCAGCAAGGGCACACCCCACAGCACCATGCCCACCGACACGAGGAACAGCACGGCGGCGACAAACGCAGTGAGCCGCATCCAGAGCGCAAAAGTGTTCGGCACGCTGACCATGATCAGCGCGGCCGCCCACAGCGAGATGCCGCCGACATAGGAGGGAACGCTGGCCTCGAGGCCCGCCGTATTGCCTGATAGCAGCAGGCTTTCGCCGGCGAGGAAGGTCAGGAACCCGGCCGCCACGCAGTCATTGCCGAGCCGCTGGTATTTCATCGTGAGCAGCGCCGTCGCTACCACGAGCGCCACGCCGTCGATCGCCCACAGTGTTTCGCGGAGCGGAGCGCTTGCCACGAAGGTACCGGCGAGACCGAAGAGGCCGCCGATTGCGAGGCCGATCGCGGCGGTGGTGTCTGGAGAATTGCGCATTTGATGTCCCCCCAAGCTTAAAAGAAGATACGCCAAGGGGCGGAGATGGTGAAGGGAGGTCAAATTGAGCGGATCTGGAAACTGAAACGGAGCGGCCGGTAGGTCGCCCCGTTTCATTTCGTTTAGGCAGCCGCCACCATCGGGAAGTCGACGGGGAGTTCCATCGCGACTGAAATGTCGGGGAACAAGCGCCCCTTCATCACATCAGCGATGCGACCCTGATTGATCTGGCAGTACGACGCGATCACCGCGTAGTTGTAGCCCAGATCACGGGCCAGCCTGATCACCGGAACCATTTCCGGTGTCACCTTACGGTCGTGGCCGCGCTTTACGCACTCTCCGCCGCGCGGACAGCGGCGGCGGGCAAAGACGACGAGGTCGGCAGCAAGGGCACGCCCCACGACACCACGCCCATCGAGACGAAGAATGGCGTGGCGGAAGGGCTAGGGACTAAACGAGGTGTGACACCGTTTCGGCTCTGAAAGAATCGTGTAAAACTCCAATTCAGAGCGGGATTTGGCGAGGGAGGTATAAATTCTAAGACGGATCGAGTTCGAAAACTTTAGAAAGCACTCCAAATTCCGCGTTACCTGCAAAGAGAGAAATATCTTTGTAGGCCCAAACAACGCTGGAAAGTCCTCAGTACTCGACGCTCTTCGGCTGTTCGCAGACGTCGCCCGCTACGCGGAATATAGACTTCCGGTTCTCAAGACGCAGAAGCCATATGGGGTTTGCGCTACATACGAAATGACCAATAAGAATTTTTGCCTGCCTATTGCGAACATACCCACAAACGATTCAGAGGACGACGTCAAGATTACGATATTTCACGACAATGGGTCTTCTCTTCACCTTATACTTAATGCTGAACGCCAACCGATTGTTTTTGTCCAATCAGATAAGAGAGCTAGAAGCACAAAGGCCTACTTCAAAGATTGCTTTCCAGAATCCATAATTGTTGTTCCAACGCTAGGTCAATTTGAAGAAACGGAGAAGCCGAACTATCCCGACTACGTTAGAAGCGTGGAACATACTCGGCTTGCCGCGCGAAATTTTAGGAATATCTGACGACAGAAGAGCCACAGCGAATTTCAGGAATTCTCATCACTGGTTGAGGGTAACTGGAAAGATATCGAGGTCCAGAAGCCGACGATAATTGTTGGAATGCCATCGACGCTCGAGATGACCTACCTTGAGAATGGGTATCCAAGGGAAATCTATTTATCAGGGTTTGGATTTCAGGCGTGGATGCAGATCATGACTCATTTTCTTCGAGGATCGGGAGGAGACATTCTCGTTCTGGACGAGCCAGACGTATACCTTCACGCTGACCTACAGAGAAGACTTTACGGTATCGCGAAAAAGAGGTTCTCTCAGATCTTTCTTGCCACTCATTCAGCAGAGATCATGAACGAAGCCAACTCGGGCGATGTCGTTCTAGTGAGATCGGAATTTCAGACTGGAAAACGAATCACCACCGAAGAAGGCTACCGAAGCGCGCATGCGCTATTGGGTTCCTCCGAGAACGCTGACTTTGCCCGTCTTTCCAGGGCCAAAAGGATAATAGCATTCGAGGGAAACGATCGCTCCATCTATCGCAGGTTCGAGCAAATACTGATTCCCGATGGGGTGTTTAGCGATCCTGACACGATGCTGCTCAAGATAGGTGGGTACGAACAATGGCCTCGGGTCGGCAACTTGCCGTGGGCCTTTCAAGAGCTTTTTGGAATTCAACCAAAGATCGCTGCGATCTTTGATCGAGATTATCGATGCTTGGAGGAGATCGAAGGCCACGAGCAGAAGCTAAGGCGGTCGGGGGTTTTCTGTCATGTCCTCCGACGCAAGGAGATCGAGAACTATGTGATCGCGCGCGATGCGATCCATAGGGTCACGCAAAAGGCAGCTAAAAAGAAAGAGAAAATAATAGAAGATGCTTGGATCGACGATACCTTATCCTCTATTTCTTCGGAGCTACGCGAGGATTGTCTCATTAACGTGCAGTCTTCGACAAGCAAGTACTATCAGCTTAAACGAGATGCGAGGGACACCCAGACTATTCTGAAGTTGGCTAAGAGCGAATTTGATAAAGATTGGGCGAGCCGGGGATATAGCTGTCGGATTTCCGGAAAAGAGTTTTTTTCCGCTTACAATCGAGCGCTTGACGAAGCCTACGGGATATCTATCTCGTTATTCCAGGTTTTGGATGAATTCCACGCATCGGAATTCGATGCGGAATTTAGTGACATGCTCACAGAGGTAAATCGATACTTCGCTGAGGGGTAGCGAGCGCTCGGCGCGCCAGCCGGCTTCTCAATCCCCCATCTTAAGCGCCTGGATGAACGCCTCCTGCGGGATATCCACCTTGCCGAACTGGCGCATCCGCTTCTTGCCTTCTTTCTGCTTGTCCAGCAGCTTGCGTTTGCGCGAGACGTCGCCGCCGTAGCATTTGGCGGTGACGTCCTTGCGCAACGCCGAGATGGTTTCGCGGGCGATCACCTTGCCGCCGATCGCGGCCTGGATCGGAATCTTGAACAAATGGTGCGGGATCAGCTCCTTCAGCTTCTCGCACATCTGCCGGCCGCGCTTTTCCGCCGCAGTGCGGTGCACCAGCATCGACAGCGCGTCGACCGGCTCCTCATTGACCAGGATCGACATCTTCACCAGGTCGCCTTCCTTGTAGTCGGTCAGGTGGTAGTCGAACGAGGCGTAGCCCTTGGAGATCGATTTCAGCCGGTCATAGAAATCGAAGACCACTTCGTTGAGCGGCAAATCGTAGGTCAGCATGGCGCGTTTTCCCACGTAGGACAGGTCGGCCTGGACGCCGCGCCGGTCCTGGCAGAGTTTCAATATGCCGCCGAGATAGTCGTCGGGGGTCAGGATGGTGGCGCGGATCCACGGCTCCTCGATGGCCGAGATCTTGACCACGTCGGGCATGTCGGCCGGGTTGTGCAGCTCCTTCATCGAGCCGTCGGTCAACAGCAGCCGGTAGACGACGCTCGGAGCGGTGGCGATCAGGTCGAGGTTGAACTCGCGCTCCAGCCGCTCCTGGATGATTTCCAGATGCAAAAGGCCAAGGAAGCCGCAGCGATAGCCGAAGCCGAGCGCGGCGCTGGTTTCCATTTCATAAGAGAACGAAGCGTCGTTGAGGCGCAATTTGCCGACCGCGGCGCGCAGATCCTCGAAATCGGCGGCGTCGACCGGGAACAGGCCGCAGAACACCACCGGCTGCGCCGGCTTGAAGCCGGGCAGCGCCTTGGCGGTGGCGCGCTTGTCTTCGGTGATGGTGTCGCCGACGCGGGTGTCGGCCACTTCCTTGATCGAGCCGGTGAAGAAGCCGAATTCGCCGGGGCCGAGCTCGTCGACATTGATGCGGGCCGGCGTGAACACACCGGTGCGCTCGACCAGGTACTTGGCGCCGGTGCCCATCATGCGGATGGTCTGGCCCTTCTTCAGCACGCCGTCGATGATGCGCACCAGAACGATGACGCCGAGATAGGCGTCGTACCAGCTGTCGACCAGCATCGCCTTCAACGGGGCCGAAGCGTCGCCTTCGCGCGGCGGCGGCAAGTGGTGGACGATGGCCTCCAGCACGTCGGGAATGCCAAGCCCGGTCTTGGCCGAGATCAGCACGGCGTTGGAGGCGTCGATGCCGATCACCTCCTCGACCTGCTCGCGGATGCGCTCCGGCTCGGCGGCCGGCAGGTCGACCTTGTTCAACACCACGACGATCTCGTGGTTGTTGTCGATCGCCTGGTAGACATTGGCCAGCGTCTGCGCCTCGACGCCCTGGCTGGCGTCGACCACCAGCAGCGAGCCCTCGCAGGCGGCAAGCGAGCGCGACACTTCATAGGCGAAGTCGACATGGCCGGGCGTGTCGATCAGATTGAGGATATAGTCCTCGCCATTGTTGGCGCGGTATTTCAACCGCACCGTCTGCGCCTTGATGGTGATACCGCGCTCGCGCTCGATGTCCATCGAGTCCAGCACCTGCTCCTTCATGTCGCGCAGCTCCAGCCCGCCGGTAAGCTGGATCAGCCGGTCGGCAAGCGTGGATTTGCCATGGTCGATATGGGCGACGATGGAGAAATTTCGGATGTGGTCGAGGGGCGTGCTCATGGCGCGCGCTTTAGCAGGGGCCGGTTGTATCGGCAAGCGGCACAGCCGTTGCCGGGGCGCCGTGACTTATCGGCTTTTCCCGAGAATTTCCCGGAAAGTCGATAAATTTTAACCAAGTCCATTAGAGCATAATTTGCGACTGCCATGTTAGCCAGCAGAGATATTCATTTGTAGGATCAAGGCATGCGGGGGTTAGCGGGCAGGTTTGTCAGGTCGAGGAGCGGCTCGTTCGCGCCGATCCTCGTCCTTAGTATGATGCCGATAATTGCCGCCGTCGGCTTCTCGGTCGACTACACCTCGGCGGTCCAGACCAAGTCGGACATGCAGTCCGCGCTCGATGCCGGGATCCTGTCGATCACCACGATGGTGACGACCTCGACGCTGGCGCAGCGCCAGGTGGTGCTGCAGGATTCCTTCGACGCCAACGGTGCACCGGCAGGGGCCATCGCGACGCTGCAAAGCTTCGTGGTTGGCACCGACGGCACCGCCACTGCGCAGGCCACGGCAAGTTTTTCCATGCCGACCGTTTTCATGTCGATCGCCAGGATCGACTCGGTGCCGGTCGCCGTCGCGTCGGCGGTGAGCAAGACGCCGGCACTGGTCGAAGCTACATTCAACGTCGAGCACGTTTCAGGCTACTGGAACAAGACCATGACCCTGTACGGCCTTCCGTTCGGTTGGAACTCCACGACCACAGCGACGGCCATGATGAAGGTCGGCTATAACTACAAAGCGTATAGTTATTCGTATACGAGCGGGGGTAAGACTTATACCGCTGCCGACCCGAAAGGTTACGGTACGACAACTATTTCCACTGTGTCGGGAACAACCGAGAAGCTGGTTCAGAGCCAAGTGTGCACGCCAGTAGGACAAAAAACCGATTTCACTCCCACTGCGGGAATTTACAGAAGCACCGCCGTAGCAAAAAGCGGAAATACGAACGGCTCCACCATCTATTTCAAGACGACGTGCGCGACCACGAATTCCGCCGGAAACAGCAGTGGCGCAACAATCGACGTGAGCATGATGGACCGGCTCTATCTGCAGATGGATGTGCCGTCCGGACCGGTCAACCCGCTCAGGTCGGACAGTGCAAGCACGTCGAACCGGCTCTACCTCGGCGCCGGGTACACCACTGCGGCACAAAAGGCCCTGAGCCCTTCCACATACCTCCCCGTCGAGGTCGACGCCAACACAATCGTCGACATCTTCAAAGCTGTGCCCTGCAGCGAGACCAGCGACCAGGCATGGGAAGACGGCGGCAACAATCCTCCACTGCCAGACGTTACGAACGCCGACTTCTTCTACAGCGTGAAGGGCAAGTGCGACTTCAGCCGGCGGCAGTCCAACACAATGCTGACGCAGTAAGGCCGCCGATCTCTCTTCTCCTTTGTGGGGCCTGAAGCGTGGGCGAGACCGGGCTCGCCTCGCGGCAGCGGCGCCCTCTTCCTTCTCCCCCTGTGGGAGAAGTTGGATCGGCGCTTTGGCGCCGAGACGGATGAGCAACTGTGTATTAAGTGGTGGCTTGGTTCCAAGGTTGATTGTTTCGAAGCATGGCGCTGAGGATGG
>NZ_JBWKME010000215.1:0-91806 GCF_056431085.1 Mesorhizobium waitakense | reverse complement strand
CAGGGACGGTCGAATTTGGACCCAATCCCTTCCTTGACCAACACGGATACTCGTGGGTCGCCTGCAATGAAAGTTTCCGCCGGAAATGAATTTGCTAACGCTCTGTTAGCCTTAACCGGCACTTAACCACTATGGTTAACAATGCTTCCTGAAACGATGGCTGCCGTTGCAATTGCTGGCGGCGCCAAATTCGGGAGTCGGGTCCATGACAGTTATTTCGCGTATAGCGCTGGCGCTCGGCGCACTTGCCCTCATGCCGCTGACGCCCACGCTCGCCGCCGACTATGATCCGCCGATCTACGTCGACCAGGCGCCGGACTATGTGCCCGTCGAGGTCGGCTCGGGCTGGTATCTGCGCGGCGATGTCTCCTATCTGGTGCAGAAGAGCTTCGAAAATGAGGATTTCACCTTCACGCCGGCGAGCTACGACGACAAGGAAGATCCCATATTTGCCAGCATCGGCTTCGGCTACCATTTCAACGATTATCTGCGTGCAGATCTCAATCTCGGCTACCTGCCCGGCAACAAGATCAGCGTCGGTTATGACAATTCAGCGATCGTGACGCCGCCGGTAGAGTCGACCGTGGCATCGGCATCGCTGAAGAACTACGCCTTCTCGGGCATGCTCAACGGCTATGTCGACCTTGGTACCTATGTCGGGATCACGCCCTACCTCGGCGCCGGCATCGGTGTCGTCCGCAGCACGCGCAAGCTTTCGGCTAACTTCATCGACAACAATGACCCGACCAGCCAGTTGATCCAGCAGGACGACAAGACGAAGTACTCGCTGGCTTACACGTTGAATGCGGGCCTTGCCTATCAGGTGTCCAAGAACGTTTCCGTCGATCTGGGCTATCAGTATTTTTCCGCCCCCGACGCCGAATATGTGACTGCCGAAAGCCTGACCTCCTTCCCGGTCCACAAGGGGATCAGCAACCATCAGCTCAAGCTCGGGCTGCGCTACGATCTCTGGTAGCAGGCTCGCGATGCATGAAAACTCTGACGGCGGATCTTCGGATCCGCCGTTTTCGTTTGAGGTCGCGACATCCTGATCACGGATCGCCGGTATCCTGACGGCGACAAAAACTTTCCTCTTGACGCCCGAAGCCTGAACGCATATCGCCGTCCGTGGGCCACCCCTCCCCAACGAGGGGCCACTATCTGGAAGGATAGACCACGATGACGACACATACGAAGCCCGGACTCCGTCCGGCAAATCCCAATTTCTCCTCAGGTCCCTGCGCAAAACGCCCCGGCTGGTCGGTCGAGGCGCTGAAAGCGGCCGCGCTCGGCCGTTCTCACCGCGCCAAGATCGGCAAGGCCAAGCTCGAACAGGCGATCGAGCTGACGCGGGAAATTCTTCAGGTTCCGGCGGACTACCGCATCGGCATCGTGCCGGCGTCGGACACCGGCGCGGTCGAGATGGCGCTCTGGTCGCTGCTCGGCGAGCGCGGCGTCGACATGGTCGCCTGGGAGAGCTTCGGCTCCGGTTGGGTCACCGATGTGGTCAAGCAGCTCAGGCTTGCCGACGTGCGCAAGATCGAGGCCGGCTACGGCCAATTGCCCGACCTGGCGAAGATCGACTTCGATCGCGATGTGGTCTTCACATGGAACGGCACCACGTCGGGCGTGCGGGTGCCTAACGGCGATTTCATTCCCGCGGATCGCAAGGGCCTGACCATCTGCGACGCGACTTCGGCCGCCTTTGCGCAAAGGCTCGACTTCCACAAGCTGGATGTCGTCACCTTCTCCTGGCAGAAAGTGCTGGGCGGCGAGGGCGCGCATGGCATGCTGATCCTGTCGCCTCGCGCCGTCGAGCGGCTGGAGACCTACAAGCCGGCCTGGCCGCTGCCGAAGATCTTCCGCCTGACCTCGGGCGGCAAGCTTATCGAAGGCATCTTCAAGGGCGAGACCATCAACACGCCGTCGATGCTGTGCGTCGAGGATTATCTCGACGCGCTGCACTGGGCGAAGTCGATCGGCGGCCTCGAGGCACTGATCGCCAGAGCCGATGCCAATGCCGCCGTTGTCGATCGCTTTGTCGGCAAGTCCTCATGGCTCGGTCATCTCGCCGTCGAATCTGCGACGCGGTCGAACACCTCGGTCTGCCTGTCCTTCACCGACCCGGACGTGTCCGCGCTCGACGCCGACGGGCAGGCGGCTTTCGCCAAGGGGCTGGTCTCGGTGCTCGACAAGGAAGGTGTCGCCTATGACATCGGCGCCTATCGCGACGCACCGCCCGGCCTGCGCATCTGGTGCGGTGCGACGGTGGAGACCGCCGATCTCGAAGCGCTGCTGTCCTGGCTCGACTGGGCCTTTGCCGCGCAAAAGGCTTCGCTAAAGGCCGCTGCCTGACTCCGAAGGGCTGGGTGGGGGCGCCTCCACCCGGCTCAACGATCCAACATCCAGAAGATCAGGCCATATTCGGCCACAAGGACCCAATCCCGGCGCTTTCGCGCCGACCCTCCCCTCAAGGTGGAGGGACGCCAATCGCAAAGGATCAAATCCATGCCTCGCGTTCTCGTCTCAGACAAACTTTCTCCCACCGCCGTGCAGATCTTCAAGGATCGCGGCGTCGAGGTCGACTATCTGCCCGACCTCGGCAAGGACAAGGAAAAGCTCGCCGAAGTGATCGGCCAGTATGATGGCCTCGCCATCCGCTCGGCGACCAAGGTCACCGAAAAGCTGATCAATGCCGCTACCAATCTCAAGGTCATCGGCCGCGCCGGCATCGGCGTCGACAATGTCGATATCCCTGCGGCGAGCCGCAAGGGCATCATTGTGATGAACACGCCCTTCGGCAATTCGATCACCACCGCCGAACATGCGGTGGCGATGATCTTCGCGCTGGCGCGTCAGATCCCGGAAGCCAACGCCTCGACCCATGCCGGCAAATGGGAAAAGAACCGCTTCATGGGCGTCGAGATCACCGGCAAGACGCTGGGCATCATCGGCTGCGGCAACATCGGCTCGATCGTCGCCACGCGCGGCGTCGGTCTCAAGATGCATGTCATCGCCTTCGACCCGTTCCTGTCGGACAAGCGGGCCGAAGAGCTTGGCGTCGACAAGGTCGAGCTGGATGAGCTTTTCGCCCGCGCCGACTTCATCACGCTGCACACGCCGCTGACCGACAAGACGCGCAACATCATCGACGCCGCTGCGATCGCCAAGATGAAAAACGGCGTGCGCATCATCAACTGCGCGCGTGGCGGGCTGGTCGTCGAAGCCGACCTGATCGCGGCGCTGAAGAGCGGCAAGGTGGCTGGTGTCGGTATCGATGTTTTCGAGGTCGAGCCGGCTGAGCAGAACGCGTTGTTCGGCATGGAGAATGTGGTGGCAACGCCGCATCTCGGCGCCTCGACGGCGGAAGCGCAGGAGAATGTCGCGCTGCAGGTCGCCGAGCAGATGGCCGATTACCTGATCAAGGGCGCCGTCTCCAACGCCATCAACATGCCGTCGATCACCGCCGAGGAAGCGCCGCGGCTGAAGCCCTTCGTCAAGCTCGCCGAAGTGCTCGGCGCCTTTGTCGGCCAGGTCACCGAGGACCCGATCACGGAAGTCGAAATCCTGTTCGACGGCTCGACCGCGACGATGAACACACGCGCGCTGATCAGCGCCACCCTTGCCGGGCTGATCCGGCCGCAGGTCTCCGACGTCAACATGGTGTCGGCGCCGATCATGGTGAAGGAGCGTGGCATCATCGTTGCCGAAGTCAAGCGCGACAAGTCCGGCGTGTTCGACGGCTACATCAAGCTGACGGTCAAGACCGAGCACAAGACACGCTCGATCGCCGGCACCTGCTTCTCCGACGGCAAGCCGCGCTTCATCCAGATCAAGGGCATCAATCTCGACGCCGAGGTCGGCCAGCACATGCTCTATACGACCAATGCCGACGCGCCCGGCATCATCGGCCTGCTTGGCACGGTGTGCGGCGAGAACGGCGTCAACATCGCCAACTTCCAGCTTGGCCGCAACCGGCCGGGCGGCGATGCCATCGCGCTGCTCTATCTCGATGCGCCGTTCCCGGAAAACGTGCTGGAGCAGGTCAAGGCGCACAAGTCGATCGACTCGGCCAAGCGGTTGCAGTTCGACGTCAACGCGATGTGACGCCCGCGACCTGCCGCGAAAGATCGAAAGGCGCGGCCTGGTCCGCGCCTTTTGCCTGTTCAGTGTGTTCTGGCTGACCGCAGCGCTGCCTTGCGCCCGCTGTATTCGGCAAGCCCGATGCCGCCAAGCACAAGCACCAGAGCCAGTGCCTGGTAGAGCTGGAACGTCTCGCCGACGATCAGCACCGAAAGCAGCGTGCCGAAGATCGGTACCAGGTTGATGAACAGGCCGGCGCGGTTGGCGCCAATCAGTTCGTTGCCCCTGATGTAGAAGATCTGCGAGATGGCCGAGGCGCCGACCGCGGTATAGACGATGACCGCCCAGCCGCGCGCGTCGGGCACGATAACCTTGCCGGCGGCGACCTCCCACAGGAAGAAGGGCAGCGAGGTGACAAGTGCGGCAACCGACAGGGCCAGCATCAGGCTCTGCCAGTGCATCACCGGCTTCAGCCGCAGCCCGACCGAATAGCCGCTATAGAGAAACACCGCGACCAGCATGATGGCGTCGCCGAAGTTGAGCTCCAGCGTCAACAGCCGGCGCGGGTCGCCATGGCAGGCAGTCAGGACCACGCCGGCGATGGTCAGCACGACGCCGACAATCTGCGCCCAGTTCACGCGCAAGCGGAAGAAGACGAAATTGGCGACGATGATCAGGATCGGCATCGCCGCCTGTTCGATCGAGACGTTGATCGCCGTCGTGTAGTTGAGCGCCGTGTAGAAGATCGTGTTGAACAAGGTGAAGCCGCTTGCGCCAAGGGCCGCCAGCACGAGCCAGTGCTTACGCACCACGGGCCAGTCCTTGCGTATCGTCTGAAGGCCGATCGGCAGCAAGATCGCCACGGCCAGCATCCAGCGCAGGAAGACGAGTGTCATCGGCGAGACGTGATCGACCGCCAGCTTGCCGGCCACCGAGTTGCCGCCCCACAGCAAGGTGGTAAGCAGCAGGAATATGTAGGCGCTTCGATGCATGGCGGGATTCCGGCCGCCAGAGGTGCTGCGGTGTTTGCCGGCCTATTGCCCCCGTCTGCCCAAGTAAATGATGTCAAAGCCGAAAATTGTTGTGCCTCAGCGCAATTTTGGCGGCAAAGAAAGGTCGCGCTCACGAGGTCTTGACGTTATAGAGGCCTGTCGTTTCGAACCATATTCAAGCCGCTCGGCGGCGTCTCAAGGGAATAGAAACATGGCCAATGTGGTGGTCGTCGGCTCGCAGTGGGGCGACGAGGGCAAGGGCAAGATCGTCGACTGGTTGTCGGAGCGCGCCGATGTCGTGGTGCGCTTTCAAGGTGGCCACAATGCCGGCCACACGCTGGTCGTCGACGGCAAGGTCTACAAATTGTCGTTGCTTCCGTCCGGTGTTGTCCGCCAGGGCAAGCTGTCCATCATCGGCAATGGCGTCGTTTTCGACCCGCATGCTTTCGTCGCCGAAGTGGCGAAGCTCAAGGCGCAAGGCGTCGAAGTGGCGCCGGATCGCCTGAAAATAGCCGAAAACACAGCGCTTATCCTGTCGCTGCATCGGGAGCTGGACGGATTCCGCGAGGACGCCGCCTCCAATTCCGGAACGAAGATTGGCACGACCCGCCGTGGCATCGGCCCGGCCTATGAAGACAAGGTGGGCCGGCGCGCGGTCAGGGTGATGGATTTGGCGGATTTGGAAACGCTGCCCTTGAAGGTCGACAGGCTGCTGACGCACCACAATGCGCTGCGTCGCGGGCTTGGCCATGCCGAAGTCACGCATGATGCGATCATGCATGAGCTGACCTCGGTCGCGGCCGAGATCCTGCCCTATATGGACCGGGTCTGGAAAATCCTGGACGACAAGCGCCGCGCTGGCGAACGCATCCTGTTCGAGGGCGCGCAAGGCACGTTGCTCGATATCGACCACGGCACCTATCCGTTCGTCACTTCGTCGAACACGGTCGCCGGCCAGGCGGCTGCCGGCTCGGGCGTCGGCCCGGGCGCCATCGGCTATGTGCTCGGCATCACCAAGGCCTATACGACGCGCGTCGGCGAAGGCCCGTTCCCGACCGAGCAGAAGAACGAGATCGGCGAGTTCCTCGGCACGCGCGGCCATGAATTCGGCGTCGTCACCGGCCGCAAGCGCCGCTGCGGCTGGTTCGACGCAGTGCTGGTGCGCCAGGCTGTCGCCGTCAACGGTATCAAGGGCATCGCGCTGACCAAGCTCGACGTGCTCGACGGGCTGGACGAGATCAAGGTCTGCACCGGCTACCGTCTCGACGGCGAGATGATCGACTATCTGCCGGCCAGCCAGGGCGCACAGGCACGCGTCGAACCGGTCTACGAGACGCTGGAGGGCTGGAAAGGCACCACCGCCGGCGCGCGCAGCTGGAACGATCTGCCAGCCCAGGCCGTCAAATATGTCCGCTACATCGAGGAGCTGATCGGCGCCCCGGTCGCGCTCCTGTCCACCAGCCCGGAACGGGATGACACGATACTTGTGACCGATCCGTTTCAAGACTAGTTTCTCAGCCTTTCCGGGCATCGCGGCCGATTTGCGGGGGCCGGCCCGGGAGCAAAATACAGGTCGACCGAAGCATGGCAGATTTCGTTTCTGTTCTGAAAAGGCAGCTCGACAAGCACGGCGAGCCGGGACTCGATACGCGCAAGCGGATCTATGACGGTGCGCGTACCGCACTCGAAAAGAGGCTTGCGGAATTTTCGCCGCCGCTGTCTGCCGAGGTCATAGCCAAGCAGAAGCGCTCTCTGGAAGACGCTGTGGCGAGTGTCGAGCGGGACTACGCCAAGAGCGCGCCGGACACTGATCCGCTTGCGGAGCTGGAACACATCTTTTCCTCGATCGACCGCAACAAGAACCAGCCGAGCCATGCACGGCAACCGGCGAAGGAAGAACCAACCTGGCCGGCACCGCCCGCGGCCAAGCCGGAACCTTATCGACCGGCGCCACCACCTGCCGCCAAGGTCGAGCCAAGCTGGCAAAAGCCGACGCCAGCGCCTTCTGCTCGCACAGAAACGCCCCTTCCGGGGATGGACAGCGAGGAGGCCGAGGACGACGGGGTCGATGTCTTTTCAACCAACGAAGAGCCGGTGTCGGACACTTTCCAGCGCCTGAGGCCCGCCGAACGCAGGCGCAGCTATGGCGGCTTGATCGCTGTCGTCGTCGCCTTGCTGGTCGTTGCCGGTGGTGGCTATGGCATCTGGCTGAACAAGGACGCCTTCGGCAAGATGCTGGGGCTCGGCGGCAGCACCAAGGTCGTGAAGACGGAACCGGTGAAGCCGGCGCCGGCCAAGCCGGCAACAGATGCCGCGGCAACGCCGCCAGCGCCCGCGGCCGGCGGCTCCGAAACCGAAGCCACGAAATTCACCCAGCGGCTGACGCCGCAGGGCAGCGAAGTCGACCCCGGCCCGGCCGGCGGACAGAGCGGCATCGGCGAAGGTGAATCGGTCGCCGCACTGACCACGCCGCCATCGGCGACGAACGCGCCAGCGGTTTCTGCACCGGCTGCCGGCACTCCGCCCGCGGCCGCACCCGCCACAACGCCACCACCCGGTACGGCACCGGCACCGGCGACGCCTCCTGCAGCGGAGGCCGCACCTGCGGCGCCGGCTGCAGCCGCCACGCCGCCAGCACCGGCAGCAGCACCGGCAGGCGCCGCGCCGGCACCTGCAGCCGCGGCGGCCGCGCCTGCCGAAACCGCGTTGCCGGTGGGCCAGAAGGCAATCTTCTATGAGGAGCGCACCAGCACCGCCCAAGGTTCGGCGGAGCCCGGCAGCATCGTCTGGTCGCTGGTGCAGGAATCGCCCGGTGGCGACCTGCCGCCGGAACCGGCGATCCGTGCTGAGGCAACCATTCCCGGCAAGGACATCCAGTTGCGCATGACCATCCGTCGCAACACCGACCAGACACTGCCGGCCAGCCATATCATCGAGATGATCTTCCTGACGCCCGACGGCTTCGAAGGCGGCGGTGTCGACAACATCCTGCGCGTCGCGATGAAGAGTTCGGAACAGGATGCCGGCAGCCCGCTGATCGGCATTCCGGCCAAGATCGCCGACGGTTTCTTCCTCGTTGCGCTCAACGACACCAAGGCCGATGAGGACGCCAACATGACCTTGCTTCGCGGGCAGGACTGGATCGACGTGCCGGTCGTCTACAAGACCGGACGGCGGGCGCTGCTGACCATGGAAAAGGGCATTCCCGGCGAGAAGGTGTTCGACGAGGCGATCAAGGCCTGGCAGGCGAAGACGGCGGGCTGAGCAGGGCGTCGGGCGTGGCGCCTGCTGTCTCAAAAGCCCTGGAACAGCATGTCGAGCGCGGCGACGATGACGTCGTGCTGCTTCGCCAGGTTCAGTCGACTATCACCCAATTCGCTGGCAGCCACGGTTGCGATCAGATGGGTGGCCATGACCAGTTTTCGCCCGTTGATTTCGAAGGTGGGATGGAGCTTTCGCATCGGCGGCGGCGCCGTTGCGACCGGTAGAAGCGGAACCACCACCCGTGTTTTGAAATTGTCGAGCAAGTCGGATTGAACGTCGAGCAAATAGCTGCCTTCGATGCGCCCCGCGAAGACATCGAAACGTGCCATCAGAACTGCCGCGAGTCTTCCAGCGGGATGCCGTGTTTTTCGACATAGTCGTTCCACGCATCCATGGTGGCGCGATTCTCAAGTTTCCACAGCCGTGTTTTTTCGGCCGCCACCGCTTCCGCGATGCCAGCCTCCGCGGCGCGCGAGACATTCACGTCAAGGCCCTTGGCTTCCCTCATGAGGTTCGAATCGATCGACAGATTTGCTGGCTGACGGATCGCATTCAAGGCAATCTTGCGCATAGTAGCCTCCACAGTATGCGCATAATGTATGCGCATTTCCGCCTTGGGGCAATCCGGCCCTTCGCTCTGGCTCCGGGCGTTCGTCACTTCAATCGACAAATCGTTGTCGATTGATCGGCCTGCGGCCGAACGCTCCTCACCCTTCCATCTCCTCGCGCAGCATCTCCAGTTCCAGCCACTCTTCCTCCAATGCGGCCAGCGTCGCGCGCTCCTTGTCGAGGGCGGCGATGGTCTTCTGGAACGAGGCCGGATCGCGCTCGTAATAGGCCGGATCGGCAATGTTGTTCTCAAGCCTCGAGATCGACGCCATCACAGCCTCGATTTTCTTGGGAAGGGATTCCAGCGCGAATTTCTGCTTGAACGACAGTTTCTTCGCCGGCCCCTTTGGCGCGGCGGCTTCATTCTTGGTCGCGACCGGGGCTTCGCCGGCTTCGGTTTTCGTCCGCGCCTTGCGGTCGTCTAGCCTGGTGCCGCCGCGCTGCGCCAGCATGTCCGAATAGCCGCCGGCATATTCGATCCAGCGCCCGCCGCCGTCCGGCGCAATGATGCTGGTCACGGTGCGGTCGAGGAAATCGCGGTCGTGGCTGACCAGGATGACGGTGCCGGCAAAGCCGGCAACCAGTTCCTGCAGCAGTTCCAGCGTTTCCATGTCGAGATCGTTGGTCGGCTCATCAAGCACCAGAAGGTTTGCCGGCCGCGCCAGCACGCGCGCCAGCAAGAGCCGCGCCCGTTCGCCGCCGGAGAGCTCGCGGACAGGCGTGCGTGCCTGCTCGGCCTTGAACAGGAAATCCTTCATGTAGGAGACGACATGGCGCTGCTCGCCATTGATGACGAGGTTCTCGCCGCGTCCGTCGGTGAGATATTGCGCCAGCGTCTCTTGCGGATCGACCGCTTCGCGCTTCTGGTCGAGCGTGGCGATCTCCAGATTGGTGCCGAGCCGCACCGACCCGGCGTCGGGCTTCAACTCACCGGTCAGCATCTTCAGCAGCGTCGTCTTGCCGGCGCCGTTCGGCCCGACGAGGCCGACGCGATCGCCGCGCTGGATGCGGGTCGAGAATGCCTTAACCACGGTGAGGTCGCCGAAGCTCTTCTCGATGTTTTTCGCCTCGATCACCAGCTTGCCGGATTCGGCGGCGTCGCTCGCCACCATGGTTGCCGAGCCTTCGGCGCCGCGATGGCCACGAAAACGCTGGCGCATGGTCTGCAATTCGCCAAGGCGGCGCATGTTGCGCTTGCGCCGTGCCGTCACGCCGTAGCGCAGCCAGTGCTCCTCGCGCACGATCTGGCGGCCGAGCTTGTGCTGTTCGCGCTCTTCCTCCTCCAGCACGAGGTCGCGCCATTCCTCGAAATGGCCAAAGCCCTTGTCCAGCCTGCGGGTCTGGCCGCGGTCGAGCCAGACGGTGGCGCGCGATACGCGCTCGAGGAAACGGCGGTCGTGGGAGATGACGACGAGCGCCGAGGAGGTGCGGACGAGCTCTTCTTCCAGCCATTCGATCACCGAGAGATCGAGATGGTTGGTCGGCTCATCAAGCAGCAGAATATCGGGCTCCGGCGCCATGACGCGGGCGAGTGCCGCGCGCCTGGCCTCACCGCCGGAAAGATCGTTCGGCCGCTCCTCGCCCGACAGGCCGAGATGCTCCATGAGATAGCTGGCGCGGTATGGATCGTCGGCAGGTCCGAGCCCGGCCTCGACATAGGCGCGCACCGTCGCAAAACCCTCCATGTCGGGCATCTGCGGCAAATAGCGGATTGTCGCCGAAGGCTGCCGGAATACCTCGCCGTCCTGTGGCTCGATCAGGCCGGCGGCGATCTTCAGCAGCGTCGACTTGCCAGACCCGTTGCGGCCGACCAGCGCGATCTTGTCGCCGGCCGAGGCGGTCAAGGCGGCGCCATCGAGCAGCGGCGTGCCACCGAAGGTCAGTTTTATCCCGTCGAGATTGAGAAGGGGCGGGGCCATATCAGCTTTCAGGTAGTGGATAAGGGTGGGCGAGCAACAGCGCGCGGCCCTGGCCGAGTGTGATTTCGAGGCGGCCCTTGACCTCGTTGGAGATGGTCAATGAGGAGCCGAACGCGACCCTGACGCGGTCGAGCGGCCATTTGGCGCCGGTGACGGTCAGGCCGGAAAGATCGGAAAAGCCAAGCACCGAAAACAACGTGCCGTCGGCATAGTCGAAGCCGGCTTTCCCGTGCAGCAGTGGAACGCCTTCCTGCGCGCCACTGGTCAAAACTATCTCTGTTCCGGCTTCGGCCAGCCGCAGGGCAAGCGCCAGATGCAGGAAGGCGTGGTCGGCGCGCTTGCCGCCGAAAGCGCCGGCGAGCATCAGGCTGGTCGCGCCGCGCTCCAGTGCGGCGGCGACCGCCAGTTCGCCATCCGTCTGGTCCTTCTCCGCCGGAAAGGTCCGACGGGGCACGGCGGCGAGGTCGTCCGGCAGGTTGGCCGGCACGGAATCGAAATCACCCACCCACAGTTCCGGGACAAGGCCCAGCAGCGGCGCATGGCCGATGCCGGCGTCGGCGGCGATGACGCGGGAGCCTTCGACCTGGTGGTCGAGCCGTGGCGTGCGGATGAGATCGCCGCCAAGCAGGATGGTGAATGTGCTCATATCGTGTGGCCCTTACCAGCCCGGCACGGGAAACGGAAGGCCGGCAAACTGCCACTTGCGTGAGGGATCGGCCCGGCCTATGTCTCGAAACGCTCTAACGGGGTGCCGGACGCGATCTTCGCGGACCGGCTGAGAGGCAATCTCGCCAACCCGCTGAACCTGATCCGGTTTGTACCGGCGGAGGGATTAGACGTTTCGGACAGTCCGGCGCCTCAATTCCTTTCAATTCGAACGAAGGAGGCGCCGATGCGCACGCTTTTCTACTCCCTTGCCACAGCGATGGTCATGGTCCTGTCCGGACCTGCCTTGGCCAAGGACAAGCTCACCGTCTACACCTATGAGAGTTTCACCGCCGACTGGGGTCCAGGTCCCGTGGTGAAGAAGGAATTCGAAGCCGAGTGCGGCTGCGATGTCGAGTTCGTCTCTGTCGCCGATGGCGTCGCGCTGCTCAACCGCGTCAGGCTGGAAGGGCCATCGACCAAGGCCGACATCGTGCTTGGCCTCGACACCAATCTCACCGCCGATGCCAAGGCCACGGGGCTGTTTGCGCCGCATGGCGCGGTGTCCGGCGTCAATGTGCCGGGCGGCTGGAGCGACGATACTTTCGTTCCTTTCGACTATGGCTATTTCGCCGTCGTCTACGACACTGAAAAGCTGAAGAGCCCGCCGAAGAGCCTGAAGGACCTGGTCGAAGGCAGCGCCGACGACAAGATCGTCATCCAGGATCCGCGCACCTCGACCCCGGGTCTCGGCCTGCTGTTGTGGGTCAAGTCGGTCTATGGCGACAAGGCGCCGGAAGCCTGGGCCAAGCTCAAGTCGAAAGTGCTGACCGTGACGCCGGGCTGGAGCGAGGCCTATGGCCTGTTCACCAAGGGCGAGGCGCCGATGGTGCTGTCCTACACGACGTCGCCGGCCTATCACATGGTCGCCGAGAACACCGAGCGCTACCAGGCAGCGTCGTTCGAAGAGGGCGAATATCTGCAGATCGAGGTTGCCGGCATCACCACGACAGGGGCGAAAAACCCGCTGGCGGAAAAGTTCCTGGCCTTCATGACCGGGCCGAAATTCCAGGATGCCATCCCCGAGACCAACTGGATGTTCCCGGCCGGTAAGACCGACAAGCCGCTCAACCCGGCCTTCGACAAATTGGTCAAGCCGACCAAGACCTTGCTGTTCAGCCCCGAGGAGGTCGCCGCCAACCGCAAGGCCTGGGTCGATGAATGGCTGGCGGCGATGAGCAAGTAGGATTCAAGCTTCGCCATATGTTTGTGCCAAGTCACCCCCCTCTGGCCTGCCGGCCATCTCCCCCGCAAGGAGGGAGATCGGCAGCTCTGTCGCCTCGCTCATTCCTGCCATTTTGGAATTTGGCCTGGGTGGCGAAACGAGCAATCTCCCCCCTTGCGGGGGAGATGTCCGGTAGGACAGAGGGGGGTGGGCGGGAACTAGACCTTAGCCAAGCATTTCAATCAATTGACACCCATGACAGCGTTGGGTAGCGCGACATGCCCACGCGCCATCCAGCTGACCCCCGCATCACCGCCGGCATCATCGCGCTCGCCGCCCTCGCGCTGCTGATCGGCGGCGCGTTTGCCGGGCTGCTTTTCGAAGGCGCTCACGACTTCTCTGGCGCTTGGGCAGCCTTCGATCCTTATCTGCTGCGCGTCGTTCGCTTCACGCTCTTGCAAGCGGCGCTCTCGACGCTGCTTTCGGTCGGGCCGGCGCTGTTGGTGGCGCGCGCGCTGTCGCGGCATCCGCGCTTCCCTGGC
Source organism: Mesorhizobium waitakense (assembly GCF_056431085.1). Classification (NCBI taxonomy): domain Bacteria; kingdom Pseudomonadati; phylum Pseudomonadota; class Alphaproteobacteria; order Hyphomicrobiales; family Phyllobacteriaceae; genus Mesorhizobium; species Mesorhizobium waitakense. Next base: position 78,527 of record NZ_JBWKME010000215.1, on the reverse strand, counting down.
CGCGCCTTCATCCTGCAGCTGTTCGCCGTACCATTGGCGCTGCCGGCCATCGTCGCGGCACTCGGCATTCTCGCTCTCTATGGCCGCGCCGGCTATTTCGCCGGCGTGTTCGCGGTAATCGGCGGTGGGAGTTGGCCGGGCATCTATGGCCTGTCGGGCATCCTCGTCGCGCATGTCTTCTTCAACCTGCCGCTCAGCGTGCGGCTGTTCCTCGAGGCATTGCAGACCATTCCCGCCGATCAGTGGCGGTTGGCCAGCCAGCTCGGCATGGGCGCGCGGCCGGCGTTCCGGTTGATCGAATGGCCAACGCTGCGTGCGGCGTTGCCGGGTGTCGCCGGGCTTGTGTTCATGCTCTGCATCACATCCTTCACGATCGTGCTGACGCTCGGCGGCGGGCCGGCCGCGACGACGCTGGAGGTCGGCATCTACCAGGCGCTGCGCTTCGATTTCGATCCCGCGCGGGCCGTCACGCTGACCTTGCTGCAGATCGCCTTGACGTTTGTCGTCGTGCTGGCGCTGACGCGGCTTGGCGCCAATGTGGTCGGCGACACCAACCTGCCGGTGGCGCCGCGCCGCTACCTCTCCGTCAATGGGACCGAAACCTTGCTGAACGTCGTGCTCATCGTGTTGGCGCTGCTGTTTGTCGTCGGACCGATGGCGGCCACGGTGATGGCCGGGCTTGGCGCCGATCTCGGCCGCCTGGCCGGCGAGGCCGTCGTGCGGCAGGCGACGCTGACCAGTGCGGTGCTCGCCTTCCTGTCGGCCCTGCTTTCCGTGACGCTGTCGCTGGCGCTGACCATGGCGCGCCGGGCGCTGGCGCTGAACCGCCGCTCCGGCGCAAAGACGATGCTCGAACATGCCGCCGATACCGGCGCCGGTTTTGTCCTCGTCGTGCCGCCGATCGTCGTCGGCGCCGGCTGGTTCCTGTTGCTGCGCCATGTCGGCGATGTCTTTGCCATCGCCCCGGTCATGGTCGTCACCGTCAACGCGGTGATGGCAATGCCGTTCGCGCTGCGCGCTGTCCGTCCCGCCTATGATGCGGCGAGCGAGCGTCACGAAAGGCTCTGTGCTCAGCTCGGAATCACCGGCTGGAACCGGTTGATGCTGGTCGACTGGCCGTCGCTGCGGCGGCCGCTCGCCACCGCCTTTGCTTTCGCCATGGCGCTGTCGCTCGGCGATCTCGGCGTCATCGCGCTGTTCGGCAGTGATTCCGTGCAAACCTTGCCTTACCTTCTGTTGGCGCGCATGGGCAGCTACCGCACGCAGGACGCTGCCGGCCTGGCGCTGCTGCTCGGCCTCGTCTGCCTCGCGTTGATCATGGCGGCGCACTGGCTGGGAACGGAGAAGGACCGGGATGCCTGACGGGGTGGCCAGCAGGACTGAAAAGGGCGCCCCGGTGCGGCTGGACCAGGTGTCGTTCAGCTATGGAGAGGCGCCGCTCGTTTTCGATGTCGATTTCGCCGCGGCGAAAATCACCGCCATCATGGGGCCGAGCGGTTCTGGCAAGTCGACGCTGCTCAACCTTGTGGCGGGCTTCGAGACGCCGCAGTCGGGCCGCGTGCTGATCGGCGGGGCCGATGTCAGCGCTGAGCCACCGTCAGCGCGGCCTGTTTCGATGGTGTTCCAGGAAAACAATCTCTTTGCGCATCTCTCAGTGGAGCAGAATGTCGGGCTCGGCCGCTCGCCATCCTTGCTGCTGACCGACAGGGACCGCGCCACGATCGCCGAGGCGCTCGAACGCACCGGCCTTGCCGGCAAGGAAAAGCGCCTGCCGCGCGAACTCTCCGGCGGTGAGCGCCAGCGCGTCGCCCTGGCCCGCGTCCTGGTGCGCGACCGGCCAGTACTCCTGCTCGACGAACCCTTCGCCTCGCTCGGACCGGCGCTGCGCGACGACATGCTGGATCTGGTCGCCGCGGTGCATGTCGAACGAGGCATGACGGTGCTGTTCGTCACCCACCAGCCGGAGGATGTCCGCCGAATCGGCGAGCACGTGGTGTTTCTGGACAATGGCGTTGTCGCGGCAACCGGCATGGCGGACGAATTCTTCACCGGGGCTGGCCCGGAAGTGTTCCGGCGCTATATCGGCGCGGGTGCCGGGGATGCCGTATCACGAGATGTTGCCCGGAAGCGGACATAATTTACGGTCAAACCGGCCCCAGGCGATGCGGCGCTTGCTTGCCACGGCTGGAGGAGTGTGGCTAGGTCCGCCCTACTGGTCCGGCACAGGCCGTGATTTGCAGCAGTTTGAGATAGCGCATGACATTTTCCGAAGATCGCCCCCGATTTTCGTGGTCATGCGCCGGGACCCGAAAGGAAGCCGTTCTGGCGATCGGCGTTGACAAACTACGAATGAATCCGCTGGCGCGCTTTCTCACGCTGGCCGGCTTTGCCGTGGCGCTGGCGAGCTGTCAGATGTTCACGCCTCCCGAGGTTCAGGAATCCGGCTTCCAGCCTTCCGACAGGCCGATCACTGTCGACAATGTCGCTGCCAACAGCAAGCTCGCCGAACTGGCCAAGGCGCAGCATCCGCGCATCCTGGCGACCTATGGCGGCGAATATTCCGATCCCAAGCTCGAGCGCATGGTCGCCAAGGTGGTCGGCAATCTGACTGTCGTGTCGGCCAATCCGACGCAGACCTATCGCATCACCATTTTGAATTCGCCCAACGTCAATGCCTTCGCGTTGCCGGGCGGTTATCTCTACATCACGCGCGGTCTGCTGGCGCTGGCAAATGATTCGGCCGAGCTCGCCGCGGTCATCGCGCATGAGATGGGCCACGTCACCGCCAACCATGGCTTGCAGCGCCAGCAGCTGGAAGCCGAGGAAGGCCTGGCGACCAAGGTGGTTTCGGATGTCCTCGGCGACAGCCCGACCGCCAAGGCGGCGCTGATCCGCGGCAAGCTCAGACTGGCGCAATTCTCGCGCAATCAGGAACTGGAGGCTGACGCCATCGGCATCAAGTCGATCGGCGAAGCCGGCTACGATCCTTTCGCCGCCGGCCGCTTCCTGCAGTCGATGTCGGCCTATACCGATTTCCGCTCGATCAGCGGCGCCACCGACGCCAGCCTCGACTTCCTGGCCACCCACCCCAACACGCCGCAGCGCATCGATCTGGCGCAGCGCCATGCCCGCCAGTTCGGCGCGCCCGGCTTCGGCACGCGCGACCGCGATTCGTTCCTCGCCGGCATAGACGGCCTGCTCTATGGCGACACGCCCGAGGAAGGCTATGTGCGCGGCGAAACCTTCCTGCATCCGGGCCTCGGCGTGTCCTTCTCGGTGCCGCAAGGCTTCATCATCGATAATTCGGCGGCGGCGGTGACGGCAACCGGGCCTGGTGACATGGCGATCCGCTTCGACGGTGTTTCGATCGACAAGAACCGGGCGCTCACCGACTATATCCGCAGCGGCTGGGTGGCTGGGCTGGACGACAGCACCGTCAAGCAGGAAACGATCAACGGCAACGAGGCGGCGACCGCGCATGCCGGTGCCGAAGGCTGGCAGTTCGATATCGCCGTGATCCGCGCCGGCGGCCAGGTCTACCGGCTGCTGACCGCAGCGCCGTCGGCCAGCACGTCGCTGGATGCGGTGGCGCGTTCGGTGAGCGGATCGTTCCGTATCCTCAGTGCCGCGGAAAAGGCGGCGCTGAAGCCGCTGCATATCCGCGTCGTCACCGTTCAGCCCGGCCAGACGATGGGTTCGCTTTCCGCCCAGATGGTTGGTGTCGATCGCAAGCTCGACCTGTTCCGCGTGCTGAATGCGCTGTCGCCAGGTGCCGCGGTCTCGGCCGGCGACAAGGTTAAGATCGTCACCGACAAGTAAGACACATGCCGCGCGTCAGGCGGCAGTCGCCAGAAATTCCGGATTCTGCTTCACCAGCGCCACCTTGAGCTTTTCCATGGCGCGCGCCTCGATCTGGCGGACGCGTTCCTTGGAGATGCCAAGCGTCTCGCCAAGCGCTTCCAGCGTTGCGCCTTCATCGCTCAACCGGCGTTCCTCGATGATCCGGAGCTCGCGGGCATTGAGGGCCGCGAGCGCCGCTTTCAACCACACGGAGCGGCGCTCGACATCGATCGTGTCGCCGACGACCTCGTCGGGGAGAGGATCGTCCGAGACGAGGAAATCCATGCGCTCGTTCGAACCCGCGTCATCGGCAACCGGCATGTTGAGCGAGGAGTCGGGCGCCGACAGCCGCGAATCCATCATCGCGACGTCGGCCTCGGAGACGCCGAGCGCCTCCGAAACCTCGCGATAGAGCGTTGCGTTGGACAGCGGTTCAGTGCCGTTGGCCAGCCGCGCGCGCAAGCGGCGCAGGTTGAAGAAAAGTGCCTTCTGCGCCGAGCTGGTGCCGCCGCGCACGATCGACCAGTTGCGCAGGATGTAGTCCTGCATCGAGGCGCGGATCCACCACGTCGCGTAAGTTGAAAACCGTACCTCGCGTTCAGGCTCGAAGCGGGCGGCCGCTTCGAGCAGGCCGACATGCCCTTCTTGGATCAGATCGCCGAGCGGCAGACCGTAGTGGCGGAATTTGGAAGCCATGGAAATGACCAGCCGCATATGCGCAACCGTGATGCTGTGCAGCGCGTTCTGGTCGTTGTCTTGTTTCCAGAGCAATGCGAGCCGGTGCTCTTCTTCACGTTCGAGGTAGGGAGCCCTCATTGCCGCGCGGACCATGATCCGTCCTGCAGTGTCTTCCATCATGAGGCGCTCCCTGGCTCAGGCGATGCGGATGACTTTGCAAACTTGGCAGGGCGCCCGGGTTGAAATCGCAGCGTCGTGCCCTAGAAATCCAGAACGTGCCACGCAGGAAAATGGTTCCGTAGCCGTTGGCGGCTCGATTTGTTGCCTGAGGGATCTCGGCGATGATCGGCGACCCTGTCGATTGCGTCCAAAAAGCACTATTTCGAGAATCTGATTTCAGAAGTTGGCTGTTTTTGAAATCCTGTTCCTTATTTTTTCGACTTGTATCTGTCAGTTTCCAACCCTCACAACATGCCGGACAGCCGGCCAAGGACGGGATCACAGAAAAATGAAATGGCTCAAGTCGCTTATCGTCGCCGGAACGCTGCAGGCTCTGGCTGTCACGTCGGGCCATGCCGGCGCCAATCTCGACCAGATCAAGCAGGCGGGCGTCATCAAGGTCGGTACGGAAGGCACCTATGCGCCGTTCACTTATCATGACACTTCGGGCGCGCTGGTCGGTTTCGACGTCGAAATTGCCAAGGCCATCGCCGACAAGCTCGGCGTCAAGGCCGAGTTCCTCGAAGGCAAGTGGGACGGGCTGATCGCCGGTCTCGACGCCAATCGCTATGATACCGTCATAAACGAAGTCGGCATCACCGACGCGCGCAAGGCCAAATATGACTTCTCCGATCCCTACATCGCCTCCAAGGCGGTGCTGATCGTGCGCGGCGACAACACCGACATCAAGACCTTCGCCGATCTCAAGGGCAAGAAGTCGGCGCAGTCGCTGACCTCGAATTTTGGCAAGCTCGCAGAGACCAACGGCGCCGAACTCGTCGGCACCGACGGCTTCGACCAGTCGATTCAGCTGCTTCTGACCGGCCGTGCCGACGCAACCATCAATGACAGCCTGTCGTTCCTCGACTTCAAGAAGCACAAGCCCGACGCCAATGTGAAGATCGCCGCGCAAGAGGAAAACGCCGACTATTCCGGCGTCATCGTGCGCAAGGGCGATCCGGAACTGGTTGCGGCGATCAACAAGGCACTGGCCGACATCAAAGCCGACGGCACCTATAAGAAGATCGCCGACACCTATTTCGGCCAGGACGTTTCGAAGTAATCTACGCGGCGAGGCCAGTCACGGCCCATGAGATATCAAGCGGCGAGCCGTCTTTGACGGTCCGCCGCTTTTGTCGTGATATGTCGAGCGCATTCGCGCCTGATCAAGCCGCCTCGACCATCTGGAGGGTCTTACGTGCCGCACTGGCTGCAACTGATGCTGGAGTCGCTGCCTTCGCTCTTGTGGGCGGCCCTGATCTTCACCGTGCCGTTGACACTGCTGTCCTTCGTTCTCGGCTTGACGGTCGGCCTCGGTGCAGCGCTTGCCCGGCTGTTCGGCCCGAAGCCGCTGGTCGCGCTTGTGCGCTTCTATGTCTGGATCTTCCGCGGCACGCCGCTGTTGGTGCAGCTGTTCCTGATCTTCTACGGCCTGCCGTCGGTCGGCATCCTGCTTGACGCCTTCACCGCCGCGTTGATCGGCTTCACGCTCAACATCGGCGCCTACACGTCGGAAATCATCCGCGCCGCTATAGGCTCGGTGCCGAAAGGCCAGTGGGAAGCCGCCTATTCGATAGGTATGACCTGGAGCCAAGCGATGCGGCGCACCATACTGCCGCAGGCCGGACGGGTCGCGGTGCCGCCGCTCTCCAACACCTTCATCTCGCTGGTCAAGGATACGTCGCTGGCCGCCGCCATCACCGTTCCGGAGATGTTCCAGGCCGCGCAGCGCATCGTCGCCACCACCTATGAGCCGCTGATCCTCTATGTCGAGGCGGCGATCCTCTATCTGGCGATGAGCTCGGTGCTGTCGGCCTTGCAGACGCGGCTGGAAGAACGACTCAACCGCTATGGCGGCTTCCTGGAGGCGCGCTCATGATCGGCCTCACCAACATCGAAAAGCGCTTCGGCGACAATCTCGTGCTGAAGGGCGTGACGGTCACCATCGCCGAAGGCAGCGTCACGGCGCTGGTCGGCCCTTCGGGTGGCGGCAAGAGCACGCTGCTGCGCTGCATCAACCTGCTGGAGATCCCGACATCCGGCACGGTGCGGATCGGCGACGAGACGCTCGAGTTCCACCCCGGCGGCAAGGTTCCGTCCAGGGATATCCAGCGCCTGCGCCTGCAAACCGGCATGGTGTTCCAGAACTTCCAGCTGTTTCCGCATCGCACCGCGATCGAGAATGTCATGGAGGGCCTAGTGACGGTGCTGAAATGGCCAACGGAGCGGGCGCGCGAGCGGGCGCTCGCTTTGCTGGAAAAGGTCGGCATGGCACACAAGGCCGATGCTTGGCCGGCAACCCTGTCGGGTGGCCAGCAGCAGCGCGTGGCGATCGCTCGCGCGCTCGCCCCGTCGCCGAAAGTGTTGCTGTGCGACGAGCCGACCTCGGCGCTCGACCCGGAACTGGCGCAAGAGGTGGTCGACGTGCTCGGCAAGCTTGCCAGCGAAGGGACGACCATGGTGATGGCGACGCATGATCTGCGCCTCGCCTCCAAGATCGCCCAGGAGGTGGTCTTCCTCGATGCCGGCGTCATCGTCGAGAAAGGCCCGGCGGCCCTGCTGTTCGGCAATCCGGAACACCAGCGGACCAGGCGTTTCATTGCGACGCTGAAGCAAGAGGCGGAGAGGGAAGGCGGCGGCGAGGGGTAGGCGGCTACACGCTTCAGCCTATCGTCCCAGAAACAAAAAACCCGGCGCAAGGCCGGGTTTTTCATGGATTCAAAGGTGAAAAAAGTTCAGGCAGCTTCTTCCTGCTCGGCTTCCTCATTGTCGGCCTTGGCGCCCCGCTTAGGGCCCTTGTTGAGGTTGACCTCGATCAGGCGCACGGCTTCGGTTTCCGACATCCGGTTGACGGCCGCGATCTCGCGGGCCATGCGGTCGAGTGCCGCCTCGTAGAGCTGGCGTTCGGAATAAGACTGCTCGGGCTGGTTGTCGGCGCGGTAGAGGTCGCGCACAACTTCCGAGATCGAGATCAGGTCGCCGGAATTGATCTTCGCATCATACTCCTGGGCGCGGCGCGACCACATGGTGCGCTTGACGCGGGCGCGGCCCTGCACGACTTTCAGCGCGCGCTCGACATAATCCTCTTCCGACAGCTTGCGCATGCCGATGGAGGTCGCCTTGGCGACCGGCACCTTCAGACGCATCTTGTCCTTCTGGAAGTCGATGACGAACAGTTCCAGCTTGTGCCCAGCGACTTCCTGCTCGTCGATCGAGACGATCTGGCCGACGCCATGCGCCGGATAGACAATGTACTCGCCGGTCTTGAAACCGTGACGCGCAGCGGTGGACTTCTTCTGCGGGGTTATCGTTGCCATTGCGCCCTGAACTCCTTGTTGTGGTACCGGCGTCCTGCCGGCCCGAACTCGCGCGATCGGGGAAACCGATCGTTAGCCGCACAACAGATGAACCCATCCGGAAAAGCCGGGACCGGCAAACCGCAATAGTGCGACCGCCTAGCCCAGATCGCTCTGGTCCGGAATGAGATTTTCACCTTTCAGTGATTTGGGGCGTCTGCGCCATAAATCGACGTTGTGTCACCGGCATGTTTGGCTGATGTAACACAAAAAGTCGGAAGAATCAAGGTTTTGCTGCATAAGCGAAGGCCACAGTTAAGCGCCGCCTGTCAAGGCGCTTTATGTGACCTGTCTCTTACCCAACGTAATACCAGCCTTTGCGGACCTGTTGTCAATCGCCTTCGCCGGGCTCGGCCGAGAAGTATTTCTCGAACTTACCGGCCTCGCCGTCGAAGGATTTGGCGTCGGCCGGAGGTTCCTTCTTGGCGGTGATATTGGGCCATTTCTCGGCGTATTCGGTGTTGATCTGCAACCATTTGTCGAGCCCTGACTCAGTGTCGGGCTTGATCGCGTCGGCCGGGCATTCCGGCTCGCAGACGCCGCAGTCGATGCACTCGTCGGGATGGATGACGAGCATGTTCTCGCCTTCGTAGAAACAATCGACCGGACAGACCTCGATGCAGTCCATATATTTGCATTTGATGCAATTGTCGGTCACGACATAGGTCATCGGTCGGCTCCGGGACGTCCCATTTTGTTGGGCTTTTTCCGTGAGGTAACGCCTTTGCCCGCCGCTTGCAAGGGCAGCCATGCCTTGTGGCATCAGCGTTTCCGAAATGGAATTCCAGACAGCAGGCCCAGCAGGGATCGGTCAAGTCCTGCGAAGTGTCTCGTTCGCCGGGTTCAGGCTTCGTTTTGTGCGTCTCGTTGCCCCAAAATCGTCGCGCACTTTTTTGGCCGACACATCAGTCATCGCCAAGCAACCGGTCGGTCTGGCGGCGTTCCTTCTTCGTCGGGCGGCCGCTGCCGGCCTCGCGCAGCGCCGGAATTGCATCGGGAGGGGCTTCGCCCGTCGGCGCGGGCGGCGGCGAGATATCCTCGTACAGCGTGCGTGCCTCCTCGGCCGGACCACGCCGCACGCCGGCGGTCAGCACCCTCCAGACGAAGATCCGACGATCAAGTGTGATGGTCAGGACGTCTCCGGGCTTGACCAGATCGGAGGCCTGCGCTGCTTTGTCGCGATTGATGCGAACCCGGCCGGCGACCACAAGTTTCGCCGCCAGCGAGCGCGATTTCACGGCGCGCGAGAAGAACAGCCATTTGTCGATGCGCTGGCGGTCTCGGGCAGCCGTTGGGGCAACCATCGACGCGAGCCCTGAGTCTACTTCTTCAGCTGGTCGCGCAAAGCGGCGAGCTTGGCGAAAGGCGAGTCCGGATCGAAGCGCACCGGGCGCTCCTCGCGCGGTTTCGACTGGAAGGCCGGCTTTCCGCCGCCCTTGGCCCGATCAGGGCCGCCACCCTTGCCATCCGGCCTGCCGCCCTTCCAGTCGGGCCGACCTTCGCGGCGGTCGGGGCGCTCGCCTTGTGGACGGCCTTCACGACGCTGCTCGCCCTCGCCCTGCGGCTTGGGCTTGAACTTCGAGCGGTCGAAGCGCGGCTTGCCGGTGCCGTCGCGTCGCCCCTCGTGAGCAGGACGTTCTCCAGGCGTGGCTGGGGCCGGTGCTCCGGCAGCATCGGCCGGTGCATCGCTTCGGCCGCGCGCCTGTCCGTTGCGCGAGCGATTGTTGCGGCCGGGATGGCGGGGGCGCTGTTCGAAACGGCCCTGACGCCACAACAGGATCGGCTTTGGCGCCTCGGCTTCCGGAGCGGGCTCGCTGGCGGCTGCATCGGCCACCACGACAGGCTCGTCCGACGTCACTTCCGCCGCGGGCGCAGCTTCGGAAACTGACTCGGCCGATGCGGTCGCGACAGGTTCGGCTTCCGTCTTTGGCTCGGCAGCCAGCACGGGTTCGGCGACCACTTCGGCGACGGCCTCCGTTGCTGCTTCTTCCGTGGCTTCGGCCGGCGCTTCGGGTTGTTCTTCCGCGACCGGCTCGGCCGCCGCTTCCGCTATGGGTTCGACAGGAATTTCGGCCGTGGCCTCGACAGCGGCAGCCGGCTCCGAACCTTCGACCGGCGCCTCCGCAGTCGCGTCGACCGCCGCGGCTTCCGCTGCCTTGGCCTGCTCGGCCCGTGCGGCCTCTTCAGCCGCGGCCTTCGCCGCCGCCGCTTCGCGCGCGGCATTGTCCTGCGCCTCGAGCCGCGCCTTGACCTCGACGGCCGGCTTCGGCTCGGCACGGTAGCCGAGACCTTTCAGGATCTCTTCCATGTCGTCGGCGGTGGCGCCGAGGATCGACATCATCGGCGGCGTCACCATGAAGGACTGGCCGTCATAGGCGCCGTCCGGCCGTTGGCCGAGACCAGGCTTCCAGTTGGTCGCCGGGCGGATCAAATCCGCCAGCCGCTCCAGAATGTCGATGCGCACCGCGCGGCGGCCGAGATTGCGGTAGCCGGCAAGCTTGTAGAAGGTCTTGTCGAAAGTGGGATCGATGACCACCGAGGTGCGGCCGGAGGCGAGTGCATGGACCACGTCGCCAAAGCCCGGCTTGTCCTTGCCGTCGTTCTTCAGCGCCCACAGCAGCGTCACCAGTCCGGCTGGCGCCGGCTTGATCAGCGCCGGCACGAAGACATGGTAGGCGCCGAAGCGCACGCCGAGCCGTCGAAGGGCTGCACGGCCCTCCTGGTCGAGCGACTTCATCTCCTCGGCAATGTCGCGGCGGTTGATGGGGCCGAAATTCTCAACCAGCTGGAAGGCGATACCGCGGCCGATGCCGGCAATCTGATCGGCGTTCTTCAGGTCGACCAGCGGCTTCAGCAGCAACTCGATCTGGAAATTGACGAAACGTTCGGCACGCGCCGCGACCTTGTCGCGCGCCGGGCCGGTCAACTGTTCGTCGGCCAGCAGCACGAGGCGCGGCTTGAGCGTGTCTTCGCCGGCAACCAGTGTGCCGATCGGCGCGCCGATCCAGCGCAGCGTGCCATCCGAGCCAAGTGCGATGTCGCCATTGGCGCTAGCACCGAAGCGTTCGGCGCGCGCCTCGAATTCGGCGGCCAGCGCCTTCTGGGCGGCGGTGCGCACAGCCTTGGCGTCTTCGCCGCCGGCGGTCTGGTCGGCGGTGAAGCGGAACCCTTGCAACTCGCCGACATGATGGCCTTCGACAAGGACGGTTCCGGTAGGACTAATTTCGGCTTCAGGCATGGTATTTTCTCTAAGGCGCCGCATGAGGACGGAAGTCCTGCGGTCTACGAAGCGTTTCGTCAACCGCTCATGCAGCGCATCCGACAATCTGTCTTCGATTTCGCGCGTCTTTTCCTGCCAGTGTGCCTGATCGGCCAGCCAGCCGGGCCGGTTCGACACGAATGTCCAGGTGCGGATCTGGGCAATGCGATGCGACAGCGTGTCTATGTCGCCTTCGGTGGTGTCGGCGCGGCGCACCTGCTCGGCCATGTAATTTTCATCGACATGGCCATGCCGGGCGAGGTCCGTATAGATCGAAGCAATGAGGTCGGCATGCTGGGCCGGCGCGATCTTGCGGTAGTCGGGCAGCGCGCAGGCTTCCCACAGCAGCGCCACGCGTTTGGCATTGGTGGCGAGTGCGCGGATATCCTCGTCGCGCGACAGGTGCTCGAGCGCCTGCGCATCGACGGCAGGCAGTGCCCGCGTCAGCCCCTCGACCGGGGCGTTGGTCTCGATCGAGCGTTTCAGCGCGTCGAGGCTGGCGAAGTCGAAATGCGCGGTGCGCCACTGCAGCACCTTCACCGGGTCGAAGTCGTGGCCTTCGATCTTCTTGACCAGATCCTCGTCCAGCGGATCGACCTGGCCGGTGACGCCAAACGTGCCGTCGCGCAGATGCCGGCCGGCGCGGCCGGCGATCTGGCCGAGCTCGGCCGCCGTCAGGTTGCGATACTGATAGCCGTCGAACTTACGGTTCTGGGCGAAGGCGACATGATCGAGATCAAGGTTGAGACCCATGCCGATGGCGTCGGTGGCGATCAGATAGTCGACGTCGCCCGACTGGAACAGCGCCACCTGGGCGTTGCGGGTGCGAGGCGATAGCGCGCCGAGCACGACGGCGGCGCCGCCCTGCTGGCGACGGATCAGCTCGGCGATGGCATAGACCTCGTCGGCGGAGAAGGCGACGATCGCCGTGCGCCGCGGCAGCCGCGTCAGTTTCTTCGAACCGGCATAGGCAAGATGCGACAGCCTCGGCCGCGTTACCACGGAGACGCCCTTCAAGAGGCGCTGGAGGATGCCGTGCATCGTTGCCGCACCCAGCAGCAGCGTTTCCTGGCGGCCGCGCAGGTGCAGGATGCGGTCGGTGAAGATGTGGCCGCGCTCGAGATCGCCGGCCAACTGTACCTCATCGATGGCGACGAAGGCGGCGTCGGTCTCGCGCGGCATGGCCTCGACGGTGCAGACCGAATATTTGGCGCCGGGCGGCTGGATCTTCTCCTCGCCGGTGATCAGCGCGACCTTGTGGGCGCCGACCTTTTCGCACACGCGGCCATAGACCTCACGCGCAAGCAGCCTGAGCGGCAGGCCGATGATGCCGCTCTCGTGCGCCACCATGCGCTCGATGGCGAGATGGGTCTTGCCGGTGTTGGTCGGCCCAAGCACGGCGGTCACGTCACGGCCCGACAGGATCAGCGGCTCGGTATGTTTCGACTGGATGTTCATCGACCTGGAAATAAGGCTTTCTGGTCTCTCGTTGTCGGGAGCGTGCCTCAAGTGGCGCGTATGACAGGCGACACATAAGGATTTCGAGCGCGAAGCGAAAGCGGAATGTTCCACCGGTGGCTCGAAGTCGTCTCCTGTCAAGCTCCAGATTGGCTGCGGGTTAACAGTTGGAACGAGTCTGGAACGAATCGGACACGAATCAGTGACTCGACCAGATTCAGCTTTTGTTCACGGCTACATATGGATTTTGTGACCATGAGTCTCACCACATGCTGAATCAACGAACTGGCCCGTTTCATGCAAGGCGATCTCTGCCGTTAACCTTTGCCGGCGAACGACCGAATGCCTTGGCCGGCCTCTTCCAAGATTATGAAATTGTTGATCTTTCCTAAGCTCCGTTAAGGATTTGACGGGCGATTCCAGCTGTCGTCGTTAACACTCCGCTCAAAGCCGGAACGAATCGGCTACGAATCGGCGGTGCCAGAATCTTCCCGTTTTGTTCACCCCAATATCTTGTGTTGCGAACAGCTTATCCACCAAGAATCCACAGGTTGCAAAGCCGCTTTTGCACAAGGCGGCCGGTGGTTGTTAACCTCTGCGTGCCGGATTAGGTCAGCAGCCGGCGTGGGGATGTCGAAGGTATAAAGCCGCCGGCGAAAGACGGACCGGTTTGCCGGCCCGTCGATCTCGCCACTCACACCGGCGCTTCTGCCGTCTGGACAGAAAACCGCTTTACACTTTTCCTGGGATGCTTCAGGCGAAGTGAATTGCTTCAGGCGAAGTATTGGCCGCCATTGGCTGTGATGGTCGAGCCGGTGATGAAGCCGGCATCTTCGGATGCGAGGAAGACGACGCAGCGCGCGATCTCTTCCGGCTCGCCGAGGCGACCGATCGGGATCTGCGGGATGATGCGCTCGTTGAGCACCTTCTCGTCGATCGCCTTGACCATTTCGGTGGCGATATAGCCGGGGCAGATGACATTGACGGTGATGCCGGCGCGGGCTCCTTCCTGGGCGAGCGCCTTCGAAAAACCGATGTCGCCGGCCTTGGCGGCGGAATAATTCACCTGTCCTGCTTGGCCCTTCTGGCCGTTGATCGAGGAGATGGTGATGACACGGCCGAACTTGCGGTCGCGCATGCCGCTCCACAGCGGATGCGTCATGTTGAAGACGCCGGACAAATTGGTGTCGATGACTTCTTTCCACTGTTCGCGCGTGATCTTGTGGAACATGGCGTCGCGGGTGATGCCGGCATTGTTGACCAGCACCGAGACCGGACCGAGATCAGCTTCGACCTGCTTGATGCCGGCGGCGCAGGAATCGTAGTCGGCGACCGACCATTTGTAGACCGGGATGCCGGACTCGGCCTTGAATTTCGCCGCCGCGTCGTCGTTGCCGGCGTAGTTGGCGGCAACCGAATAGCCGGCGTTCTTCAATGCGATCGAGATCGCCGCGCCGATGCCGCGCGATCCGCCTGTGACGATTGCTACCTTGGTCATGCGTTTCCCCTATTTTGATATCGCCCTGTTGTCGGGCTTGGCAGGCACTGCATACCGACCGGGCGGCTCGCGCCGCCCGTTCAGGTGATATCCTTAGAGCGCTTCCACGCACATGGCGACGCCCATGCCGCCGCCGATGCATAGGGTGGCGAGGCCTTTCTTGGCGCCGCGCCGGCGCATCTCGAAGACCAGCGTGTTGAAGATGCGGGCACCCGAAGCACCGATCGGATGGCCGATGGCAATGGCGCCGCCATTGACGTTGACGATCGAGGGATCCCAGCCCATGTCCTTGTTGACGGCGCAAGCCTGGGCGGCAAAGGCCTCGTTGGCCTCGATCAGGTCGAGATCGCCGACCGACCAGCCGGCCTTCTCCAATGCCTTGCGCGAGGCCGGTATCGGACCGGTGCCCATGATCTGCGGATCGACGCCGGCGGTTGCCCAGGACACGATGCGCGCCAGCGGGGTGATGCCGCGCCTCGCCGCTTCCGCTTCGCTCATCAGCACCGCACCGGCGGCGCCGTCATTGATGCCGGAGGCGTTGGCGGCGGTCACCGTGCCGTCCTTGTCGAAAGCCGGCTTTAGCTTGGTCATGGCGTCGAGCGTGGCGCCGTGGCGGATGTACTCGTCCTGGTCGACAATGGTGTCGCCCTTCCTGCCCTTGATGGTGACGGCGACGATCTCGTCCTTGAACTTGCCGGCCTTCTGCGCCGCCTCGGCCTTGTTCTGCGAGGCGAGCGCGAACTGGTCCTGATCGTCGCGGGTGATCTGGAACTGACGAGCGACGTTTTCGGCGGTGTTGCCCATGTGATAGCCGTTGAAGGCATCCCACAGTCCGTCCTTGATCATGGTGTCGATCAGCTTGAAGTCGCCCATCTTGACGCCGGCGCGCAGGTGCTGGGCATGCACCGAAAGCGACATCGATTCCTGTCCGCCGGCGATGACCACCTTGGCATCGCCGGTGGCGATCTGCTGCATGCCGAGCGCAATGGCGCGAAGGCCCGAGCCGCAAACCTGGTTGAGGCCCCAGGCCGTGGTTTCCTTGGGCAGGCCCGCATTGATCGAAGCCTGGCGGGCCGGGTTCTGACCCTGAGCGGCGGTCAGCACCTGGCCGAGGATGACCTCGTCGACCTCGCCTGGTTCGACACCGGCACGCGACAGCAGTTCCTTGATGACGATAGCACCGAGCTCATGCGCCGGGGTGGTGGCGAAAGCGCCGTTGAAGGAGCCGACCGGCGTGCGCGCCGCACTGGCAATGACGATGGAAGCGGACATTTTCTTCTCCAGACTTCAAGGGTGTTGTTCTGTCGTTGCGGACTTTTCTTGCCCTTTCCAGAACCCAAGTCAAACCGGAAATGGGCATGGCGCCCATGCGCTGCAAGCACATCGCACCTTGCGATGGCGCTACTCTGTCCGTTGCTGCGCAGCATATTTTGCCTGCTATGCAGCATTTAATGATGCCGCAGTGCACAAACTGCTTGGAATTGTGAGGCTTTTGCGCATATCCTCAAAAAAGGCACAATCGTTACCGGCGGCTTACTCGGGGGCGCCGGTGTCCCGGGGAGGATGCAGATGGCCGCGAAAGACGATCCGATCATCATCAAGAAATACGCCAATCGCCGCCTATACAACACAGGCACCAGCACCTATGTGACGCTCGAGGACCTCGCCGAGATGGTCAAGAAGGGCGAGGAGTTCACCGTCCAGGACGCCAAGACTGGTGACGACATCACCCATCCGGTGCTGACCCAGATCATCTTCGAGCTGGAGAACAAGGATGGGCAGAACATGCTGCCGATCCCGTTCCTGCGCCAGCTGATCGCCTATTATGGCGACCAGATGCAGATGATCGTTCCGAGCTTCCTCGAACAGTCCATGCTCGCCTTCTCCAAGGAGCAGGAACGCTTTCGCGAGCAGATGAAGGGTGCGCTCGGCAAGTCGCCGCTGGACATGATGAAGATCACGACGCCGATCAAGGCGCTGGAGGAGCAGACGCGCCGCAACATGGAAATGTTCCAGAATGCGATGCGGCTGTTCACGCCCTTCCCGCCGGCGGGTTCCGCGCCAGCCGCGGCCCCGGCCGAGCCGGCCAGGAAGGAAACACCGGAAAAGCCCGACGACCTTCAGGATCTGAAGGATCAGATCGCCGCCATGCAGCGCAAGCTCGACACGATGTCGTGAGCGGTTCGGATCGAAAGATCCGCTAGCCGGCGCATAGTGCTATCGCGGCAGCAATCCCTCAAAGCGGCCGCGTGGCCTGATGACACTTCCACTTGTCACCTGTTCGATCGTGTGCGCGGCCCAGCCGACGCTGCGTGCGAGTGCGAACAGGCGGAACGGTGCATCGCGCGGCAAGCCAAGGCCGCGTGTCAGCACGGCCAAAGCGAAGTCGATGTTCGGATGCGCGCCGGTCGCGGCAAGGGCCGCATCACGCAGCGATTGAGAGAGATCATCGATGTCGATCACGCTCAGCAATGCCGCCGCGCGGGGATCGCCGTCGGGATAGAGCGGATGGCCGAAGCTCGGCAGAGGCCGGTCATGGCTGAGCCAGCGCCGGATCGCCGCCTCGGCACCGTGCCGCCCCGCATCCTCGGCCAGTTGCATCACCGCTTCGCCGGCGCCGCCATGGCGAGGGCCTGACAATGCCGCCAACCCAGCGAGCAGGCAAGCGGCCATCGGCGCTCCGGTCGAGGCCGCGACACGGGCGGCGAAGGTCGATGCGTTGAGTTCGTGGTCGGCGAGCAGGACGAGCGCGCGGCGGATCGCATCGGCTCCCGCTGCGTCCACCGACCAGTCCCGCGCCAATCGCCGATGAACTGGGTCCGGTCCCGCTGATGCGCCCAAGGCGCTGGCCAACACGCCGACCGCGTGCGTGGCATCGGCATGCAGCGAGGTGGCGCTGCGCCCGAGTGAAGGCCGCCCCTGGCCGGCAAGCACGGCAAGTTGCGCAAAGGCCGAGGCCCGGCCGGGTTGGTGGGCCGCATCCGGCGCCGGCGCTCGGAAGGCCACCGGTTCAGGCAGCGCCCAGAGCACTGCCGCTGTTTCTTCCAGCGTGGCACTCGCTGAAAGCGCAACGGCGTCCTGGCCACGATAGACAAGATGACCGTGCAAGACGGTCGAGATCGACGTGACGATCGACGGTTCGCCCCAGGCAATGGCGCTTTCGGCGATGGCCGACGGGCTGCGTCCTCGCGCCCTTCGCGTTGCCAGCGCCGCTATGTCGTCGGCGCGATACTGGCTGCGGCGCGGGTCGGCCCGGTCGGGCCGCATGCCTATCCGGCCGCGGCTGACATAGGCGTAAAGCGTCTGTGGCCGCACCTTGAGGCACTCGAGCGCTTCTTCCCGAGACAACCAATCCGACAGAACCCTATCCTCCGACATATTGATTCTATTGATCAAGATTGATGAATATATTGACTAGCCTTATCTGCGATCGGGAAATGGTTCAAGGAGACAGGCTATGGCGAATGGGCTTGATGACGTTGTGGCGGCTGAAACCGTCCTTTCCGACGTGGACGGTCTTGGCGGCCATCTGACGATCCGCGGTCATTCGCTGTCGGAACTGGCCGGACGCTGGAGCTATGCCCAGGTGGTTCGCCTGCTGCTCGATGGCTTCTTCGATGACCTTCCCGGTGGTGCCAAACTGGCGCGGGCGCTGGGCCAGGCGCGTGCGGAAGTGTTCGAGCGGCTTTTGCCCTCGCTGCCCTTGCTGATATCGCTCGATGTCTACAGCGCCATGCGCGCCGGCATGGCGCTTCTGCCGGACGGCGAGACTTTGCCGGACGCGCTGCGGCTGGTTGCGGCGCCTGCGGTGCTGACACCGGCCTTGTTGCGCCTGCAGCGCGGCGAGAAGCCCATCGCGCCAGACAGCCGGGCCGATCATGCCGCAGACATGTTGAGGATGCTCAACGGTCGGGTCGCCTCGCCGGCGCTGGCGAAGGCGCTCGACACCTATCTGGTGACCGTCTGCGATCATGGCCTCAATGCCTCGACCTTCGCCACCCGCGTGGTCGCGTCGACGCAGGCCGGCCTGACATCGTCCGTGCTGGCCGGGCTCGGCGCGCTCAAGGGCCCGCTGCATGGCGGCGCGCCCGGTCCGGTGATCGAGATGCTGGATGCGATTGAGGCGCATGGCGATGCCGCCGGCTGGCTGCGCGACGAGGTCGCGCATGGCGAGCGCATAATGGGCTTCGGCCATCGCATCTACCGCGTGCGCGATCCGCGTGCCGACGTGCTGAAAGCGGTCGTGCGGCAACTCGGCGGCGAGAGCGAAACCGGTCGCCGGCTGGCCTTCGCGGAGACAGTGGAGCAAGCCGCGCTCGACGTGCTGCGGATCGCCAAGCCGTCGCGCTCGCTGCAGACCAACGTCGAGTTCTACACCGCGCTGCTGCTGGAGGCGGCGGGTTTCTCCAAGGAGGCATTCAGCAACGTCTTCGCCGCCGGGCGTGTCGCCGGCTGGATTGCGCACGCCCGTGAACAGCAGACGACCGGACGGTTGATCCGGCCGCAGTCGCGCTATGTCGGGCCGGTGCCGGACCTCGTTGCCTGAGGCTGTCTGCCTGTTTCGATGGATGCCGCCTCCTCCGCTCCGAAGCGGCGAGGCGGTTCTTCATGACCGAAATTTCATGTGATCACGCGACCGTGTTCGTGTTCTTGCCTTGGTCAGGACTTATATGCTGCACTGCAACATAGGTCCGCTGTAACCGAACCGTCCCGATCCTCGGGCGTGATGAGGCCTGCAGCATCCAAAACGACAGGAACGCCATGACGAAAAACGGCAAGGCGGAGGAAACCAAGAAGATCAACATCGCGCTTCAGGGCGGCGGCTCGCACGGGGCCTTTTCCTGGGGTGTGCTCGACCGGCTGCTGGAGGATGGCAGGCTGGAGATCGCAGCGGTGTCCGGGACCAGCGCCGGCGCCATGAACGCGGTGGCGCTAGCCGACGGCTTCGTGCGTGGCGGCGTCGAGGGAGCACGGCAAAAGCTCGATGATTTCTGGCGCGCGGTGGCGGCAAAGGGGCGGTTCAGCCCGGTGCAGCGCATGCCGTGGGATGTCGCCTGGGGCAATTGGTCGATCGAGAACACGCCGGGCTATGTCTTCTTCGACACCATGTCGCGGGTATTTTCGCCCTATGTCGCCAACCCGCTCGGCCTCAACCCGCTGCGTGACGTCGTGCAGAAGGAGATTAATTTCGCCAATGTTCGCGCTTGCAAGTCGATGGAACTGTTCATTTCGGCGACCAATGTCGAAACCGGGCAGTTGCGCGTCTTTTCTGACGGCGAGATCGATCTCGACACGGTGATGGCCTCGGCTTGCCTGCCGCAACTGTTCCGCGCCGTCGAGATCAAGGGCGTGCCCTATTGGGATGGCGGCTATGGCGGCAATCCGGCGCTTTATCCGTTCTTCAAGACGGCGGCGACCGAGGACGTGCTTCTGGTGCAGATCAATCCGGTGGTGCGGGAAGGAACGCCAAGGAGCGCCAACGAGATCCAGAACCGCATCGACGAGATCACCTTCAACGCAGGGCTGTTGCGCGAATTCCGCTCGATCGCCTTTGTCAAGGAGCTGATCGCCGCCGGCCGCCTGCCGCATGGCGAATACCGCGACATCCGCATGCACCGCATCGATGCCGACGAGGCGTTCAAGGACCTGTCGGCGTCGTCGAAGGTCAATGCCGAATGGGCGTTCCTGGGCTATATGCGCGATCTCGGCCGCACCGCCGCCAGCGACTGGCTGGAGGAGAATTACGATGCGGTCGGCAAGCGCCCGACGCTCGATCTGTCAGGCGAGCTCGATGACGGCTTCAAGCCGGTGCGTGGTCCCGCACCTGGCCGGCGGGTCAAGGAGTTCCTCGCGGTACGCAAGAACCCGGAGGCAGAGCGCCGTCGCGCCTGACCCGAAACCCGGCACAGCCTGGCTTCTTGGCTTCATCCAGCTTTTAGGGTCACGTCAATCACCCTGATCAGGGCGGCGGCGGCCTGCCGCTGCCCGCCGGGATCGCTGATCCGCGCCTTCATGCCTTCCAGCCCGTCGAGCAGCATGTCGGCAAGCAGTTGCGCCGACAGGCCCTTGGCGGTGAGATCGGCGCCGTTCCTGGCAGCCTCGCCCTCGATCGCGGCGGCGATATGTTCGACAAGACCGCCGCGCCAGCAGCCGACCAGATCGCCAAGGTTCGATTTCATGTCCAGCAATTCGGCGCCGTGCGGCGAGGCAACGACCGCGCTCATCATCGAGATGAACGCCTCGTCGATGGCTCGCGTCATGCGCTCAGTGAAAGCGCCATCGCCGGCCAGAGCCATTGTCGCCGACTCGACCGAGCGCGACAGCACCATCATGGCGATGGCGCGGAAAATGTCGTTCTTGTTCTTGAACAGGAGATAGAGCGCCGGCCGCGACATGTCGGCGGCGCGGGCGATGTCGTCCATGGTGGTGCGGGAGAAGCCATAAGCCAAAAACACCTTCATTGCGCCATCCAGGATACGGACGCGTTTGGGGTCAGCGGTGGCGATGTCTTCGATCTGATTCATGGGACAACATTATCCTGTAAAAATCTCATTTGACAAAATGACGTAATTTGTCAATCTGTATCGAGAGAAGTTACCTAAGGGGACGCTTCGCCTTTGGGCTGTGGACGACAACAAAAGGGTATCCCCATGCGCCTCACCGTCGATGGGCAGTCATTCGACATCAACGCCGATCCCGACATGCCGCTGCTGTGGGCGTTGCGCGATCTCATTGGCAAGACCGGACCGAAGTACGGCTGCGGCATCGCCGCCTGCGGCGCCTGCACCGTGCATGTCGACGGTCAGCCGGTGCGCTCCTGCTCGCTCCCGGTCGGCGAGGTCAGCGGCGCTGTCACCACCATCGAAGGCATCGGCACGGCGGACAAGCTCCATCCAGTGCAACAGGCATGGCTGGAGGAACAGGTCGCGCAATGCGGCTACTGCCAGGCCGGCCAGATCATGAGCGCGGTGGCACTGCTCGGCGAGGTCGCCGATCCCAGCGACGCCGACATCGACAACGCCATGGGCGGCAATCTTTGCCGCTGCGGCACCTATCCGAGGATCCGCTCGGCCATCAAGAAGGCCGCCGCGCTCAAGACGGCGGGGCTCTGACCAATGGCCAGAGTCGGAAAGATTGCTCGTCGCACGTTCCTCATCGGCGCGGCTGCCGTGGCGGGCGGCGTGGCCGTCGGCTACTACTATTATCGCAAACCGTTTCCGAACCCGCTCGAGACCGACCTCGGCAAGGGTGAGGCGACGTTCAACCCCTATGTGAAGATCGGCGCCGACAACACCATCACCATCGTGGCGCCGCGCGCCGAGATGGGGCAAGGCATTTCGACGACGCTGGCCGTCATGGTCGCCGAAGAGCTCGATGTCGGACTCGATCAGGTCAAGGTCGAGCCCGGCCCGGCCTCCTATGCCTATTACAACGCCGCGATCCTCGAAGAGGGCGGCCCGTTCGCCTTCTTCGACGAGAGCATGACCGCGCAGGCGGTGCGCTCAGGTCTCGGCGTGGTCGGCAAGCTCCTTGCTATCCAGGCCACCGGCGGCTCGGCTTCGGTGCGCGACGGTTTCGACAAGATGCGCCAGGCCGGCGCCGCAGCCCGGCAATTGCTGATCGCCGCGGCGGCGCAGAAACTCGGCGTTGCCGCCGCCGACCTGGAAACGGCCAATGGGTCGATCCTGCATAAGGCGTCGGGTAAGTCGCTGACCTATGGCGCGGTTGCCGCGGCCGCCGCCGCCACGGCGCCGCCGGCCGAAGTCAGGCTCAAGGACCGAGCTGACTGGAAACTGCTGGGAAAGCCACAGAAGCGCATCGACATGCTGGCCAAGGTCACCGGGGCACCGATCTTCGGCATCGATGTCAGGCTGCCAGACATGCTCTACGGCACGGTCAAGATGAGCCCGCGCTTCGGGGCCAAGCCGGTCAAGGCGGATCTCGCCAAAGCCGAGAAAATGCCCGGCGTGATCAAGATCGTAGCGCTCGAGACGAATTACGGTCATGGCTTCGGCATCATCGCGGAAAATACCTGGGCGGCCTTCAAGGCGGCCGATGCCATCGACGCCCAGTGGGCGGATCCCGAATATCCGCTCAGCAGCGCCGCCATTTCCGACGTGCTCAAACAGGCGCTCGGCACCAAGGGTTCGGCGATGCGTGACAATGGCGATGTCGATACCGCCTTTGCCGACGCGCCACGCGAAAGGATGGTCGAGGCAGACTATGCGGTGCCCTATCTGGCGCATGCAACCATGGAGCCGATGAACGCCACGGCGCGGTTCAAGGATGGTGCCCTCGACATCTGGTGCGGCAACCAGGCGCCGACCCTGGTGCGGCAGCTTTGCGCCAATGTGGCCGGCATCGGTCAAGACAAGGTCACCGTCCACACCACCTTCATGGGCGGCGGTTTCGGCCGCCGCGTCGAGATGGACTACGCGCTGTGCGCCGCACTGATGGCGAAAGGCGACAGACGGGCGTCCGGTCAAGGTGACGTGGACGCGTGAAGAAGACATGCGCCACGACGCCTACCGGCCGGCCGCGGTCGGCAAGTTCCAGGCGCGGCTCGGCGACGACGGCATGCCGATCGCCATCGACATGAAGATCGCCTCGCCATCCATGATAGCCAGCACCTTGCGCCGGCTGTTTCCCTCGATCTCGCCGCTTGGACCCGACAAAAGCATCGTCGACGGCGCCTATGACCAGCCCTACACCATCCCGAACTATCGGGTGAGTGGTGTCGCCGCCCCCGTCTCCATTCCCGTTGGCTCCTGGCGATCGGTCGGTAGTTCGATCAACGGCTTCTTCCATGAGGGCTTCATTGACGAGATTGCCACTGCCGGCAAAATCGATCCGGTCGAGATGCGCAAGAAGCTGATGGCCGCCTATCCCTCGGCGGTGAAGGTGGTGGAGAAAGTCGCAGCGATGGCGAAATGGAGCGAGGCGCTGCCCGCCGGCAAGGCCAAGGGCATGGCCTTCACGCTGTCCTTCGGCAGTTGGGTCGGCGAGATCATTCAGGTGGCGGACACACCGGCTGGCATCCGCATCGAGAAGGTGTGGATCGCCGCCGATGTCGGCACCGCGCTCGATCCCGGCATCATCGAGGCGCAGCTGATTTCCGCCGCGATCTACAGTCTTTCGGCGGCAATGGGACAGGAAATCACCTTCGCCGACGGCATGGTCGAACAGTCGAACTTCCACGATTTCGATGCCATGCGGATATTCCAGTGCCCAGTCTTCGAAGTCGCCATCCTGGAAAATTTCCACAAGATGGGCGGCGTCGGCGAGGTTGGCACTCCGCCGGCCGCACCGGCGCTGGCCAATGCCATCTTCGCGCTCACCGGCAAGCGCATCCGCACGCTGCCTTTGTCGAAAACGGTGGCCTTCGCATGAAGCGGCTCCTCATCATGCTGACGCCTGCTGCCATGCTCGTCCTCGCGGCGCCGTTCGCAACCGCACAGGAGAGCCAAACACCACCGAGCCAGACAGTCGACACGACCAAGGGCCTGTCCGAATGGGACAAGATTTATGCGGTGTTCTCACATCCGCGCTGCGCCGATTGTCATGTCGCGGACGACCGGCCGCGCTGGTCGGGTGCGCACTATGGCGGCACGCGCGTGCACGCCTTCAATGTCCAGCGCGGTGAGGACGGATCGGGCTTCGGCAATCCTGGTCTGCGCTGCACGACCTGCCATTTCTCAAGCAATTCCAATGCATTGCACGGACCCTCCGGAGCCGAGAACTGGCGCCTGGCGCCGGCCGAGATGGCCTGGTTCGGGAAATCCTCCGCCGAAATCTGCGCCCAGATCAAGGATCCGGCGCGCAATGGCGGTCGCAGTTTGGACGATATCGCGCTGCATGTTCGGGGTGACAGGTTGGTCGGCTGGGGCTGGGCGCCGGGGTCGAACCGTGAGCCGGCTCCGGGTTCGGCCGAAACAACCTTTCAAGCGATCGAAAACTGGATGGCGGTGGGTTCACCTTGCCCTGTGCCGTAATGGTCTTGCAACTTTAAGGCTATATCGCGGTGCAACTTTGATGTAGAAGCGCGCTTCGCCGATCACGGCAAATTGAAGATGGCCTGGCGCGCACCCATATCGGCGACGCGCCCGCGTTATGAGGACGCTGGCCGAATCCGCAGTGGAAAAAACGACGATGAGAATCAGGTTTCACAAGCTTGCAGCCGTTGTTGTGCTCATTGGTTTCGCGGCCTGGATGGCAACAGGCGAGTTTTCGTCGGTCGGCAGCGTAGCCGCCAACAAGGCCAAGGCTGCCGAAGTCGAGCAGGGCAAGGCGCAGGACGCGAACAAGCCCAAGGCGGCTGAAGCCGAGCCGAAGGCCCCGTTGCGCACCGTCGCGGTGGTGACGCCGCCGCGCAAGACCTATGCGCGCGCCATCCGCATTTCTGGATTGACCGAAGCCGACAAGCGGGCCGTGCTGGGGACGCGCGTTGCCGGTGTCATCGACAAGTTGCCGGTCAAGCAGGGCCAGCACGTCAAGACCGGCGATCTGGTGCTGATGCTTGCGGCCGAAGAGAAGATCTCGATGGTCGACAACGCCAAGCAATTGGTTGTGCAGCGCCAGGCCGAGTTGGACGCAGCTCTGCGACTGATGAAGTCAGGCAATTTGCCGAAGCTGCAGCTCGATACGGCGCGCTCGAACCTGACCTCGGCGCAGTCGCTGCTGGAAACGGCACAGGCCTTACTCGAGCGCAATGAGGTGAGGGCACCTTTCGACGGCGTCATCGACCGGGTGCCGGTGGAACTTGGCAGTTCCATCATGGAGGGCGGCGAGGTGGCAACCATCCTCAAGCTCGATCCGGTGATTGCCCGCGGCGAGATCAGCGAGCGCGACCTCGGCTACCTCAAGCTCGGCGACAAGGCCAATGTCCGGCTGGTCAGCGGCCAGACGGTCGAAGGCATCGTGCGCTACATCAGCCGCGACGCGTCGTCGGCGACCCGCACCTTCCGCGTCGAGGTGGCGATCCCCAACGGCGACGGCTCCGTGCCGGCCGGCATGACGGCGGAAATCGCGCTCAACGCCCAACCGACCGACGCGGTCGTGCTGCCGCGCTCGGTGGTGACGCTCGGCGACAAGGGCGACCTCGGCATCCGCGCCGTCGGCAAGGACAACAAGGTGGCGTTCTTCCCGATCGACCTCGTCGACGACACGCCGACCGGCCTCGTGCTCGGCGGCATCCCTGCCGACGCGCGCATCATCGTCGCCGGCCAGGAACTGGTGAAGGAGGGCGATGTGGTCAATCCGGTCGTGGCCGACCAGGCGACCCTCCGGAAGCTGCTGGGCGAGGCGACCGCCGGGACGCAGTAGCAACGGGTCGCGACGGACCGGCCCTGGGCGGGACAATCGGCTGCGACGCAGCTCCTGAAATTCGAAAACAGGCGTTAGCCATGGATATCGTCAGACTCGCAATCAACAATGCCCGCCTGACCATCTCGGTTCTGGTCTTCCTTCTGCTCGCAGGCTGGGTTGCTTATCAGTCAACGCCAAAGGAAGCGGAACCAGACGTTCCGATTCCGATGATGTATGTCAGCCTGATCTATCAGGGCATTTCGCCCGAAGATTCAGAGCGCCTTCTGCTGCGGCCGATGGAAAGCAAGCTGAAGAGCCTGAAGGGCCTCAAGGAAATGCGCTCGGCCGCCTTCCAGGGCGGCGGCTACGTGCTCGTCGAGTTCCAGCCGCAGACCAACCTGGCGACGGCACTGCAGGACACGCGCAGCAAGGTGCAGGATGGCAAGGCCGACCTGCCGCAGGCGGCTGAAGAGCCTGTTGTTACCGAGGTCAATATCTCCGAATTCCCCGTCCTCGTCGTCACCCTGTCAGGCGAATTGCCCGAGCGTGTGCTGACCGCTGCCGCGCGCGAACTGCGCGACCGCATCGAAGAAGTGCCCGGCGTTCTCGAAGGCTCGCTGCAGGGCGCGCGCGACGACCTCGTCGAGGTCGTCATCGACCCGATGAAGCTGTCTTCCTACGGGCTGCAGCTCGATCAGCTGATCGGTGCGGTCGGCAACTCCAACAGCCTGGTCGCCGCCGGCAACATCGAGGGCTCGGAGGGCAAATACGCCGTCAAGGTGCCGTCGCTGATCGAGACGCCTGAGGATGTGGCGGCGCTGCCGGTGGTCGCCGGCCCCAATGCCGTGGTTCAGGCCAAGGACATCGCGACGATCCGCTCCACCTTCAAGGATGCCGAGACGGTGACCCGCCTCAACGGCAAGCCGGCCATCGCCATCGAAGTGAAAAAGCGCATCGGCGCCAATTTGATCGACACGCTCGCCAAGGTCAGGGAGGTCTCCGACGCCTTCGTCAAGACCATGCCGCAAGGCATGAATGTCACCTACACGCAGGACAAGTCGGTCTTCGTCAACCAGCTGCTCGGCGATCTGCAGAACCATGTGATGATCGCCGTCATCCTGGTGTTCATCGTCATCCTCTACGCGCTGTCCGGCCGTGCCTCACTGTTGATCGGCCTGGCCATTCCATCATCGTTCCTGATCGGCATCCTGTTGCTTGCGATGATGGGTTACACGATCAACATGATCGTGCTGTTCAGCCTGATCCTGGCAGTTGGCATGCTTGTCGACGATGCCATCATCGTCACCGAATTCGCCGAGCGGCGGATGGGAGAGGGCATGCCGAAGGCGGAAGCTTTCGCGCTTGCCGCCAAGCGCATGGCCGGTCCTGTCATCGCCGCGACGATGACGCGCATCGCCGCCTTCTCGCCGCTGCTGTTCTGGCCGGGCATCATCGGCGACTTTATGAAATACATGCCGATCACGCTGATCGTCACGCTGTCGGCGTCGATGCTCTACGCGCTGGTGTTCGCGCCGACGCTGGGGGCGATCTTCGCCAAGGCACCCGAGCACCATGCGGATGACAATCGCGACGGCTGGTACATGGCCATCGTCAAGCAGGCGGTGCGGTTCCCCATCACCGTGCTGGTGCTGACCGTGGCGCTGCTGTTCGGCGTCGGCTTTGCCTATTCGAAATATGGCGCCGGTGTCGAGTTTTTCCCCAGTGTCGAGCCAGACTACGGCCTGCTCTACGTGCACGCCCGCGGCAACCTTTCGCTGGCCGAAATGGATACCGCGACCAAGACCGCCGAAAACAGGCTGCTCGGCTGGCCCGGCATCAAATCGGTCTACACCCGCGTCGGCAAGACGCAAGGCGGCGGGCAGGATGTTCCGGAAGACGTGGTCGGCGTCATCCAGTATGAATTCATCGACTGGCGCGAGCGCAAGTCGGCGAACCAGATCCTGGACGAGTTGCGCGGCGTCATGGCCGGCATTCCCGGCGTCGATGTCGAGGTTCGCGTGCCTGAAGCCGGTCCGCCAACCGGCAAGCCGATCCAGATCAGGCTTTCGGCGATCGATCCCAAGGGGCTCGACGACAAGGCGCGCGCCGTCGCGGCGCGCATTGCCAAGGTGCCCGGCGTCATCGACATTTCTGACGGTCTGCCGCCGCCCGGCGTCGATTGGGCGCTCGAGGTCGACCGCGCCAAGGCGGCGCAGTACGGCATCAGCCCGACTTCAGTGGGAACCGTGGTGCAGCTGGTGACCAACGGCCTGAAGCTCAGTGAATACCGGCCGGCCGGCGCCGACGATGCCGTCGACATCCGGCTGCGCCTGCCCGAAGACCGGCGCACACTGTCGACGCTCGACGAGTTGAGGGTGCAGACCTCGCAAGGCTCGGTGCCGATCTCGAATTTCGTCGTGCGTAAGCCCGAGCCGACTGTCGGCATCCTCAACCGCATCGATGGCGCCCGCACGGTGGTCGTCCAGGCCAACGTCGCCGCCGGCACCCAGGTCGCGGCGGTGCAGCAGGAGGTCACCAAGGCTGTCGCCGATATGGATCTCGGCAGTGGCATACGCTGGAAGCTGGCCGGTTCCAACGAGGACAGTGCGGAGGCCAGCGCCTTCCTCGGCAAGGCCTTTGGCGCGGCGATCTTCCTGATCTTCCTCGTGCTGCTGATGCAGTTCAACAAATTCACCAGCGTGCTGATGGTGCTGTCCTGCGTGGTCATGGCGACGATCGGCGTGTTCCTGGGGCTGCTGTTGACGGGAGAGGCCTTCGGCATCGTCATGTCGGGCATCGGTGTCATTGCGCTGGCCGGCGTGGTGGTGAACAACAACATCGTGCTGATCGACACCTATGACCGGTTGCGTGAAGAAGGCTGGGACAAGATGGAAGCGGTGCTGCAGACCTGCCGCGAACGGGCCCGTCCCGTGGTGCTGACGGCGGTGTCGGCGATCCTCGGCGTGCTGCCGATCGCCTTTGGCCTCGGTCTCGAAATCTTCCATCATGAGACGACGATCAACGCCCCGTCGACGCAATGGTGGATCTCGCTGTCGTCGGCGATCGTCTTCGGCCTGTCCTTTGCCACCCTGCTGACGCTGGTGGTGACGCCGTCGATGCTGATGATCTTCACCCGCAGCAAGAACAGCCGCTTCTACGCGTTTTTCCGTCGGCTATTCCGGCGCGACAAGGGAAAGGTCTCGTCGACCGCCACGCCGGATACGGATGTGGGCGGCGAGCCGGCTATCGCCTTTCCGAAGGCAGCCGAATAGACCTGCCTGCGAACCTCCGACGCAAAGGCCGCCCGGAACAACCGGGCGGCCTTTTGCATTGTCCCTTGAACAAAATGTCCGCGCGGGGAGTTCTTTATGCCGATCACCACCATCCTCATCATCGTCCTGATCCTTGTCCTCATTGGCGCGATACCGGCCTGGCCGCATTCGCGCTCCTGGGGTTATGGGCCGTCGGGCATTGTCGGTGTCGTGCTGGTGGTGCTTCTGGTGCTGCTGTTGATGGGGCGGCTCTGAGCCGCCCTCATTCGGTAGCGAGATGGTGTGGACAGACGGGCGGGCATAGCTGCGCCCGCCGACGTGCCTATCAGGCAGCTTTCGCAACGCCATTCACCGTGGCGATGCCGATGTCCTCGAGAGCCTCGGCGACCGCCTGATCCAACGGCGTGTGCGGAGTCTCGCCGATGATGTGTTCCAGCCGCGTCGAGACCAGCCGATGCGGCTCGAAGCGCAGATAGGACATCGAGACGATCTCGCGCCACATCGCCACGAACGGGCTGCCGGCACGCAGCACCCACCAAGGCATCGAGGTCATCTTGAGTGCTCTGCCAAGCGCCTTCTCTGACGCAGCCTTGAGTTCCAGATCGGTGATTGCATGGCCTGGAAAATTCAACGCCTCATAGAAGCCGAGCTTGTCGAGATTGCGCGCCAACGCGACGAAGGCCCTGGCGAAATCCGGCAGGTAGGCCCATTCATGCACCAGATCGACTGGGCCGGGCGCGGTATAGATGCCCTTGCTCATCTTGGCGGCGACGACCAGGTCGAACCATGACCCGCTGCCGGTGCCGCCGAAAAAGTCGCCGGCACGCAAGAGAAGGGTGCGCACGCGGCCCGCGTCGGCCTCGCGGCGAAACAGGTCCTCCATGGCGCAGCGGATGTGGCCCTTTTCCGTCGTCGGGTGGAAGGGCGTGTCTTCCGTGATCACCGCCGGCATCGGCGAGCCATAATTGTAGACGGTGCCGGGGAAGAGATGCAGCGCGCCGTTCGAATGGCAGGCGGCCATGACGTTTTCGGCCATCGGCAGGCACTTGCCCCAGTCGGTGTAGATCGGGCTGAGGCCGTTGAAGATGATGTCGACGCCGTCTGTTGCGCGGATGAGCGCTTCGCGGTCGAGCGCGTCGCCGGCAACGGCCGTGGCCCCCTTGAGTTCAGCCGGTACCTTGCCGCTGCGGGTGATTGCGCGGACATCATAGCCGGCATCGATGAAGGCCCGGGCGACCACGCGACCGAGCCGGCCATTGGCGCCGAGAATTGCGATCCTGGTCATTTTGTCGTCTCCTTGTTTGCGTCAGGCCGCTAATTGCCTGCGAAAATGAATTGAAATTGTTGGAAGTTGGCGTTCTGATAGCCGCAATTGAATAACTGCACGGCTGGTTCCGCGACTGTTCCGGCCGTGAGGAGCGGCCCCTCCATTGTTCATCATGCGAGATTTGAGAGCAGGGAATCCGCCGTCGGTCTCACGCGGCAATCAGGTGGCTATCATCCAGTTTCAGATCGGCGATCGCCTGCCGGAGCGCGTCGACGGGATCGGTGGCCGGCAGCTTGCCCACGGTCCGCTCCAGCTTCTCGCCACTGAGCGAGTGCGGCGTGCGCCAGAGATAGGACATCTTGACGACTTCCCGCATCAGCGGGCTGAACAGGGCAGCAGCACGCAGGGCGATCCAGGGCACGCGCTTCGATGCAAGCGTGCGGCCACTGGCGGCTTCCGCCGCCACCTTCATCTGGTTGCCGGTCAGCGTGTGGCCAGCGAAGTGGAAGCGCTCGAAGGCGCCCAGGCTCTTGCGCTTTTCGGCCAGCGCGACAAACGCCTTTCCGAGGTCCGGCAGGTAGGCGAAGGCGTGCGGGATATCCATCGGCCCGCCCCACATGAAGATGTTCTTGCGCAGCTTCGACAGGATGATCAGGTCGAGCCAGCTCTCCGGCCGCGCCCCGCCGTAAAAGTCGCCGGCTCTGAGCACGATGGTCTGGACGCCGTTTTCTTCCGCCTTCCTGCGGAACAGCTCCTCCATCGCGATGCGGATTTCGGCCTTTTCCGTCGACGGCACTTCGGGCGCGGTTTCGGTCGTTCCAACGCCAATGCCGTAGCCGAAATTGTAGACGTTTCCAGGCAGCATGTGGGTCGCGCCCGTTGCCTGCGCCGCGGCAATGACATTTTCGGCCATCGGCAAGACCTTCTCGGCCCATTCGGTGTAAAGCGGGTTCAATGCGTTGAGGATGACATCGGCGCCCTTGCATGCTTCGATCAAGGCCGCGCGGTCGGTGGCGTCCGCCTGAACGACCTCCACACCGGGCGCCAGCGACGCCGCCTTGGCGTTGCGCGCCAAACCCTTCACCCGCCATCCGGCAGCGACGAATGCGCGTGCTGCGGCCTCGCCGACCCTGCCTGCCGCACCCAGAACAACGACCGTCTGCATCTGTCTTCTCCTGTTTTCGTGTCTTCGATGGGAAGATGCGGTATTTGCAGTTGAAATTAAATTCGCTAGGATTGGCGAATAGATATTCAATTATGAATGGATGGCATGTCCGACCTCGACTGGAACCTGATCAAAAGTTTCGTCACAGTGGCCGAGACCGGCAGTCTGTCTGCCGCCGCGCGCAAGCTGACGTCCAGCCAGCCGACGCTTGGCCGCCATATCGCCGAACTGGAGCAGGTGCTTGGCGTCACGCTGTTCCGGCGCGGCCGGCGCGGCTACGAATTGACGGAGGCCGGCAGCACGCTGTTCGAGCGCGGCAAGACGGTCAGCGAACAGGCGAGCGCCTTCTCGCGGCTGGCATTGGGTTCGGTCGAAGCGATCGAGGGCACGGTGCGCGTCGCCGCCAGTGAGGTCGTGGCAGCCTATGTGCTGCCGGAAATGACGGCACGGCTGGGCATCGAGGAGTCCGGCATCGAGGTTGAAATCGTTGCCTCGAACCAGGTCGAGAACCTGCTGCGCCGCGATGCCGACATCGCCATCCGCATGGTCGAGCCGGCGCAGAACGAACTGGTGGCGCGCAAGGTCAGCGACATTCAACTCTGCGCCTGTGCGGCAAAAACCTATCTCGACCGGCGCGGCCGTCCGCTCGCGCCGACCGATCTTGTTGGACATGATCTTATCGGCTTCGACCGCGATGACAGCGTCATCCGTGGTTTTGCGGCCGCCGGCATCAAACTCGATCGCCACGCCTTCCGCTTCAGGACCGACAACCAGATCGTGCTGTGGGAGGCGGTTCGGATGGGAAACGGCATCGGCTTCGGCCAGGAGCCGCTGGCCGACCGGGATCCGCTGGTGGAGAAGGTGCTGCCGGACTTTGCCCTGCCGACGCTGCCGGTTTGGCTGGCCATGCATCGCGACGTGCGCACCAGCGTGCGCATCCGCCGCGTGGCGGATTTCCTCTACGAGGAACTCAAATGCTACTCGACCGGTGTGGCGTCGGGCGCGAATTCGGCGCGGTGAGCAAGCCCGGCCATCAGCAGCACGACGATCAGCAGTCCCGACATGGCGATGAAGATCGGGCCGAAGCTGAAATGCTCGGCAACGAAACCGATCGCCGACGGTGCCACCAAAATGCCGGAATAGCCCATGGTGGTGACCACGCTCATGCCGGTGCCCGACGACATGCCTTCCTGGTTGCCGCCGGCCGAAAAGATGATCGGCACCATGTTGGCGATGCCGAAGCCGCACAAGGCAAAGGCCGCGATAGCAAGCCAGGGCGAGGGTGACAGCCCGGCGATCAGCATGCCGGCGGCAGCGACGAGCGCCGATGCGCGCAACGTCATCACCGCGCCGAGGCGGTTGCGAACGCCGTCGCCGAAGAAGCGCATGATCGCCATGACACCTGAGAAGGCGGCATAGGCGAGACCGGCAACGGCAAGGTCTGCACCGAGTTCCTGCCTCAGATACAGTGCCGCCCAGTCGAGCACCGCGCCTTCGGAAATCATCGTCAGCAGCGCCATCAGGCCGACGAGGTAGACCAGCGGATTTCCCGGCAGCGCGAATTTGTGATGTTCGGTCGCCTGCGGCCTGTCCTCGGCGACCAGATAGCGAACCGCCACCGCGATCACCGCGAAGGCGAGCGCCGTCACCACCGCAGCGTGAGCGAGGTGGCCGTAGTGCTGGATGGCAAAGCCGCCAAGGCCGCCGCCGGCGAAACCTCCAAGGCTCCAGAAGCCGTGCGAGGACGACATGATGGCGCGCGAGAGCCGCCGTTCGACCACCACCGCATTGGCATTCATGGCGACGTCCATGCCGCCGATCGAGCCGCCGAAGATGAACATGGCGATGGCCGCCAGCGGCACGTTGGGGGCCAGCGCCACCACCAGCAGGCCGAGGCTGCCGCAAAGACCGAACCAGCGCAGCACGGTGCGCGAACCATGTCTCAAGATCAGGTGGCCGCACCAGGTCATCGCGGTGACAGCGCCGGCGCCGAACAGCAGGATCAGTAGGCCGAGCGTGAACTTCGTGATCTCCAGCCGTGTCAGAAACACAGGGATCTGCGGCGCCCAGCTGCCGGTCAGGAAGCCGTTGGCGAGGAAAATGGCCGCTACGGCCCATCGTCCGCGAATGGCAGTCTGGATGGCGTTTTGCGCGTCCATGGCTCGAATCCGGTCAAGAAATAGCGTTGTGCGGCAAATTAGATCGATTCAATTTTCAGTCAAGCGGTCTTTCGGAAAAGCATTTGGGCCAAACACCGCCTTGGAAATGGCCGGGTAATTTCGAGGGCTAACTAATGGTCCTTGGGCCGCCGCGCCTCGAATTCAGCCTTCTTGGCATCGGAGGCCTCGGTCTGGTTGAGCGCCTGCCATTGGGCATAAGGCATGCCGTAAACGATCTCGCGCGACTGGTCCTTGGACAGGCCGACGCCTTCGGCCACGGCAGCTTCGCGATACCAGTTCGACAGGCAGTTGCGGCAGAAGCCGGCGAGGTTCATCAAGTCGATGTTCTGCACGTCGTTGCGCTCGCGCAGATGCTCGACCAGACGGCGAAAGGCGGCAGCCTCGAAATCGCGCTTCTGCTCGTCGCTGAGTTCGGTCATCGAAACCTCCTTGCGGCTTTAAAGCGGCCCGGTGCGGGAGCCGAATTGCTTGACCACATGTATATCGGGACGGCGGTCGATCGCGTCAACGATCGGCGCCAGGCGCTGCGCCCAGGCGATCGCGCCCTCCTGGTCCGATATCAGATCCTGGCGGATCTCGATCAGCGCATGGGCGAAGCCGTTGATGATGGCGTGCTTGTACATGGTGTCGCCGCGCAACGCGCCGTCATAGGGTTCGTTGTCGCCAACCACGAGGCTCTTGTCGGCGGCCAGCATGTCGATCAGCGGCCGCGCCACCCGGTCATCCCGATCCCACAGGATGCCGACATGCCAGGGACGTTGGATCCCTTGCATAACCGGGGTGAAGGAATGCACCGAGAAGATGAAGGGCGTCTGGGCAGAGGCCTGCGCGACCGAGGCAATCATGGCGCCGACGGCGTCGTGATAGGGCCGGTAGAAGGCGTCGAGCCGCCTTTCGCGCTCCTCGGCAGCAATCGGGTAATTCCCGGGCACGACGGTGCCGTCATAAAGCTGGCGAATGAGCGTCGGATCATCCTCGCCCCGATTGGGGTCGATCAGCAGCCGCGAGAAATTGGCCATTACCGCAGGCACACCGAGCAGAGCAGCCAGTTCGCGCGTCACCGCCTCGACGCCGATATCATAGGCGATGTGACGGTCGAACTCCTCCGTCAGCAGGCCGAGACTGCCATAGTCCTCCGGCAGATCGCGGCGGGCATGGTCGCCCAGGAGCACAATGCCTCGCTTGCGGTCGCCTTCGACGATGTCGAAAGGCGCGAAAACTGTGGATCGGGTCATTGGTGGGAAATGGTCTGTTCGCTGGCTTCCGGGGAGGGTGCTATCGTCATTCCACGAAGACGACGCTTGCGCAATGCCGTTGTTTGGCCAAGGTTTCCCGGGAAATCTGGCAGAAGTCGGCGAATTGTGCGCCGGAGCCTTTCTAAATCGATTGGAATTGGACAAAACGGCGCGTTGACATGCGCCCGGACTTTTCCGAAAAGGGGCGCAGAGAGATGCAGATGTGGTTCTTGAGGGGTTTTCGGATGGGTTCCGTCGGCAGGCAGCGCTTGCGCTCTGCCTTTGCCATGCCGCTCCTGATCCTTGCCGTGGGCCTGTCGGCGATGGTCATGGCCTCGCCGGCGCGTGCCGATTTTCGTGTCTGCAACGCCACGCAGAACCTAGTCGGCGTCGGCATCGGCTATCGCGCCAAGGCCGGCTGGATCACCGAGGGCTGGTGGCACATCGAAGGATCGAGCTGCAAGACGCTGATCGAAGGGCCGCTGTCATCAAGGTTTTACTATCTTTATGCAGAAGACGCCGAACGCGGTGGACGCTGGGATGGCCCGATCAACATGTGCGTGGCTGAAAA
This sequence comes from Mesorhizobium waitakense, assembly GCF_056431085.1. Taxonomy (NCBI): domain Bacteria; kingdom Pseudomonadati; phylum Pseudomonadota; class Alphaproteobacteria; order Hyphomicrobiales; family Phyllobacteriaceae; genus Mesorhizobium; species Mesorhizobium waitakense. The sequence goes on along the minus strand of NZ_JBWKME010000215.1, from coordinate 43,225 downwards.
AGAGTTCAAGATCGCCGGCGTAACCGACTGCGTCGCCCGGGGCTTCCAGCGCGCCGGATTCCAGGAATATGACACGGGCGAACAGGCAAGCTGGATGGTCCAGCTGACCGATGAGCCCGCAACGGGAGGCGCCCCAGCCACCCCGGGAACAAACAGTCAATGAGACGTAGCCGCAAGGTCAAGATCCTAGCCACCATCGGTCCGGCCTCCTCGTCCGAGGAGATGCTGAAGAAATTGTTCGAAGCGGGCGCCGATGTGTTCCGCATCAATATGAGCCATACCGATCACGAGCTGATGCGCACGCTGGTCGGACGCATCCGTACCGTCGAAGAAGCGGTCGGCCGGCCGATCGGTATTCTGGCCGACCTGCAAGGCCCGAAGCTGCGCGTCGGCAAGTTCGCCAATGGCAAGGAAGTGCTGACCGTCGGCCAGACCTTCACGCTCGACGACAATCCCGAGCCGGGCACATCAACCAGGGTCTACCTGCCGCATCCCGAAATCCTGAGCTCGGTCGAAGCCGGTCATCGCTTGCTGATCGATGACGGCAAGCTCGAATTGAAGGCGGTGAGAAGCGACGGCAAGTCGATCGTCTGCACGGTCATTGCCGGTACCACGATTTCCGACAAGAAAGGCGTCAGCCTGCCAGATACCGATCTGCCGGTCGGCGCGCTGACCGAGAAGGACCGCAAGGATCTCGATGCCGTTCTGTCGACAGGCGTAGACTGGGTCGCGCTGTCGTTCGTGCAGCGGCCGGAGGATCTGGCCGAAGCGCGCAAGATCGCGCGCGGCCGGGCACTGATCATGGCCAAGATCGAAAAGCCGCAGGCCGTTGCGCGGCTGGCCGAGATCATAGAACTGTCCGATGCGCTGATGGTCGCCCGCGGCGATCTCGGTGTCGAAATGCCGCTCGAGGCGGTGCCCGGCATCCAGAAGCAGATCACGCGCGCTGCACGCCGCGCCGGTAAGCCGGTGGTGGTTGCAACGCAGATGCTGGAATCGATGATCACCGCTCCCGTGCCGACCCGCGCCGAGGTGTCCGATGTTTCGATCGCCGTCTTCGAAGGCGCCGATGCCATCATGCTGTCGGCGGAGTCCGCCGCAGGCGCCTATCCGGTCGAAGCGGTGGCGATGATGGACCGCATCGCCACCAAGGTCGAAACCGATCCGACCTATGCCGGCATCATCAACGCGCAGCGCTCCGAGCCGGAAGCAACCGGCGCCGATGCCATTTCGCTGGCCGCCCGCGAGATCGCCGAGACGCTGAAACTGTCGGCGATCATCACCTATACGGCGTCCGGCACCACCGGCCTGCGCGCCGCCCGCGAGCGTCCGCAGGTGCCGATCATCGCACTGTCGCCGATCCTCAACACGGCGCGGCGGCTGTCGCTGCTGTGGGGCACGCACTGCGTCGTCTCGCCCGATGCCAGCGACCTCGACGACATGGTCAACCGCGCCTGCCGCATCGCCTTCGACGAAGGTTTCGGCAAGCCGGGCGATCGTGTCATCATCACCGCCGGCGTACCGCTGAGGACCCCCGGTTCGACCAACATGCTGCGCATCGCCTATGTCGGGTCCGACGTGCAAAGCAGCCGATAGATAGGTTCGCCTGAACCAGCAAGCGTGATCAGGTCGGCGCGAGTTCGGCCTGCGGCACCTTGAGGTCGGCGCATTTGCCGGCGCCGTAAGCGTCGCCGGCGATACGCGCTTCCACGGTCCTGGCCATCGCCTGCAGGTCGATATCCTTGCCGGCGGCCTTCTCGATGGCGCCGACAACCAGGTCGGGGGCAATCCAGTCCGGCTTGTGGCCGAGATTGTGCACCCAAACCAGCTCGGCGCCGGCAATGTCGCGGACGAGGCCGACCGAGTGAATCTGCGCATAGACGACCTTGTCGCGGTCGCCCGAAATGACCACGGTCGGCGCCTTGATCTCGGCGTAGCGGGGGGCGGCACCAAGGGCATAGCGATAGAGCCCGGCAACGTCGGTGGCGTTGGCACGAAAGGCCGGTGGCCGCAGCACCAGCGGGATCGAGGCCGTGGCGAGATAATTGTCCGGCACCTTGTTGGGCGAGAAGACGCAGGTCGTGGCATCAGCCATCTGCAGCGTTCCCGCGGGATAGCTCAGCGTCTCGGTGAACAGCCAGCCGATCACCGGAACGGTCGTCAGATCATAGTACCAGGAGGTTGCGCCGCCGGGCCAGGGATGGGTCGCCGGCGCAAGAAACACCAGCCCAAGCGTCTTGTCGGCATGCTCGCGGCCAAACGCGGTGGTCGCGGCGGCGCCGAAGGAATGGCCGACGACGACAGCTTTCTTCATGCCGAGACGGTCCATCAGCGCGGCGATGGTGTTGGCCTGGGCCGACGGGCTTTCGTTGTTGCCCGGGCCACGCCCCGACCAGCCGAACCCCGGCCGGTCGAGGAACAGCATTTCGGCGCGGCCTTCGAGCAACGGCCGCAGCGGCAGCATCTGATCCCTGAGATTGGCGCTGGCGCCATGGATGAAGACGATAGGCGGCAGCGAGGCATTCGCAGGCGCTGGAACATGCATAAAGTGGATGCGGGCGCCATTGATGTCGGCGAAGTCACCAATCGGCGGATTGCGCCGCTCGATCAGCCACGAGCCGACGCGGGTGGCGCCGACAAGGCCGAAGACAAGCGCCATCAGGAAGGCGAGGGCAGCGTAGATCAGGTTCATGCGGGGAAAATACGGGCTGGAGCGGAATTAGTTCTGGGCAGGGGAGCAGGGGCATGTGCAATCTGCACTCACTTACTGCCTTACTCCCCTATTCCCTTAAAGGCATCAAATGCCTTCGCCGGCAAGCTCTTCCGACAGTGTGGCGACCTGGTCCTGGGCGCTGCGCATCATCGGATAGATGGCCAGCACCTTTTGCCAGGCCTCGAGCGCCGATTGCTTGTGGCCGGTCAGGGCCATGATCTGCGCCAGACCGGACAGCGATCCGAAATGGCGCGGCTCGAGCTGCAGCGTATGGTCGATGTCGGACATCGACTTACCATAGTTCTTCATCATGAAATGCACGGTGGCGCGCCGGTTCCAGCCTTCGGCATAGGTCGGCTGCAGGGTCACCACCTGATCGAGGAAATCGAGAGCGACATCGAATTTCTGGCCTTCGATGGCCTTTTGCGACCACATCATCATCAGGTCGATCGAGGCGCTGCCGGATTGGAACCACTCGCTCCAGATGTTGCCGGCAATGCGCTCGGCAGCCTTTTCGTTGCGCTCCCGCTTCAGGTCGCTGAACAGCTGGTCGAGACGGGCCTGTTTCGTCATCACCAGCGGCGGGGCATCTGGGGCCGCCGGCGCAGCCGCCTGTTCATCCGCCCGAGCCGGTAAGGCGACGGCACCGGAAACGAGAAAGATTGCCATAAATGCAAAAATAATCCGCATCGCCCGACTCTAATCCCGGGCGGCGGAACATCAAAGTGATTTTAGCGTGAGAAGGTCGGAGGACCGACGACAAGCATCAACCGGCGGAGGCACGAAGCCTCCGGCCGAAAGCTCAGCCCTGGCGTGCCTTGTAGCGCGGGGCGGTCTTGTTGATGATGTAGACGCGGCCCTTGCGGCGAACCAGCTGGTTGTCGCGATGACGCGCCTTCAGCGCCTTGAGCGAATTCTTGATCTTCATGGTCTTGCCTGTCGGTGTGGACCCGGTCCGGGTCGAAATTTTAAGGCGCGCCAGAAGACGCGCCTTTGAACTGTGGGTGGCTCATAAACGAGGAGCCTTGTCCGTGTCAACCGCAAGCGTGCTCTATAACAGGGCGAACCTGCCATATCATCAAATATCCGCCATGTCGGCCTGGCGGCATTGCGCGGCCTCCAGCCGGCTGGGATGATGCGGCCGCCATGAAGTGATTTGGGGATGAATATGCGCCGGATTTTCCTGTCCGCCTGCCTTGTCTTGCTGGCGGGAGCTTCGGCTGCCCGGGCGCAGGAATGCGACCGCAGCGACGACAGCCAGCAGATGATGAACATCTGTGCCGGGGTGGACTACCAGGCAGCCGACGCCAGGCTGAACAAGGCCTACCAGGACCTCATCAGCTCGGACGATGCCGACAGCAAGAAGTTGCTGCAGGCGGCGCAACGCGCCTGGATCGCCTTCCGCGACGCCGAATGCGCGCACTCCACCGCGGCCAGCGCGGGCGGCTCGATCCACCCGATGGAAGTTTCGCAATGTCTGACCAGGCTGACCAATGACCGCACCAAGCAGCTCGCTGCCGCGGCCAATTGCGAGGAGGGTGACGCGAGTTGCGCCAGTCCTGACGAGGACGAGAGCGGTGACGTACAATAACGCGGGTTTGTGAAGTCAGGCGCGAAGGCTGACCCGGGTGAAATGGCCTATCTTGCGGCCGGGCCGGGCCTCGGCCTTGCCATAGAGATGCAGCATCAGATCGGGCTCGGCGAGCAATTCGGCGACGCGCAGCACATCGTCACCGATCAGGTTTTCCATCACGCAGCCAAAATGGCGTTTCGGGTCTCCCAGCGGCAAGCCGGCGACGGCGCGGATGTGCTGCTCAAACTGCGAGACGATGCAGGCAGCTTCCGTCCAATGGCCGGAATTGTGCACCCGCGGAGCGATCTCGTTGGCCAGCAGCGAACCGTCGGGCAGCACGAAGAACTCGACGCCGATGACGCCGACATAGTCGAGCGCCGACAATATCTTCGATGCTGCCGCCTGTGCCGCGGCGGCTGTCTCGGGCCTAATGGCGGCCGGCAAGGTCGATGTGTGGAGTATGCCTTTGCGGTGGACATTTTCGGCCGGATCGTAGGCGGCGACGGCGCCGTCCAGCCCTCGCGCCGCGATCACCGAAATCTCGCGCTCGAACGGCACGAAGCTCTCCAGGATCAGCGGTACATTGCCCATCGCCTCGCAAGTACCGGCGAAACCGCCAGCCTCCATGTTGCGGAAGACGCGCTGGCCCTTGCCGTCGTAGCCCATGCGGCGTGTCTTCAATATGCCACTGCCGCCGAATGCTTTCAGCGCCGCCGTCAGCTCGTCGTCATTGTCGACGGGGCGGAAATCCGCCGTGGCAATGCCGATGCCATTGAGGAACGTCTTCTCGCTTATCCGGTCTTGCGCCACATCAAGCGCGCGCGCCGGCGGATAGACCGGAACCTTGGTGGCCAGTGCGCTCGCAGCCGCAACCGGCACGTTCTCGAACTCGTAGGTGATGACGGAGCTTGCCGCAGCCAGCTCGGCAAGAGCGGCCGGGTCGTCATAGGCAGCCGTTATCTGCCGGTTGGCGACCTGTGCTGCCGGGCAATCCGCTTGCGGCTCCAGCACCACCGTGCGGTAGCCAAGGCGAGCGGCCGCCATCGCCAGCATGCGGCCGAGTTGGCCGCCGCCAATGATGCCGATGGTCGATCCGGCGGGCAGTCTCACGCTGCATCCGTCGGTTCGACCGCGACCTTGGCGGTCTGCGAGGCGCGCCAGGCATCCAGCCGCGTCGCAAGCTTGTCGTCGTAAAGCGCGAGCACGGCGGCAGCCAGAAGTGCAGCGTTGGTCGCACCGGCCTTGCCGATGGCCAGCGTTCCGACGGGAATGCCGGCCGGCATCTGGACGATGGAGAGCAGCGAATCCTGCCCCGAGAGCGCCTTCGATTCCACCGGCACGCCGAACACCGGCAGCGGCGTCATCGCAGCGGTCATGCCGGGCAGGTGCGCCGCACCGCCGGCGCCGGCGATGATCACCTTGTAACCGGCAGCCTTGGCGCCCTTGGCGAAATCATAGAGACGGTCGGGTGTGCGATGCGCGGAGACGATCAACCGCTTGTGCGGGATGCCGAGCGCCTCCAGCGTTTCAGCCGCATGGCGCATGGTTGCCCAGTCGGACTGGCTGCCCATGATGATGGCGACATCGGCGCGTTGATGATCCAAGTCCGTGCTCCCCGGCGACAAAGGCGCGCCTTAGCGGAATTCGGGCGAAGCCGCAAGGATAGGCGGCCGCCGCTGACGTTTGGCAAGACGGAAAGTGGTCCTCCGGAGTCCAGACGTCAGATGCTGCCGCGCTCGGCCTCGGTTGTCGAAACCAGCAAGGCCGAAGCGGCGGTGGCCGCGGTGACGGCGGCCCGCATGGCCTCTCCACGGGCAAGTGCGGCGGCCAGCGCACCAACGAATTCATCGCCCGCGCCATGCGTGTTGATGACCTTGACCGGGATGGCCGGCAACGCGAAGGCGGCACCGGTCCGGTCGCAACAAGCGACGCCCTCGCCGCCCGCCGTCACAATTGCGGTTGGGCAGAGTTCGACCAGAAGTCGCGCCGCTTGCGCGGCACCTTCCAGTGTTTCGACCACCGCCAGGCCGGTCAGGAATTCCGCCTCGATGGCGTTGACCACCAGGATGTCGACGAGCGCGATCAGTTCGCTGGAGAGTTTGCGCGCGGGGGCGGCATTGAGCAGGACGCGGCAGCCATGTCTCTTCACCGCGCGTGCGGCGGCAATGTTGGCGGCTTCCGGTATCTCGTTCTGCAAAAGCAGCACGGACGTTTGTGCCACTACCTCGGAGGCAGCCGCGATGTCCCTGTCGCCGAGCGTGAGATTGCTGCCCGAAACGATCACCGCGCCATAGTCACCGCTTCCGTCGAAGATCGCCACGCTTATGCCGGAGCCGGCGCCCGGCGCCACCCGAACGAAGCGACGGTCGACGCCGGCACGATCGAGATTGGACAGCAGCGCGGTGCCGAAATCATCGTCGCCGACGGCGCCGATCATCGCCACGCGCATACCGGCCCTTGCCACCGAAACCGCTTGGTTGCCGCCCTTGCCGCCGCATTTCGGGTGCCAGGCATGGCCGGTCACCGTTTCGCCCTTGCGAGGGCGGTCGGGGGCGCCGACCATGATGTCATAGTGCAGGCTGCCGAACACGGTCACCAGCGGCGTTGTCCTCATGAGCCCCGGTCTTTTCTTTTCGATGCCACCGCCGACATGGTGCGGCCGAGATTGCGTTCCGCCGCCTGGTAGTCGCGCTGCGCCACCGCCACGAACAACGCGTCGAGGATGTTGAGCTGGGCAATGCGGGCCGCCGCGTTCTCCCCCATCAGCGGCGAGCCCTGCGCGGTGGAGCACAGCACGACGTCGGCGACCTCGGCCAACCGCGAATTGTTGTAGTTGGTGATGGCGAGCGTGCTTGCGCCGTTCCTGCGGGCAAGCTGGATGGCGTCGATGACAGCCGAAGTATTGCCAGAGTGCGAGAAGCCGACGGCGATGTCGTCTGAGCCGAGCAGCGAGGCCGACATCAGCATCATGTGCGAGTCATCAAAGACATTCGTGCGGATGCCGATGCGCAGGAATTTGTGCGAGACGTCGCGCGCGATCTGCGCCGAACCGCCGACGCCGTAGAAGTCACGATTTCCGGCGCGGTAGAGCAGATCGGCAGCGCGGTCGAAATCCTCGATGTCGAGGATGGCCAGCGTCTCCTCCAGCGCTTGGATGGAGGTGCGGAACACCTTCTGCACGATCTCGGCCGAACTGTCGTCCGAAGACAGTTCCTGGTGCATCTCTGCGGTCGGCAGCCGGCTGTATTCATAGACGGCGGTGCGGAAGTCGCGATAGCCGGAGAAGCCGAGCTTCTTGGTGATCTTGACGACCATAGCTTCCGACACGCCGGATTCCTCGGCGATGCGCTTCAGCGGAATGCTCTCGTCGAAGCCGCGTCGGCCAAAGACCGTTTCCACCACCTTCGCCTCCAGCGGTGTGAGATGTGGCATCATCATGCGGATGCGCGGTCCCACCGCTTTCAGGTCCAGCCCGCTCAAGGTCATCCACGCCCCCTCGTCATACGTCAGGCCCGAGCACGATTTCCTGGATGATGGCCTGCGACGCCACCGCGTCCTGGCGCTCGATGGCGGCGGACAGCCGGTTGTCCTGGTCGATCCGGTCGACGACCCGCAGCATGCGTTTGACGGTGGCAATATTGACCTCGCACTCATGCACCGGATCGAGACCCGTCATGTCGGGGAAGGTGTCGAAATAGATAGCGCCGGCGTAGCCGCCCCTGCGGATCTGCCGGAGCAGTTCGATGGTCTGCAGCGTATGCACGGCGCCGACCATCAGGCCGTCGTCGCGTTTGGCGTAGCCGTCATTGAGATGCACGCCAAGCAGCTTGCTGTGGCGCGCCACCATGGCGGCGGCGAAGGCCGGCTGCTCGTCGGCGTAGAGCACATGGGCGAAATCGAGCGTAACGCCGAGATTGGGCAGTCCGACATCGCGGATTGCCAGCAAGGTCGTCGCCGCATCCGGCATCAGGCTGTAGGAGCGCGGCTCGTTTGGCTTGTACTCCAGGCTGATCTGGCAGCCGGGGTCATGCGCTGCTACTTCACGAATTCCGTCAATTTCGTGTTGCCAGAGTGTCGCATAGTCGGCCTGGAAGGCGTAATCGAAGCCATCCTGTCCGAGCCACAGCGTCATCAGGCTGGCGCCGGCCTCGCGCGCGGCGTCGATGCCGGCCTTGGTCAGGTCGATGGCGTCGCGGCGCACTGCCGGATCCGGATTGGTGAAGGCGCCGAGCTTGAAGGCCGAGTTGGAGTAGTAGCGCATGGCAAAGCCATTAATGGAAAGGCCAAGGTTGCCCAAGTTTCGCGCGATTTCAGCCGGCCTTTCGCTGACATGGTCGGGGAAATTCAAATCGAGGTCGGTCAACCCGGCAACCTTCGCGGCGCGCGCGGCCATCTGCATCAGCGACGGTTTGCCGGTGAGGTGAGTCCATTCGGCCTGTGGCCGTGAGGCAAAGGAATTCAGGCGCGTGGCGAAACGATTGGCTGTCATGATCGACCCTTCAACACTCGTAACTTCACATAGGTAAAGATATTTGTAAAGTTATTGGTGCGAAAACGGTCAGGCCGCAATCCCGGCCCGGCCGAGGCGCACAAGCGCGCGCCGGTAAGCGGCGATTTCTTGACTGGCGCCGTGGGTTGGAGAACCTGTCAGGGCGGCGGCGGGATCAGTGACGAGGCTGGACCTCCTCACACCGCCGCCTTGCGGAAGCGGGCGACGAAGTCGTCGAGTTCGGGGCGCTCCATGTCGGAGATCGCCCAGTAGGAGAACGCGCCGTCGCTCCAGTGCACCAGCGAGAAGCCGCCTGACGAGAGATCGTCAGGTGCTGTGGTGCCGCCGCCCTGCTGCGGTTCGGCGACCAGCGTGATCAGATGCTCGCGGTGGCGGTAGACCAGCGCCGGTACCGGCCGGTCGGCGATCACCTCGACTCGGCCGCCGATCAATGCGTAGCCATCCTGGGCGAGGTCCGGCGCCGGCGGCGACACGCCGATCCGAGCATCTAGCCACGGCTTCACCGTGTGGCGGTCGGACGAGACGATGTCGATCGGACTCGCCGCAAGCAGGCTGCGGCGATGGCCGCTGGCGACCGCCGCGGCAAAGCTGTCGGACGCGCTGTTGACCATCACCCATTGTGTCGCGCCGCTTGCCAGCACGGCGCTGATCATGATCGACGCTGCCATGGCACGCCAGTCGAACGAGCCGAAGCGGCGTGCCCTAGGCAGGACCCGCGGCTGCGACGGGCGTGTCTCGGCGTTTCGCCTCTGGCCTCCGCCGGTCGGGATAATCAACCCCGGTTGCGCCGGCGGCGCGCCCTGCTGCGGCTCCGCCGGCTCGTCTTGCGTCTGTTGTGCCATGGCTGCAACGCCGATCGCCGCGATGCGGGCCTGAAAGGCATCGCTGACATCGGGGCGCGGCAAGCGGTTCACCGCCGCATGCAAGGCGACGATGCGAGCGTGTTCGGCGGCAAGCTGCGGGTCGGCGGCGATGCGCCGCTCCACCGCCAGCGCCGCGGCCGCGTCGAGCTCGCCATCAATGAGGGCATGGATCATCAGCCTGATACCTTCGGGATCGTTGGGCAGTCCGTCGTCATGGTTGGTCATGGCGCTCTCCCCAGTTCAGACACAAGCAGGCCGCGGGCACGGGCCAGCCGCGACATGACGGTGCCCATCGGCACGCTGAGCATCGCCGCTATCTCGCGGTAGCTGAGGCCGTTGATATCGCGCAGCACCAGCGTCTCGCGAAACGGCTGCGGCAGGGCCGCGATCGCCGCCTCTAGCGCCGCCGTATCGGCCCTGGCGATCAGGCTCGCTTCCGGACCGTCTTCGTCCGGCAGGCTGGTGCCGTGCGCCGCTGCCATCTCGTCGAGATCGCCGAGGTCACCGACGGCCAGCATGCCGCGCGGCCGGTTACGCGACATCCAGGTGTAGGCGGCGTTGCGCACGATGGTCAGCAGCCACGCGCGTGCATTGCCGCCGGCATAACCGGCAATGCCGGCATGTGCCTTCACGCAGGCCTCCTGCACAACATCCTCGGCATCGGCGGCATTGCCGGTCAACCAGCGGGCGAGCGCAAGCGCATCGCCGAGATGGGGCAGCACCACCTCACCGAAGCGCTCGGCCAGGGCCTTCTCGCTCAACACCGCAGCATGATCCGGCACTCCGGGCAGGTTCTGCCATGCGCCCTCAAGGCGCGACGGTGATCTTGCCCTGCATGTGCGGGTGGAGCCCGCAGAAATAGGCAAAGTCGCCTGCTTTGGTGAAGGTGAATTCATATGTGTCACCGGTGTCAAGCGCCTTGGGGGAGGGACTGACGACGATCATGCACTCCGGCGCGAGACGACAGCTGGTGCCATGGTCGCTGTCATCCTCGCAATGATGGGGCATGTCAGACTCCTCAACGCCTGCAATGGCGTATGTCGAGGAGACTTGTTCCAGTGACGGTTTATTCCCGCCGGGTGCAAATGCGGCCGTTCACAGTCGCGTGATCAGCCGGTCGTAGCCGCTGCATTTTTGGATGTATGTCGGTTTGGCGCTCAATCCGGCCAGCGCAATGAGCCGGAGGAATCCTTGCGGGCTGGCTTCATGGCGTCGACGGGCCGGTCGGCCGCGGTCAATACGGCTCGCAGCCTTTCGGCTACGATCTCCGCTTCGCCGGGGTGCAGATTGCACGGGTCGAGGAAGAAATGGCCGCGCTCCACCTCGTGGTTGCGCACGATGATTGGCGGCGTGCCCGCGGCCAGGGCAGAGGCGAGGCCGGCGGCGGTGAACCGGCTCTCGGGCGACACGAAGATCTGCAGCCGGTCGAGCGGATTGGCGGTCGGATCAGGGATGATCTGTGCGACGATGCCGGGCTGTCCCTGCAACGTGTCCTTCCATAGGTTGAGGGCTGCTTCCTCGCGCCGACGGATGCCGGCATGGTCACGCTTTTCCCAGGCTTCCAGTGCCGCCATGGTACCGGCGATGCTCTCCTTGCCGACCTTCATGGCGCGTGCGACGCCGCGGTTCTGCAGATAGGCGGCGCGCACAAGATCCTTGCGCCCGGTGACGATACCGCTGGTCGGTCCGCTGAGGAATTTGTGTCCGCTGTAGATGACGATGTCGGCGCCGCGCTCCAGGAAGCCGCGCAGGTCATACTCGGAAGCGGCGTCGACAATCACCGGGACGCCCTTGGCGTGGCAGATTTCGCAGAATTCTTCCAGCGATAGCATGCCGTACTGCACGGTGTGGTGCGCAACGACATAGAGGCCCGCCGCCGTGCGGTCGCGGATCGCATCGCGCACATGATAGTCCTGGGTCACAGAGACCGTGCCGGCGGGAATGGTCCTTGCTCCGGCCAGCCGGATCGACTGGTCGATCGGCGCGCCGTAATTGACGATGTGACCGAGCTGGACGATGACTTCAGACTTGAGTCCCTCTGTGTCGTCCGGCAGGCGCTCGACGGCGAGCAGGTTGGTTCCGGTCATTGCGCCGGCGATCGCCATGGTGATGCCGCTGGCGCAGCAAGCGGTGATGAAACCGGCCTCGCCGCCGGTGAGGCGTGCAACGACCGTGCTTGCGGCGCGCTGCAGATCGTCCATCTCCACCCATTGCGAAGCCATTTCAGCCATGGCGCTGATCGCTTCGGGGACGATGATCGATGCGCCGAGCGCGGTCATCGTGCCGGAGACATTGATGATCGGGCGAAGGCCGAGCCGTTCGCGGATTGTGGTGTTGGAGCCGTCGGCGGAATAGGTGTTCATCTCTCGGATTCCATTTCTAAAAGTCAGGCTGCGATCTCGACGACCGCTTCGATTTCGACGGTGATATTTCCGGGCAAGGAGCCGACCCCGATCGCCGAGCGGGCATGACCGCCAATATTGTCAAAGACATCGGCGAACAGGTCGGAACAGCCGTTGACCACCTTTGGGTGATCGCTGAAGGTCGGTATCGCGTTGACGAAGCCGAGCAGCTTGACGATGCGCACGATGCGACCGAGGTCGCCGGAGGCTGCGTGCATGACGGCGAGCAGATTGAGGCCAGTGAGGCGGGCATGCTGATAGGCCTCCTCGACAGTGACATCGTCTCCCACCTTGCCGGTGAACAGCGTGCCGTCAGCCCGCAGTGGTCCCTGACCGGACAGGAAAATCAACCGCCCACTTTCGGCGTGGGTGACGAAGTTGGCGATCGGGGTCGGCGGCTCGGGCAGCGTCAAGCCGAGTTCGGCGAGCCGGATGTAGGGCGTCATCAAATGCTCCTTGCGACAGCTTGCGCTGTCCGGTGTCAGAAATGCGAGGCGCGGAAGCGCGCCAGGAAAGTGCGGAGGCGCTCGTTGGTGGTCTCCGCCGCGAGAATCTCCTTCGGTGGGCCGACGGCGCTGACGCCGCCATCGGCCATGAAGACGATGCGGCTCGAAGCATCGCGCGCGAAGGCCATCTCATGTGTCACCATCAGCATTGTCATGCCGTCCTCGGCGAGGCTGCGCACGACGGCCAACACTTCGCCGACGAGTTCGGGATCGAGCGCCGAGGTGATCTCGTCAAGCAGCAGGATCTTCGGCTCCATAGCCACGGCGCGCGCAATGCCGACGCGCTGCTGTTGGCCGCCCGACAATTCGGCGGGGAGGCTGTCCGCCTTGTGGGCAAGGCCGACGCGGCCGAGCCAATGTGCGGCAATCGAGCGCGCCTCGGCTTCGCTTTTTCCACGCACCTTGCGCAGCCCGAGCATGATGTTGCCGGCCGCCGTCAGGTGCGGAAACAGGTTGAAGCTCTGGAACACCATCCCGGTTTCGGCGCGCATCGCGGCGAGATCGCGTTCGCTGCGGCGCTGACGGGTTCCCGGGTCGCGAAAGCCGACCTCCTTGCCGTCGATGCGGATCGAGCCGCTGTCGTAGCTTTCCAGGAAGTTGACGCAACGCAGCAGCGTGGTCTTGCCGCTGCCCGAGGGGCCTATGACCGTCACCACCTCGCCGCGCGTCACCTCCAAGCTGACCGAACGCAGGACCTGGACGGCGCCAAAGGATTTGGAGACGTCGCGGACGTCGAGAAGGGCCGGGGTGTCGTTCGAACTTGTGGACATTGCTATTCCCGGATGAAGGAGAAACGCCGCTCGAGCCGCCGGCTGGCGAGCGAAAGGGCATAGTTGACCGCGAAGTAGATGAGCGCACCGAGAATGTAGAGCGGCATGGCCTCGTAGGTGCGGCCGATGACCTGGTTGATGGCCTGCATCAGGTCGGTGATGCCGAGCAGCGACACCAGTGCGCTACCCTTGACCGCATCGGTGACGCCGTTGATCCAGGGTGGCAGGAAGCGCCTGAACGCCTGCGGGAAGATGACGTAGGCCAAGCGCTGGCGAAAGGTCAGCCCGATCGCCATCGCCGCTTCCGACTGCCCTTTCGGGATCGAGCCGACCGCACCCCTAAGATACTCGATGACCTGCGCCGTCTTGAACAAAGTGAGAGCAAGCACGGCGGCCCAGAACGACGGCAGATGAAGCCCGATCGCGGGCACGCCGTAGTAGACGAAGAACATCAGCACCAGGATCGGAATGCCGCGGATCGTGTCGCTGAAGATGCGCACCGCCCAGCGCAGCGGCGCGGGACCATAAACCAGGCCGACGCCAAGCAGGACGCCGGCGATGAGCGACAGGACCACGACCAGCAGCGACACCCACAAGGTCAAGGCAAAGCCTTGGGCGAGGAACGGCAAGGCATAGGCGATCTGGGTGAGCATGTCAGCGCGCCGCCCTGAATCTGCGCTCGACGAGCCGCAACCCGAAAAGCAGCGCATAGCCGGTCAAGAGATACATCGCCGTCGTGACCAGGTAGACCTCGACGATGCGGAAGGTGTTGAAATTGATCCACTGGGCGCCGTAGGTGAGCTCCGGTACCGAAATGACCGAGGCGATCGAGGTGTCCTTGAACAGCGAGATGAAGGTGTTGGACAGCGCCGGCAAGGTGATGCGCAGCATTGTCGGCAGGCGCACATGGATCAGTCGCTGCCACGGCGTCAGGCCAATCGCCTTGCCGGCATCGAGTTGGCCGCGCGGGACGGCTTCGAGCCCGGAGCGGAACACCTCGACCAGATAGGCCCCGCTATAGACCGACAGCGTCAGGATGAACGAGGTCGGGGCGCTGTAGGCGAGATCGACCACCGTCGGTAGGCCGTAGAACACCAGATAGACGAGCAGGATCAGCGGCACGTTGCGGATGAATTCGACGTAGGCGGCGATAATGGTGCGCACCACGCGCCCGGCCGACACGTACCAGACCGCCAGAACCAGGCCGATGACGATGCCGATTGCGATCGAGATCACGGCCAGTTCGAGGCTGAGCAGCAGGCCGCCCCACAGTTTGTCGAAATGCCGCCAGATCAGGTTGAAATTCAGGGCATAGCCCATGCGTCAGCCTCAGTGCGAAGGGCCGTCGAGGAGAAGCTGGCGGAAGGGCGCTGAATGCTGCCCTTCCGCCAACTGGATCAGATGACCGGAAAACCAGGATGGCGGGCCGGCGGCTCCTGTCCGAAGTAATCCTTGAATGCAGCGTCGTAGAGCGCTGTTTCGTGACCGAACATGGCGATGGTGAAGGTCTGATTGACGAAGGTCAGCCAGTCGAGATCACCTTGCCGGAGCGCCGCACCGTACAGCATCGAGAACCAGCTCTTGCCTGCGTCGAAGTATTTGTCCGGATTGCGCGAGGCAAGCCAACGCACGGTCGAAAGATCGACCGCGGCAGCGTCGACACGCTTGGCTTCCAGTGCTTGCAACACGTTGGCCTGGGTGTCGATCTGCATCACCTGCGACTGCGGCAGAGCTATGTGCACCGATGCTTCGGCATCGACGTTCTGCAAGATCGAGACGCGTGTCGCCGAACCAGCGGCAAGCAATTTGTCGAAGGTCTTGTTCTCGGCGGTCGGAAGGGTCAGCAGCGCGACGCCTTCGACGTAGTAAGGCCGGGAAAAGTTGATGAGCTGCGAGCGCTGGGCGCTCATCGTCATGAACTGGATGGTGATGTCGACCTTGTTGGTGGTGACGTTCGGAATGCGCTGCGCCGGATCCTGCATGACGAACTCGACCTTGGTCGGATCGTCGAAAAGGCCCTTGGCAAGGATACGTCCCATGGTGATGTCCATGCCGACCAGTTCGCCGGCATCGTTCTCGAAGTGCCAGGGCGCATTGGTGCTGCCAGTGCCGACAATCAGCTTGCCGCGGTCGAGCACGGTGCGCAGCAGGCTGTCGGATGCTGCCTGAGCGGCAGCCTTCTGGGCATCGACGGTTGCAAGCACGCCAGCCGTGGCCAGTCCCGCCATTCCAAATTTCAGAAAATCACGTCTTCCGGATGTGTCGTTCACGGCGACCTCCTTTCGTGTTGTGTTCCCCTATGCACAGGAAATTCACGCATCGTCGATTTTCAGAGCGATTGTCTCTTACAAGAGACGTATGTATCCTGTACAAGACAGATACTAGCATCAGGAATCGACAATGCAAGACGGCAATGCCCCAGCAGTTTCAGCCGACGAGAAGATTTCGGGCTCCCGCGAAAAAGGCCTCAACCGGGTCCTCGAGATCCTGGAATTTCTGCACACGACGCAGCGCGCGATCGGCATTGGCGATCTTGCCAAGGGGGTGAACGCACCCCGCTCGACGACCTACACGCTTGTGCGGTCGCTGGTGGATGCCGGCCTGCTGGAAATGGCCGGCGACGGCAATCGCGTCTATTTCGGCAAGAAGCTCTATCTCTACGGAATGGATTATGTGCGCGGCAACGACCTCTTGAGGCGCGGGCGTCAGGAGGTCGACAATCTATCGCGCGAAACGGGCGAGACCTCGGAACTGTGTATGCTGCAGAGCGGCCGCTATACGATCGTCCATTCAAGCCCGGGCACCAGGCCATTCCGCATCAGCTCCGCCACAGGCCTGCAGATACCGCTGCCTTGGACCGCTTCGGGACGGCTGCTGCTGGCGGGCTTCCAACAGGCCCAGATCGAAGACATGGTGTCCGAAGACGATCTCGTCCTGCCGGACGGTCGCAGATTGCTTCTCAGCGACTTCATCGCCGATATAGCGAAGGCCGAAGCCACGGGCTATTGCGTCACCTCGGGCCTTGTCGATGCCTATACGAAATGCCTCGCCGCGCCCGTCTTTTCAGGACCTGGCAAGGTCGAGGCGACGATGTGCCTGGTGGTTCCCATCGACACGTCCGAGGAACGGACCGGCAGTCTCATCGGTCTGCTGCGCGACCGCGCCGCCAGGCATTCGATCGCCGGATAGGCGCAAGCGATCAGGATCGACCCCGGCTCGCCGTCTCACGCAATGATGTCGGGGATGATCTTGTCTTCTAGCGCCATCAGCCGGTCCTTGAGGAACAGCTTCTTCTTTTTCATGCGCTGGATCTGCAGCGGGTCGCAGTTCGTGGCGATCATTGCGTTGATCGCCGCATCGAAATCGGCGTGTTCCTGCTTCAGCCGGGAAAATTCGAGGCGAATATCGGCCTGTTCCTGATCGGACATTCTCTACCGTCTGCACGTCTGCGGTGCCCAAAAACTGGGCCTCATTGGGCGGGACCGGCAACTTCTGCCGCTGGCGCGCAGCCCATATCACATTTCACATTGTCGTGGAATGCTACCACGGATCATTCGACATCGCGGCCGGATGGTGGCACAGTGTCATTGTGCCGTCACTGAAGCGAACCTGCGGTGGACGCGCCGTGACGGTTGCAATCGAGGAAAACCATGAAAGGGAGAACCAATCATGTCTCTTGCTTCCCATCTTGATGAGTTGCAGCGGAAACACGGCGACATCGAGCGCGAGATCGATGACGCGATGAACCATCCGTCGGTGGACGACCTCGAAATCGTGAATCTGAAGCGACGCAAGCTGGCACTCAAGGACGAGATTGAAAAACTGAGAGCACAACCGACCACGCATTGATGCCCTCCTGATATAGACGATCACGATCCACGGCCTTTTTGCCGGCGGCAGGTGTCGCCGGTGTGGTGGATTTTGACTTCCAGCGCGGCGATCGCTCAGGCTGGACTTCCGTTCAGGTCAATTGTCGCTTCGGCCGTCGCCGGATGGATCGATTGTTTTTGATCCCGGCGGCGGGCCAATTGCGACCAGTGGCGACCTGTCGCCATTGACAAGCCATCTTTGCTCCTCCACCTCATGCCCGGACTTTAGCGCATCGGCCCGGGGCGTTTGTATGCGTCCGAGTGGACGCATGACGCTCCAGAGACAAAAGGCTGCCGGGCATGACCGGATATTTTTCCTCTCCCTTCCCCCGCCGCACCTCGGTCGGCGTCGATGTCGGCGGCGTGGTCGTCGGCGGCGGCGCCCCGGTTGTCGTGCAGTCGATGACCAACACCGATACGGCCGATGTCGACCAGACGGTTGCGCAAGTTGCGGCGCTGCACCGCGCCGGCTCCGAGATCGTGCGCATCACCGTCGATCGCGACGAGAGCGCTGCGGCCGTGCCGCGCATCCACGAAAGGCTGGCGCGGCTCGGCGTCGACGTTCCGCTGGTCGGCGATTTCCACTATATCGGCCACAAGCTTTTGGCCGACCATCCGGCCTGCGCAGAGGCGCTGGCCAAATACCGCATCAATCCGGGCAATGTCGGCTTCAAGGACAAGAAGGATCGGCAGTTCGCGGCGATCGTCGAGATGGCGATCAAATATGACAAGCCGGTGCGCATCGGCGTCAACTGGGGTTCGCTCGACCAGGAGCTCTTGACCCGGCTGATGGACGACAACCAGGCCAAGGGCTTTCCGCTGACGGCGCAGGAAGTGACGCGCGAGGCGATCGTGCAGTCGGCGATCCTGTCGGCCGAAATGGCGGAAGAGATCGGCCTTGGCCGTGAAAAAATCATCCTGTCGGCCAAGGTCAGCGGCGTGCAGGACCTGATCGCCGTCTATACCGAACTCGCGACCCGCTCCAACCACGCGCTGCATCTTGGCCTGACCGAGGCCGGCATGGGTTCGAAAGGCATCGTGGCCTCGTCCGCCGCGATGGGCATCCTGCTCCAGCAAGGCATCGGCGATACCATTCGCATCTCGCTGACGCCGGAGCCGAACGGCGACCGCACGCGTGAGGTGCAGGTGTCGCAGGAACTGCTGCAGACCATGGGGTTCAGGCAGTTCGTGCCGATCGTCGCTGCTTGCCCCGGCTGCGGCCGCACCACCTCCACGGTGTTCCAGGAACTGGCCCAGAACATCCAGGCTGATCTGCGGAAAAACATGCCGGTGTGGCGCGAAAAATATCCCGGCGTCGAGAACCTCAAGGTCGCGGTGATGGGCTGCATCGTCAACGGCCCCGGCGAGTCCAAGCATGCCGACATCGGTATTTCTTTGCCCGGCACCGGCGAGACGCCAACGGCGCCGGTCTTCGTCGATGGCAAGAAGGCAGCGACGCTGCGCGGGCCATCGATCGCGGCGGATTTCGAGAAGATGGTCACCGACTATATCGAGCAACGGTTTGGTCGCGGCAAAGCCGCGGCCGAGTAAACCAGATGCAGCGTTTCCCTTGGGCAGCGCTGATCTTGCTGTACGGACTTTGCTGCTCGACATCCGTTCAGGCCGATCCGCCGCAATCCGCCAGGCAGAGGCTGATCGACAAGGTCTGCAACCTGATCCAGGCCCATGCCGACCAGAATGGCCTGCCCAGGGACTTCTTCGCCCGGCTGATCTGGAAGGAAAGCCGTTTCGATCCCAACGCCGTCAGTCCGGTCGGCGCCGAAGGCATCGCCCAGTTCATGCCTGGCACCGCTAAGATGCGCGGCCTTGCCAACTCTTTCGACATCAACCAAGCGATCCCTGCCTCGGCGAGATATCTCGCCGAGATGAAAACCGGCTACGGCAATCTCGGCCTGGCGGCGGCCGCCTACAATGCCGGCGAAAGCCGGGTGTCGCGCTGGCTCGGTTCCGGCGGCTTCCTGCCGATGGAGACCGAGAGCTACGTATTCGACATCATGGGCGAGCCGGTCGATAAGTTCACCGATCCGGCCTATGCCGGAAAGGTCGAGCCGCTCGATCAGAAGGCGGATTTTGCAGTCGCTTGCCGCAGGCTGCCGGTGATCATGTCGCAGACCGTGGCGATGGCCTCGATCAACATAAAACCATGGGGCATCCAGGTGGCCGGCAACTTCCGCCGCAGCGCCGCGATCAGTCAGTGGCTGCGGGTGAGGGGCCGCTTCCCGGCCTTGCTCAGCGGCCATGATCCGGTGGTCAGCCGGGTGCGCACGCCAATCGGCCGGCGCGGCATCTACGCGGTCAGGATCGGTGTCGACGACCGCGCCGCTGCCAATGTCATCTGCCAGAAATTGCAAAGCGTCGGCGGAGCGTGCGTGGTGGTGCGCAACCGGTAGTCTGACCCGTGGCGGGCAAGATGTTCTGGCCAAAAAGGGGGCGATGACGTGAAAGCCAGCATCATCCTGCTCAATGGCGTCGGCAGTGCCGGCAAGAGCTCCATCGCAAGGGCGTTGCAACAGATCACTAACGCGCCCTTCCTGCATGTCCAGATGGACACTTTCATCGAGATGCTGCCCGACACCTTGCAGGACCATGCGGATGGCTTTTCCTATGAGACCATCCGGCAGGACGGCAAGCCTGCGGTCGTGATCAGAACCGGACCGGTGGGGGCGCGGACCCTGCGCGGCATGCGCCACGCCATCGCCGCCATGGCTGGGCAAGGCAACAACCTCATCGTCGACGAGGTGCTTTGCAACGGCGAAATGTCCGAATATCTCGAACTGCTGTCGGCCTTCGACCTCCATGTGGTTGCTGTCCTGGCGCCGCTGGAGGTGCTGGAGGCGCGCGAAGCCCAGCGTGCCGATCAGCTGCCGGGCCTGGCGCGCTGGCAATATGGGCGCGTGCACGAGAACATTCGCTACGACCTCGAAGTCGACACCAGCGTGCTGACCTCGCAGGAGTGTGCCCGTCGCATCCAGCAAAGATTTCAGCTATAGCGCGACCATTCTTGCCAGGGGCGACAGCCTTCCCACCGACGAACCGCGAGAGCCGTGACATGTTTGACGGGTACATCATCTGCGGCACGCCGAGGACCGGAAGCACTTTGCTGTGCAAGCTTCTGGCGTCCACGAAGACGGCTGGCAATCCTCACTCATTCTATCGGCGGCAGGATGTGTCGGAGTGGGCCGAAGAGTGGGGCCTGCCCGATCGCGACACGATGAGCGAGCTCGACTTCAATGCCGCCTATCTCAAGGCGGCGATCGCCAATGGCAGGGGTGGGACAGGCATTTTCGGTCTTCGTCTGATGCGGGAAAACCTGGATGAGCTTTCAGCGATCCTCGACCAGGTCTTCCCAAAACTTCCATCGGACAGAACGCGGTTCGAGAAAGCTTTCGGCCGTGTTCTCTACATGCATCTCTCGCGTGAGAACAAGCTTGCGCAGGCTGTCTCCCTGGTCAAGGCAGAGCAAACCGGTCTTTGGCATATCGCTCCCGACGGAACCGAGATCGAAAGGGTCGCACCCGCGAAAGAACCGCAATATGATTTCGAGCGGCTCAAACGTGAGGTCACGGAGCTCGAGGCCTATGATGCCGCCTGGAACGTCTGGTTCGTAGAGCAAGGCATAATTCCGCTGCGGCTTGGCCACGAGCGTCTTGCCGCCAACCCGGTCGCGACATTGCTAGACATCTGCGGAGCCTTGGGCGTTCAAGCGCCGATCGCCGATGACATAAAGCCAGGTGTTGCAAAGCTCGCTGACGAGACGAGCCTTGACTGGATGCGCCGCTATAGTCTGGACGCCGCCGCCTGATGTGCCGTTGGCTGCGGGCTAAGCCGTCTTCGCCACCACCGTCTCGCTGAGCCAGGTGCCGATCTTGGTGCCGAGGCGGTCGGGTGAAACCGGCTTGGGCAGATAGTCGTCCATGCCGGCCTCGATGCACTTGTCGCGATCGCCCTTCAGCGCGTGCGCGGTAACGCCGATGATCGGGATGTGCGTGCCCGACGAGGTCTCCATCGCACGGATGGCGCGGGTCGCCTCGTAGCCGTTCATCTCCGGCATCGAGACGTCCATCAGGATCAGCCTGGGGCGCAGCGCCCGGTACATCTCGACCGCCGTGCGGCCGTTGCCGGCGATGCGATAGCTGAGGCCAAGGCCGTTGAGGATCTGGCCGAAAACCAACTGGTTCACGTCGTTGTCCTCGGCAATGAGGATGTCGATCGGACCGTTCAGCGTAGCCGTCGATTCCGGTGCCGCGGCAACCGGTATCGCCGGGCCGCGGATAACGGTGAAAGCGGGTGGCGCAGCCGGGGGAATCGGCACGATCGGTTCGCGGACGAACTGGGCCTTGCCGACCTGCGAGCGGGCCCTCTGGATGACCGAGATGACGGTGCCGAGCAGGACAGCGGAACGCGCCGGCTTGGTCAGGTGCGCGGCGATGCCGAAGTCGATGATCATCTTGCCGAAATCGACCTGGTCGACCGAGGTCAGCAGCACCACCGGAATGGAAGCCAGCCGGCTGTCGGACGCAATGGCCCTGGCAACATCGGCGCCGTTCATGCCCGGCATCTGGTAGTCGAGGATGATGCAGTCGACGGCGGCGCCCAGCTGGAAGGCGCGATCGAGGAAGGCTAGGCCCACGGCGCCGCTTTCGGCGGCGGCACAGTCGAAGCTCCAGCTTCTCAGCTGCTCGAGCAGGATCTCGCGGTTGACCGGATTGTCGTCGATGACAAGTACGCGCGCGCCGGTGACGTCGACCGGCACGATTTCGTCGCGCGCCACGGCATGGTGCGCCGGCAGCGGCACCGCAAACCAGAACACCGAGCCGCGCCCGATCTCGCTCTCGACGCCCATCTTGCCCGCCATCAGATCGACGAGGCGCGCGGCGATGGCGAGGCCGAGGCCGGTGCCCTCGTGGCGGCGGGTCGACGACCCGTCGACCTGGGCGAATTTTTCGAACACGTTCTGCAGTTTTTCGGCCGGTATGCCGATGCCGGTGTCCTCGACGCGAAGCTTGAGCTGGACCACGTCGTTGACGATTTCGCCGCCGACATCGATCAGCACGTGACCCTTTTCGGTGAACTTCACCGCATTGCCGAGCAGGTTGGTGACGATCTGCCGGAACCGTCCAGCGTCGCCGACGACATAGGCCGGCAGCCGCGGGTCGACACGCACGATCAGTTCGAGGTTCTTCTCGGCGACGCGCGCCGACACCAGCGTCGCCACGTCCTCGACCGCCTCGGAGAGACGGAAGGGAGCCGGATCGAGGGTCAGCTGGCCGGCATTGATCTTGGAGAAATCGAGGATGTCGTTGATGATGGTGAGCAACGCGTTGCCGGATTTGACGATGACGTCGGTGAAGGTTTTTTGGCGCGCGGTCAGGTCGGTCTTGGCCAGCAGCTCGGCCATGCCGAGCACGCCGTTCATCGGCGTGCGGATTTCGTGGCTCATATTGGCCAGGAATTCAGACTTGGCGCGGTCGGCGGCCTCGGCCTTGAACAGGGATTCGGCGGATTCGGCAAAGGCGCGGCGGATGGCCACTTCCATCGGGCGGAAGATCCAGAAGGCGACGATGGCAAGGGCGGCGAACAGGATGCCGCTCGCCCACAGCAGCAGCCTGTCGCTGGAGACATCGGCCAGATGGCGCTCGTCGTCCATCGCGGTGCGGACGCGGACCAGCATGGGTTGGGCGAACAGGTCATTCTGGTTGCGGATTTCGCGATAGCTCCATTCATCGACCTTCTGCGCCATCGACATCAGGTTGAAGTTGCGCACCATATCGCGCGGCGACCAGAACAGGTCGCCGTTGACGGAAGCGGTTTCGAGCTCGTTGATTGTCTTCACCGACAGGCGCGGCTTGATCGCGGCAAGCTGCGCGGTCAGCGTTTCGATCTCGCCGGTCAGGCGCTCCGAATGACCGCGCGCCGATGAGGTGAGGGCATCGCGCGTCTCCGCCCGCCAGGCGGTACCGGTCGTCTCGGCAAAGCTCGTCGCGTTGCGCAGGTCGCGGGTGAAAACGACGAGGTTGCTGCTTAGCGCATCGATGTCATGACGAAAGGAATTGACCCGATCGAGCGCGATCACGATGGCGGCGGAAGCCAGCGCAAAGATCAGCAACCCTGAAATATAGCGGGCCCGGACCGAACGGATGAAGGACGAATATTCCGGCATGCGCAACCCCAACACATACGCATCATTTTAATGACCGGGATTACGCTTCATTTACATTAAAATTTCGTTCGTCGGGCGAACCATGCGCCGGCGCGAAGCTCGAACGGCTGACGGAAACGCTGTCGGCAAGTCGGCTCGATTGTATCCGGCCTGAAACAGACCACCAGCGACCCGGCTTAAGGCTGAAACGAAAGGATCATATCGATGGCCACCAACAACTAGGCGCCCAAGAACTCAAGCACCCGGGAAGCGTTCACCACGGCCAGTTTCGCCATCGCGGCCTCGAAGACGGTGGGCGGCATCCACCTTGTTGAGAGCATGATTTGCCGCCAAGGTTCCATGCGATGGCGGCGATCGTGCTCGTGCAGAGCTCGATCGTCAGAAGCGGAAGACCCAAGCCGTTTCTTCAACCGGCTGGAGGACGGCAAGACCGAGACACAGCTGATGGACGCCAACCGCAGTAACGAAGTGTAACCGGGTTTCCGCTACCACTACGCTCAAACCGCGTAAGACCGTTGATCGATCGGACCAGGACTTCGACGGCCTTGCCCAATGGAAGTCGCCGCCATGGACATCGCTCCGAACAATCATACGAACAGTCATCTGATGATGACACGGCGCTTTGCGCCTCTCTTCTGGACGCAGTTCCTGTCTGCCTTCAACGACAATTTCCTGAAGAACACGCTGGTGTTCCTTATTCTGTTCACGCTGGCGGCGGACAAGGCGGCATCACTGGTCACCCTGGCCGGCGCCGTCTTCATGGCTCCCTTCCTGCTCTTGTCAGCCCTTGGCGGCGAGATCGCCGACCGCTTCGACAAGGCCCTCATCGCCCGTCGGCTGAAGTTCACCGAGATCGCCGCTGCTGGCGTCGCGGTCGTCGGCATCGCGCTGTCGTCGATACCGGTGCTGATGGCGGCGTTGTTGATGTTCGGCGTCATCTCGGCGCTGTTCGGACCGATCAAGTACGGCATCCTGCCGGATCACCTCGAGCGCAAGGAATTGCCCGGCGCCAACGCATGGATCGAATCGGCGACCTTCGCGGCCATCCTCGGTGGCACCATCGCCGGCGGCATCGTCTCGGCCGATGGCATAGGCGTCTCGGTCTTCGGGCCGATCATGATGATCCTCGCCGTGAGTTGCTGGATTGTCAGCCGCTACATCCCGTCCACCGGTTCTGCCGCCCCCGACCTCGTCATCGACAAAAACGTCTTTCGCTCGACCTGGCGGCAGGTCAACGGATTGCGTGGCGACAAGCGGATCTGGCGCGCCGGACTAATGACATCCTGGTTCTGGCTGATCGGCGCCGTCGTTCTTTCGATCCTGCCGACCTTGATCAAGGATTCGCTCGGCGGCAACGAGATCGCCGTGACTGCCTATCTCGCGGTGTTCGCCGTTTCGATCGCCATTGGCTCGGCCATTGCCGCGTGGATGTCGCAGGGACGCATCGTGCTGTTGCCTGCACCGGTCGGTACGGCGCTGCTGGCGCTGTTTGGACTGGACCTGGCCTGGACCATCTGGAGCATGCAGCCTTCGCCCAGGACCGAGACCCTTGCCCTGTTTTTCGCCGGGCCAAACACGATCCATGTTGCGATCGACCTCGCCGGCATGGCGATTGCCAGCGCCTTCCTCGTGGTGCCGACCTTTGCTGCCGTACAGGCATGGTCGCCCGAAGCGAGTCGTGCCCGCGTCGTCGCAGCCGTCAGCATCGTCAACGCAGGCTTCATGACATTAGGCGGCATACTCGTCGCCGCGATCCAGGCAGCCGGCGTCTCCACCGGAGCCATCCTGTTCGGCCTTGCTGCGGCCAACGCCATCGCCGCCTGGCTGATGCTGAAATACCTGCCGACCAACGCTTTCCGCGATTTCGTCTCCATCCTGTTCCGTGCCTTCCATCGGCTGGAAGTCGAGGGCATGGAAAACCTCAAGGCCGCCGGCCCGGCACCTATCCTGGCGCTCAACCATGTCAGCTTCCTCGACGGTCCCCTGGCCTTGACCCTGACCGATGAGGAGCCGGTCTTCGCCATCGACCACACCATCGCCCAGGCCTGGTGGATGAAGCCGTTCATGAAACTCGCCCGCGCGCTGCCGCTCAACCCATCCAAGCCGATGTCGACCCGCACGCTGATCAAGATCGTTCAGGGCGGCGATCCGCTTGTCATCTTCCCGGAAGGCCGCATCACCGTCACCGGCGGCCTGATGAAGGTTTATGACGGCGCCGCCATGGTCGCCGACAAGACCGGTTCGATGGTCGTACCGGTGCGCATCGACGGGCTGGAGAAAAGCTATTTTTCACGGCTGACCTCGCAGCATGTGCGCCGCCGGCTGTTCCCAAAGGTCAAGGTGACCATCCTTGAGCCGGTAAAGCTGGAAGTGCTGCAAGACCTAAAGGGCCGCAAGCGCCGCGCCGCGGCGGGCGCCGCCCTCTATCAGGTGATGTCGGACCTCGTCTTTCGTACCCAGGACATCGACAAGACGGTGCTGGAAAAGATCATCCAGACGGCGAACGAACGCGGCATGAGAGAGCTCGCCGTGCAGGATCCGGTCACCGGTTCGCTGAGCTACGGAAAGCTGCTTACGGCCGCTGCGGTGCTCGGCGAGAAATTCCAGAACCTCTATGCCGACCAGCAGACGCTCGGCATCATGCTGCCGAACGCCAACGGCTCCTGCGCGACGCTGCTCGGCGTCATGTCGGCCGGCAAGGTTCCGGCGATGATGAACTTCACCGCCGGTGCGGCCAACATCCTGTCCGCCTGCAAGGCAGCCGAAGTGCGCACCGTGCTCACCTCTCGCGCCTTTGTCGAACAGGCAAAGCTCGGTGCGGTGGTCGAGGAACTCGGCCGCTCGGTCGACATCGTCTGGCTCGACGATTTGCGCGGGACCGTCGGCCTCAGGGACAAACTGCTCGGCTTGCTGCGCAAGAGCACGCCACGCGCGCCGCGCAAGCCCGACGATGCCGCGGTGATCCTGTTCACCTCGGGTTCGGAAGGCACGCCGAAGGGCGTCGTGCTCACCCACCGCAACATCCTGGCCAATGCCGCCCAGGCCGCCTCGCGCATCGACTTCCATTCTGGCGACAAGGTGTTCAACGTGTTGCCGATCTTCCATTCGTTCGGCATGACGGCGGGCACGGTGCTGCCGCTGATCTCCGGCGTGCCGGTCTATTTCTACCCCTCGCCGCTGCACTACCGCATCGTGCCGGAACTGATCTACGCCTCGAACGCGACGATCATCTTCGGCACCGACACGTTCCTCGCCGGCTATGCGCGCACCGCGCACCCCTATGACTTCCGCTCGATACGCTATTGCTTTGCCGGCGCGGAGCCGGTCAAGGCAGCGACGCGCATGACCTATATGGAGAAGTTCGGTGTGCGCATCCTCGAGGGTTACGGCGTCACCGAAACAGCACCCGTGATCTCGATCAACACGCCGATGTACAACCGCTCCGGAACCGTCGGCAAAATCATGCCCGGCATGGAATATCGCCTCGATCCGGTGCCCGGTGTCGACGATGGCGGACGGCTTTTCGTGCGTGGGCCCAATGTCATGGCCGGCTATCTCAGGGCCGAGAAGCCCGGTGTGCTCGAACCACTCGAAGACGGCTGGCATGACACCGGCGACGTCGTCGCCGTCGACGACGTCGGCTTCATCACCATTCGCGGCCGGGCCAAGCGCTTTGCCAAGATCGGCGGCGAGATGATATCGCTGGCTGCTGTCGAGGCGCTGGCCGGTGAATTGTGGAAAGGCTCGCTCTCAGCGGTTGCCACTGTGCCGGATGCACGCAAGGGCGAAAAGCTGATCCTGATCACCGAGGCCGCCGACGCCACGCGCGCTGAATTCCTGGCCTTCGCCAAGGCGAACGGCGCCATGGACCTGATGGTGCCGGCTGAAGTCCGCGCGGTTGCGAAGGTGCCGGTCCTCGGTTCCGGCAAGCTCGACTTCGCCGCCGTGACCAAAATGGTGCGCGGCGAAGAAGAGATGAAGATCAAGCTGGCTTGAAGCGCGATCGGGCCGACATCCTGGTTGACGAAGCGTCAGTTGTTACGGGTCGCCACGAATGTCGCCGCTTCTTTCAGCAGCGCCGCCTGCTCCCCGTATGGCGCGAGCAATTCATGCGCCTGGTCGACGAGGCCGTGAAGCTGGCTGCGCGCCCAGTTCGCGCCGTGCAGCGCCACTAGCGTCGCCTTGCCGGCGGCTGCATCCTTGCCGGTTGCCTTGCCCATCTGGCTGGCATCGGCGGTCAGGTCGAGCAGGTCGTCGGCAAGCTGGAAGGCAAGGCCGATCGCCGAGCCGAATTCGGCCAGCCGCTCGCGGTCCTCGGCCGGGGCGCCGGCGACCAGCGCCCCCGCCTCGCAAGCGAAGCGGATCAGCGCGCCGGTCTTCATCGCCTGCAGCCGGATGATGCCGGCCTCGTCCGGCGGCGCCTGTTCGGCCTCGAGGTCGAGCTTCTGGCCGCCGACCATGCCGCCGGCCCCGGCCGCGCGGGCCAGCGCCAGCACCAGGGCTGCGCGCCGCTCCGCCGGCAGCATGGTCGCCTCGTCGGCAATGATGTCGAAGGCCAGCGTCAGCAAGGCATCGCCGGCCAGGATGGCGGTTGCCTCGTCGAAGGCCTTGTGCACCGTCGGCTGGCCGCGCCGCAGATCATCGTCGTCCATGGCGGGCAGATCATCGTGGATCAGCGAATAGCAATGCACGCATTCAAGCGCCGCCGCGACGCGCAGTGCCGCCTCGCCATCGGCGGAAAAAAGGGCGGCACTTTCCATGACCAGGAAAGGGCGCAGGCGCTTGCCGCCGTTGAGCACGCCGTGGCGCATCGCCGCCATCAGGCGGTCGGGCCGTGCGATCTCGCCCGAAAGCGCGCGGTCGTCGAGCAACCGCCGCAACAGCACCTCGACGGCGGCTGCCCGTCTGATGAGGGCCATTTCGAACGCCATTTCGTCCTCATTCGTCATGGTCGGGACCGGTAGCCGACACTCAGACGTTGCGCAAGAAGCCAAGCGCCATTATGCCGGAGCAGGGAGAAGCACGGGTTGGGCGGCTTGGCGGAACCGATCGTCGATCATGAAACCGAAAAGCTGGACATGGCGACCAGATCGCGGAGCGTGAACCGCCGCGGTCTCAAGCGCTGGGTCCGGCGCGGCATCGTCGTGGCCGCGGTGCTGGCGCTCATACCAACGGTGCTGACGTTCCTCTATCTGCCGTCCTTCGTGCATCCGGTCTCGACGCTGATGCTGAAGGACCTGGCGACATTCTCGGGTTATGACCGCCGCTGGGTGTCGATCGACGACGTCGCACCTGTGCTGGCCAATTCGGTCATCATGTCGGAGGACGGGCAGTTCTGCTTTCATCGCGGCGTCGATCTCGGCGAACTGAGGGGCGTCGTCGACGATGCGCTGGCCGGCGAAGCAACGCGCGGCGCCTCGACCATCACCATGCAGACGGTCAAGAACCTCTTTCTCTGGTCACGGCCGCTGGGCTCGGTGCGCAAGGTGGTCGAATTGCCGCTGGCCGTCTATTTCGACGCGGTGATGTCGAAACGGCGCATCATGGAGATCTATCTCAACATCGCCGAGTGGGGGCCGGGCATCTATGGCATCGAAGCCGCCGCACAGCACCATTTCGGCGTTTCGGCAAAACAATTGTCGCGACGGCAGGCCGCCCTGCTCGCCGTCTCCCTGCCAAATCCGATCGCCCGCAATCCGGCAAAGCCCGGGCCTGGCCTGAGACGGCTTGCCAACCTGATCGAGCGGCGGGCCGGCCGCTCCGGCGCGTATGTCGGCTGTCTGCAGTAGCCAGTTCAAAAAAATTCGCGGCAGTGCTGGCCAAAACGGCGTAGGGCGTGTATAGGCACCCGACTTTCTCAGATTCCGGCCCCGACACGGCCCTTTCACGAGGGCGGGCGGGGCTTTTTGACCATGTAATGGAGCATATCCATGGCCGTTCCGAAACGAAAAACCTCTCCGTCCAAGCGCGGCATGCGCCGCTCGGCCGACGCCCTCAAGGCCCCGACCTATGTCGAGGACAAGAATTCCGGCGAAATGCGCCGTCCGCACCACATCGACCTGAAGACCGGCATGTATCGCGGCCGCCAGGTGTTGACGCCCAAGGAAAGCTGAGACCAGCTTTTCGACGTATTGAGCATTCGAAAGACCGGCCAGCGGCCGGTCTTTTGCGTTGGGTGGGCCGATAACCGGGCGGCCTGTGTTGGCGCTTGGCCGCTCTCACCCAAACGCCAAATGCCTGGCGTGGGCGATATTCATCAGGATCGTCGCGCCGGGGGCTGACATGGTTGTTGCATCCGGTCTTCGACCGTGTTCGTGGCATTTTACGAAAATTCTTGACGGCGTGCCTGTGGCGCATTCTACAGAGATTGCCCCCATATGGAGACGCCAGATGTTCGGTGCCGTCCCGCTTTTGATCGTGCCTTTCGTGCTCTACAATCTCGGCCTGCTCGGAATATTCGGCGGCGGCGACGATCCGTGGGCGAACGAAATCTTCTCCTTCCGCATGATGTCGGGCGGGGTGTTCTCGATGACGCTCGGCGACCTGATAGTGCTGATCGGGCTGATTTCCCTTTTCGCCGAAATGGTGAAGTCGGCGCGCACGACCGGCGCCTCGATCATGGACCATCTGTTGTCGACGCTGGTCTTTGTCGCGTTCCTGGTCGAGTTCCTGCTGGTGAAGGGCGCGGCACATTCCATCTTCTTCACGCTGATGGTCATCGCGCTGTTCGACGTGCTGGCGGGGTTTGCGGTGTCGATGCGGTCGGCGAGCAGAGACATCAATCTGAATTGAGGCTGCATCGATACTCAGGTGATTCCGGCCTACAAATGGCGGCCTCCTGGGCTTCCGATGTTCACGTGCCCAAAAGTACGCCCCGCTCCGGTTCTCTGATGCCGACATTCTCGACTCGGCCTGACCTGAATCTCAACGCAGCCTTGGCCGTAATATTTGTTAAAGCTCAGCCCGGATCGGCAGTGAAGCCGGCCGCTTCGATGCCGGCGATGGCGGCCGCTTCGTCATTGTCCGACGTATCGCCGGAAATGCCGACAGCGCCGATGATGGCGCCGGCCTTGTCGCGGATCAGCACACCGCCGACGACCGGCAGCACGCGGCCGCCGGACACGTCCGAGATGCCAGCGACGAGATGCGGGCGCTCCTTGGCGAAGGCCTCGACGCGGCGCGAGCCCATGCCGATGGCGAGCGCGCCATAGGCCTTGCCGGCCGACATTTGCGGGCGCAGGAACGACGCGCCGTCCTGGCGCTGGAAGGCGACCAGATGTCCGCCGGCGTCAAGCACCGAGACGCCCAGCGGCTTGAGCTTGAGATCGGCGCCCTTGGCAAAGGCGGCATCGATGATTTGCCTGGCTTTTTCGAGCGGCAGCGCGGTCATGGCAGTCTCCTGTTTGAAAACGCGCCGATCGTCGACCGTCGACGGGCACGGCAAAATCCCGGTTTCGGTTGAAATTGCTTCGCGTTAAGAGGTGGAATGGAACGATCCGGATATGGCGTTGCCATTTTGCAGCTTCCAGATCGGCAGTCGATCGTGCCGGCCGGCAGCGCTATTTTTTCTTGGGGCGGGCAGGCTTCTTGGCGGGTGCCACCGGTGCGTTGGCAAGGTCTTCCGCTTCCTTGGCGAGACGCAGCGCCCGCAGCTTGTTGGTCTTGGCCTGGCGGGCGTCGCTCTCGGCGACGTATTCGGCCATCGCCTTCTGGCGGACGGTTGCCGCCTCTTCCTGCTTCTTGAAACGCAGGTCAGCACGCGCGCGGGCAGCATCCCGAGAGTTCTCAACCAAGACCTTATCCAATCCCGTGAATTGTGATTTCCGCCCCTTCTAGCAGAGCCAGGCAATAAACGGGAAAATATGTTGGTCAAGCGGCCGTGCTGGCGCCGGGGGCCTTGCTGGCGACCACGGCCTCATAGGCGGCCTGCAGGGTCGCACGGACAGAAGGGCCAGCCGATGTATCGAGCGGCATGCCAAGATGCTCGTGGCGCAACTCGTCCATGAACTTGTCCCACATCTGCGGCCCGCCCTTCTCCAGAAGCTCGGCGCGGATCGAGAGTTCCGCGCTGACCGGCAACCAGACCCGGCCCCAGGCGCCGAGGTGGGCCAGGATCGGCACCAGGGTGATCGCCATCTCGGTCAGGCTGTAGATCGCCTTCTGCTTGTGGCTGGGATCGTCGGCCTTGGTCAGCATGCCCAGTCCCATCAGTCGCTTCAGCCGGTCAGCGAGGATGTTCGAGGCAATGCCTTCCATCGATCCGTTGAGCAGCTCGCGAAAGTGGCGCCTGCCGCCAAAAATCATGTCGCGAAGGATGATCAGGCTCCAGCGGTCGCCGAACACTTCGAGCGACAGGTTGATCGGGCATCCGGACCGGCGATCCATGCTCATGAGATTTTCTCCGCAAAACCGGTTGCATTATCGTATCAGTTTTATTATCGTGCAACCGATTGCAAAAAGCAATCAGTATTGCCGAGGAGGAGTCCGAGCCATGACAACCATCGAGCGCCCCAAGATCGTATCCGAGGCCTTTGGCGATCCGGCAAACCCGCCGCTGTTGCTGATCATGGGTTCGATGGCCTCGATGCTCTGGTGGCCGGAGGCGCTGTGCCGGAAACTGGCCGATGGCGACCTGTTCGTCATCCGCTATGACAATCGCGATACCGGCCGTTCGACCAAATATCCGCCGGGCGAGCCGCCTTACACATTCGACAACATGGCCGACGACGCGATGCGTGTTCTCGACGACCACGGCGTCGGCAAGGCGCATGTCGTAGGCATGTCGATGGGCGGCATGATCGCCCAGCTTGTTGCGCTCAAGCACCCTTCCCGTGTCGCTTCGCTGACCGTGATCAGCAGCTCGCCCCTGGGGATCGACACATCGCATCTGCCACAAACGAGCGATGCCTATATCAAGCATTCGGCCGACGGCGCGAAAGTCGATTGGTCGGACCGTGGCCAGGTGGTCGATTTCATGGTCAAGGATACGCGGGCGATCGCAAGCACCGTACATCCATTCGATGAGACCGGGATGCGGGCGTTCATCGAACAGGATTACGATCGATCCGGCGGTTTGCTGAGCGCGACGAACCACTTCATGGTCAAGGGCGGCGAGGCATGGAAGGGTCGCCTGCGCGAGATGACGGCGCCGCTGCTGGTCATCCATGGCACCACCGATCCGATCTTTCCGGTCGAGCACGGCGAGGCACTGACCGAGACCGTCGCCGGTGCGAAAATCCTTCGGATCGAAGGTGGTGGCCACGAGTTGCACCCAGACGACTGGACGGTGATGGTCGCCGCCATCGTCGACCACGCCCAAGCCCAAGCCCAAGCCAATTGAGCCATCCTGCGCGGGCCTTGACGAGCAAGGTCCGCCGCAATAGTTAAGTAAATGCTTCAGTGTTAATCCAGGCAAGCAGCATGGCACCGACCACTGGCGCATCTCGTAACAGACGAGCAAAAAATGTCCCTGACGCTTCATTTCCATCCGCTGGCCTCCTTCTGCTGGAAACCGCTGATCGCGCTGTATGAGAACGGCATACCGTTCGCGCCGGTTGTCGTCGATCTCGGCGACACCGAGGCGCGCGCGGCCTTCCTGAAGATTTCGCCGACCGGCAAGATGCCGGCCCTGCGCGACGATGCGCGCGACCGCACGGTGCTGGAATCGACCATCGTCGTCGAATACCTGGCCGCCCACTATCCGGGGCCGGTCGACCTCGTCCCGGCCGACATCGACTTGGCGCTGGCGGTCCGGCAGTCCGATCGTTTCTATGATTTCTACGTGCAGGAACCGATGCAGAAGATCGTCGGCGACCGGTTGCGGCCGCAGGACCAGACCGATCCGTTCGGCGTCGAGCAGGCCCGCGCCCAGCTGCACAATTCCTACGCCATCGTCGAAGAGGAGATGCAGACGAAGACCTGGGCGGTGGGCGACGCCTTCAGCATGGCCGATTGCTCGGCGTCTCCCGCACTCTTCTACGCCAACAAGGTCGAGCCGTTTGGCGACAAATACCCGGCCGTCAAGCGATACCATGACCGCCTGGTGCAGCGCGCGGCTTTCGCCCGCGTGATCGAGGAGGCGCAGCCCTACTTCAAGTACTTTCCCTACGACAACGGCTGATCGCAATGCTGCACGATCCTGCCCAGCTCGATCTGATGTTCCAGGCGCTCGCCGATCCGGCGCGGCGGCAGATGGTCGACCGGCTGTCGCGCGGCCCGGCTTCGGTAAGCCAACTGGCCGAGCCGCTGGCGATGTCGCTGTCGGCCGTCGTCCAGCATCTGAACCTTTTGGAGGCAAGCGGCCTCGTGCGCACGCAGAAGGTCGGTCGGGTGCGCACCTGCCAGATCGAACCCAAGGCACTGAGAGCAGCCGAACACTGGATCAATGAACGGCGTCTCGTCTGGGAGCGCCGGCTGGACCGGCTCGGCGATTTTCTGGCTGAGACCAAGGACAAAAGCTGAAGGAGGCAATTATGACGGAACGTTCCGTGATTCATTCGACCATCGTGCTGGAGCGCACCTACGACGCTGTGCGGGCGCGCGTGTTCCAGGCCTTTGCCGACCCGGAGGCCCGCATGCGCTGGGGCGCGCCTTCAAAGACTGCCGAACTGGTCTACGACAAGGCCGATTTCCGCGTCGGCGGGCTGGATGTCAGCCGCTGCGGTCCGCGTGGCAGTCTGATCTACCGGGTCGAAAACCGCTACGTCGATATCGTGTCTGAGCAGCGCATCGTCTCGACCGAGCTCGTCTGCGAAGGGTGGGACCGGCTGTCCGCCTCGCTGATCACGATCGAGTTTCAGCAGGTCGGTGCGTCCACGCGGCTGGCGCTGACCGACCAGATCGCTGCCTTCGGCGGAAAGGACATGATCGCCGGCAGCGAGGCCGGATTCAGCGCGGCGCTGGACAATCTGGCTGCCGAATTCGTGCCCGAGCCGCCGGTGCCTGACGATCCCTCGATGAGGATCATGCTCTGAATTCAATCAATCATCGAGGAGAATCCCATGACCGAACGTTTCGTCGTCCATTCCACCTTCGTCATCGAGCGCAGCTACCCAGCGTCGCCCGCAAAAGTTTACTTTGCGCTGAGCAATCCGGCGGCCAAACGGCGCTGGTTCGCCGATCCGCACGATCCGATGCCCAGCAGGCATGAAATGGATTTCCGTATCGGCGGCAAGGAGGTCAATGCCGGCTGTCCGAGCGATGGCCAGATGCATTTTTTCAATGCTGTCTATCAAGACATCGTGCCGGACCAGCGCATCGTCTACAGCTATGAGTTGTTGTTCGGCGAAACCCGTGTCTCGGTGTCACTGGCCACGATCGAGCTGCTTGCCGAGGGCGACGGGACGCGGCTTTTGATGACGGAACAGGGCGCCTTCCTCGACGGCCACGATACGTCAGCCACACGCGAGCATGGCACAGGTGAGCTGCTCGATGCGCTCGGCGCTTTCTTGCGCAAGGAAGCTTGAACTGCGATGCCGATACGGCGGGGCCGTCAGGCTTCCCAGAACTGATCGAGCCAGATGTTGAGTTTGAGGAAGCCGGGATTGCTCACCGTATAGACGCGCCTGGTGCCTTCGGCCTTGGCGTTGACCAGTCCGGCATCGAGCAGCACTTTCAAATGTTGCGAAACGGCCGGGCGCGATACAGGCAAACCCGCGGCCAACTCGTTGACGGTTTTCGGGCCGCGGCGAAGTTCTTCCAGAAGATGGCGCCGGTTGGGATCGGCAATCGCCATGAAGGCGTCGGAAAACATCATGCCTTTATTAGTGAGGCAAAGCCTTTCGAATCTCAACTGTCTGCTTCTGCTTTTCTTCTGGGATCAAGCCGCAATGCTTCCGGCGTCACCGACCGGTCGGCCGGTTGCGTCTTGAAGGCGTCACGATCTTCGATCGGCACCGGAGCACGGCGGCTGATGCGCAGCAGCGTATAGCCCGCCAGGCAGACATGCGCGAAAGCGGTCGCCAGGAACAGGCCTTCCGGGCGCATCCAGCCCATCAAGGCGGCCGCCAGCAGAGGTCCGATCATCGTGCCGAAGCCGTAGAGCAGAAGCAGGCCGCCCGACACCTTGACGAAATCCTCGGCGCGGGCGTGATCGTTGGCATGCGCCACCGCGATCGAATAGAGCGTATAGGCGAAGCCGCCATAGGCGGCGGTGAAGACGATGACGAAGACGCTGGAGCGTGGCTCGAACAGGAAGATGGCAAGCGCAACCAAGGCCGCGCCGAAGGCAGCGCCGGACAGCACGAAACGCCTGTCGGTCTTGTCCGAGAGGCGCCCGGCCGGAAGCTGCATGGCGGCACCGGCAACGACCACCAGGCTCATCATCAGGGCGATCTCGGCCGTGGGAATGCGAATGCGGGCGCCATAGACGGCGCCAAGCGTGCCCCAGGCGCCGTTGGCGATGCCGATCAGGACGCAAGCGACAGCCGACACCGGCGAATTGGCATAAAGGCCTTTGACGTCGAGCGAGACATCCTGCAGTGGCTTCGGGTGGGAAGCGGTCGAAACCGCGGTCGGGAGCAGTGACAGGCAAAACAGGATGCCGGTGATCATGAACAGGGAGGCCGATTTCACGTCGCCGCCAGCGACGATCATCTGTCCGCCCATGATAGAGGCATAGGTGACCATCATATAGAGGCCGAAGATGGTGCCGCGGTTCTCGTTGGTGGCCTTTTCGTTCAGCCAGCTTTCGATGACCATGAAGGCGCCGGCCATGGTGAAGCCGGTGAACGCGCGCAGCAGGATCCAGACATACTCGTCGATGATCAGTCCGGTGAGCAGCGCCACGATGGCGCCCGATGCGGCAAAGGCGCCGAAGGCGCGCACATGCCCGGCACGGCGCACGATGCGCGGTGCAAAGAAACAGCCGGTGACGAAGCCGCCGGCCCAGGCCGTGCCCATGAGGCCGAGCGATGCGGTCGAGAAGCCTTCCAACTGACCGCGGAGCGGCAACAGCAGCCCGTGCAATCCAGACGCCGCGAGCAGGAAGGCGGTGCCGCGAAGCAGCGAGAGGATCGGTCGGTAGGTTGCGAACATTGTTTGATCCGGCTCAGGTTGGCGGGGACGCTGGGTCTGAAGACAGTCGCATTCGGGCTTTTCGGCGGCAGGCCCTGCGCCAGCCTCTATCCGCGACGGAACAGTGCTTCGGCAGCCGATTTGGTGCTGCCCTTGGCCTTGAGTTCGTTTTCCAGGCGGGTGATCTCATCGCGCAGGATACCGATCCGCTCGGTCAATTCACCGACCGAAAGCAGCGACAGGTCCTGCCCGATCTCGTGCGGGCGCGCCTTCTTCTTGGGTTCGTCGTCGAAGATCGCCATCGTCGCTCCTCCCACATTGGCCATTTGCCTGATTTGGCAATCAGCATACATAGGGCAGGGGCGTCGATGCAAACAGCCGGTCGGATAACGGCGAGGAAAGACGGGAAATCTCATGGCAAGCGGACAGAAAATTCCGACAAGAATGACGGCCATCGCGATCTCGGTGCCGGGCGGCCCCCGGGTGCTGAAACCCGAAACGCGCGACGTGCCGCAGCCGGGCCCCGGCGAGATCCTGATCAAGGTGCACGCCGCCGGCGTGAACCGGCCGGACATCCAGCAGCGCAAGGGCGCCTACCCGCCCCCGGCCGGCGCGTCCGACCTGCCCGGCCTCGAGGTGTCGGGCGAAGTGGCCGCCCTTGGCGATGACATATCGCGCTGGCGCATCGGCGACCGCGTCTGCGCGCTCACACCCGGCGGAGGCTATGCCGAATATGTCAAGGTTCACGCCGGCAGTGTGCTGCCGCTGCCGGCCGGCTTTACCCACACCGAAGCCGCAGCGGTGCCGGAGAACTACTTCACCGTCTGGCACAACGTGTTCGAGCGCGGCGGCCTGAAGAGTGGCGAGACACTGCTCGTCCATGGCGGCTCGTCCGGCATCGGCACCACGGCGATCCAGCTTGGCTCGGCTTTCGGCGCTAATGTCATCACCACCGCCGGCAGCAAGGAGAAGTGCGACGCCTGCCTGAAGCTCGGCGCCGACCGGGCGATCAACTATCGCGAGGAGGATTTCGTCGCCGCGGTCAAGGAGGCGACCGCTGGCAAAGGCGCCAATGTCATCCTCGACATGGTCGGCGGTGACTATGTGGCGCGCAACTACGAGGCCGCGGCGATTGAGGGTCGCATTGTGCAGATTGCCGTCCAGGGCGGCGCCGTGGCAAGCGCCGACTTCTCGAAGATCATGGTCAAGCGGCTGACCCATACGGGGTCGACGCTGAGGCCGCGCACCGTCGAATTCAAGGCGGCGATCGCGGCAGCGCTGGAGGCGCAGGTGTGGCCGTTGCTCGGCACGCGCAAGGTCGCTCCCGTGATGGACATGATCTTCCCGCTCAGCGAGGCCTGGCGGGCGCATGAGCGGATGGAGGAGGGCGAGCATATCGGCAAGATCGTGCTCGACGTCGGCTAGGGCGGATCGAGATTCAGATGATGCCGGCCTGACCTGAATCTCGCACGTCCTGGTCGTGCGCCTCCCTGCCTAGAAGATGAACAGACGCCTAATGGTGCAATGCAGCATTTGCATCATTGCTATGCAAAAACGGCCGTTCAAGTCCTGATCGATGATGACTATTTGAGCATCACCGAAACGAACAACCCATTTGGAGGACTACCATGAACCCGATCCGCGCTTTCCGTAACTGGCGTAGGTACACCGAGACTGTGCGCGAACTGAACAGTCTCAACGCACGTCAGCTCAACGATCTCGGCATCAACCGCGCCGACATCGAAAAGATCGCCCGCAAGGCCATCTAAAGCCGAGCACGGTCCGCGCAGGCGGACGGTGCCGTAGAAGCCAGAGCCGCATCAGACGGATCCCGTCGCGGTTCCAAGCCCGCTGGACCCAGTCCGGCGGGTTTTGTCGTTCTGGGGGTCGGACGACGAGGGCCGGTCGACCGCGGCCTCCGTCGGCAAAGCCAGTTTGTCGCTGCTCAAGAGCGCGAAACCGTTTCAGTGGTCGCGTGCCACGGTTTCTGGCCGATGATATCCAAAAACATTGCGAAGCGGCGACGGAGCGGCTATACAGGCCGCGAATTTCCCATTTGGTGGCTCTAAACCACCGCCCGCGCGGGAACGCGGGCGAACGAGAAGGATTTTTAAAATGGCCAATACGCTGCTGATGCCCAAGGCGACTGCCGTCTGGCTGGTCGACAACACCGCGCTTTCTTTCGAGCAGATCGCGCAGTTCTGCGGGCTGCATCCGCTCGAGGTCAAGGCAATCGCCGACGGCGAATCGGCGCAAGGCATCAAGGGCATGGATCCGATCATGACCGGCCAGCTGACCCGCGACGAGATCGCGCGCGCCGAGAAGGACCCGAACCAGCGCCTGAAGCTTTCGGACCCCAAGGTGCGGGTGCCGGAATCCAAGCGCAAGGGTCCACGCTACACGCCGCTGTCGAAGCGCCAGGACCGGCCGAATGCCATTCTGTGGCTGGTGCGCAACCATCCCGAACTGAAGGATGCGCAGATCTCGCGCCTCGTCGGCACCACCAAGTCGACGATCGAGCAGATCCGCGAGCGCAAGCACTGGAACTCGGCCAATCTGCAGCCGATGGACCCGGTGACTCTGGGCCTCGCCTCGCAGATCGACCTCGACATGGAAGTCAACCGCGCTTCACGTGGGCGCGAACAGGCGCAGCCGGTCGGCGACACGCTTTTGCCGGCGGCCTTGACCGAGCGGCTGGTGCCGGCTCCGGAGAAGCCGAAGGACGAGGACGCCGAGCTCGACGCCAACGCCGTTTTCGCCAAGCTCTCGGCCCTGAAGTCGAAGAACACGGACAACGACGACGAGTGATATTTCCGACACCCAACAAAAAGCCCGCTTCGAGCGGGCTTTTTTTGTGCGGTCCGGCAGTCCCTTTTTACTTTGACACAGTTCCCAAGGGAAACCGCTACGCGCCTTCCCGGGAAAACCGCTACGCGCTTTCCCGGGAAAACCGCTTCACACTTTTCCTGGAATTGCTCTAGGTCCGCGCCGCGCGATCCGGCGCCATGCCGTAATCCTCGCTGCGCTCCACCGCGCGGTAGAAGTCGGCAAGCTGCTTGCCGCGTTCCGGCTTGAAGATGCGGCCGGCGATGACCACCGAAGCGATGCGATCGATGCGGAAGGCGCGAAAATCGTCGCGCATCTCGCACCATGCAACCAGCGTCCACACCTTGCCCCAGAACCACAGGCCGAGCGGACGGATATCGCGGGCGGTGCCGCGGCCGGCCTCGTCGCAATAGTCGATGGTGAGCACCTGCCGTTTTTCCACCGCACGTTCGATCAGGTCGATCGCTTCGCGGGCGGCGTCGCTGACCACCCACATCGGCGTGTGGATCTCGGTGCGGGCGATGCGGTCCTTCTCGGCATCCGGCAGCACCGCACCGATCTTGACCAGCGCCTCGTCGGCGGCGCGCGCCATGGCGGCGCCGCCAAAGGCGCGCACC
This sequence comes from Mesorhizobium waitakense, assembly GCF_056431085.1. Lineage (NCBI taxonomy): Bacteria > Pseudomonadati > Pseudomonadota > Alphaproteobacteria > Hyphomicrobiales > Phyllobacteriaceae > Mesorhizobium > Mesorhizobium waitakense. The sequence goes on along the minus strand of NZ_JBWKME010000215.1, from coordinate 3,381 downwards.
ATGCGGGCGCCGGCAACCAGCGCGACGATCTCGTCACGCGTGAACATCAGCGGCGGAAGGTCGAAACCCTCCCTCATCATGTAGCCAACCCCTGCCTCGCCGTCGATCGGCACTCCGGTCGACTGCAGGTCGGCGATATCGCGGTAGATGGTTCGCTCGGAAACCTCGAGCCATGTGCCGAGCTTCTGGGCGGTGACCAGACGGCCACCGCGCAGATGCTGCACGATCTGGAAGAGCCTGTCGGCGCGGCGCATCGTTTGGTCCCTCGGCGTTGCTTCTATGCATGTGGCCCAAAACCGCAGAACAGTTTTGGGGCGGCATGCATCATGGTTTCAGCCCTTCGCGCTTGCGCTGCGCGGCGACGAATGCCGCGCCGAAGGACAGTTTTCTCGTGGTCGGCGTGTTCGAGTCGAGCACGCGCCAGAACGGCGCAATATCGCTCAGCGTCATGCCGCGTTCGAGATCCTCGTTGGCGGCCTCGGCAACAGTGCGCAGATGATAGCCGATGGTGACCGGGCATGTCACTTCGGCGCCGTGCTCGATGGCAAGCGCCGTGCGCCGCGCGCGGACATCCATCTCGACGCCTTCCGGGATCGAGCGGATGAAAATCGACCTGACGAGCAGTCGGCACCAGTATCGGCTGGCCCTCGATGACATCGGCCATCGTGCGCGGCGTCGGCTTCACGCCGTTGATACCGGGCGTATTCAGCCTGTCGTTCCAGCTCTTCACCATTCCGCGTGGCCCCTCCCGTAGAAGACTCTCGCCCTGTCCATGTCGGTGACGGGAATCTCGAACCAGGCCGAGGCTTTTGCAGCAATGGAAGCCATGCGTATCTCCCGAAGTGAGTTTGCTCCGACACCTATTGCACGTCTATCCTGACAGCATTCTATCAGGAGGCTTCAGCATACTCCTTGGCGAACAGCGTCCGCATCTGTGCGAGATCGCTGCTTCTTTCCGGATAGAGCGTCTTCAGAAAGGCGAGCGCGAAGGTGCCCGGCGCCGAGCCCGGCGCGGAAACCACAGCGCCGTCGGCAACGGCACGCGGCACGTCCTGGTAGTTGCCGTCGCCGGCATAGCCGGCTTCATGACTGTTGATCCAATCGCGGCCATTGCTGGTGTGCTTGGCCTTCTCGAACAAGCCGGCTCGGGCCAGCGCCAACGTGCCGGCGCAGATGCCGCCAACGACGCCGCCGCGCAACGCAACAGCGGTGAGCAATTCTGCCGCATCCGGTGGCGCCTTGCCTGCCCACTGGTCGGAGCCGATAACGACGATGGCGTGGAGATCGGCATTCTCCCCAGCTTCAGCAGAGCGATCGGGCGTCAACCGAAAACCGCTGATCCCGGTCACTGGCTTGCCACCGGGCGTCAGCGATATGGCGTGCGCACCGAACCATTCGACCGCGGAGGCCGCCAGCAGCCCATATTCCCAGTCGGCAAAGCCGTCGATGAAAAGAAAGCCGATCTGCTTCTGTTCGGGCATGAGCTCGCTCCTCCCTTGCGCGCCGGACTTATTATCTGGGCCTTGGGGCGCCCACATCCAACCGCTGTGTCGAAAAATTAGTCTCAATTGCCGCGGTAGCGACGTTCGGCATACATGTCCGGCCAGCCGATATCCTTGCGAATGTCCGCCGGCAGCGAGTTCATGAACCGCAGGGTGCGGATCTCGTTGCGCATCGTCCGTATCTTGCCGACATAGTGCTGCACGCCGCGCAGAATGGTGGAACCGTTCATGGCTAGTCTCCTCTCTTTAACTGGAGGCAGTATCGCATACCCCTCCTGACAGCAGTCTGTCAGGAGGATGGCAGGGCGCGGACGATAGTTGTGATCGCAGTGTACCCCGAGAGAAGACATCGTTTTCGCTGCATCAAGTCGAGGCCATGCAGCACGCTTGCCGGTCGGGATTGTTCACCGAGCGAATATCGATCGAGGGTCCATTGTTCAATCCTGAGCGACGGACTGTCAGGATACGCGGTCTTCAGCGACGTGGCCAAAGTTCTGATATGGAGGGAGAAAATTATTCCCCAAAAACAGGGAGACGACCATGAGCCTGCAACTGACAGGAATCCACCATCTGACGGCAATCACCGCCAATGCGCCTGGAAATCTTCATTTCTACACAAAGGTGCTGGGCTTGCGGCTGGTCAAGAAGACGGTGAACCAGGACGACACCTCGGCTTACCACCTCTTCTATGCCGACGGCGAAGCGACACCGGGCACCGATCTTACATTCTTCGACTGGCCGGTTGGCCAGGAGCGGCGCGGCACCCATAGCATCGTACGGACCAGCCTCAGGGTCGGCAGCCAGGAAAGCCTTGCCTGGTGGAAGCAGCACCTGACCAGCGAAAACATCGCGACGAGCGAGATCGTCGACATCGGCGGCTACCCCAGCCTGGATTTTGAGGATCCCGAGGGCCAGCGTCTGCGCCTCATCAGCGATGACGGCAAGGGCGACAGCCACCCCTGGGCGCAAAGCCCGGTGCCGGCCGAGCACCAGATCCGGGGGCTCGGGCCGATCGTCATCAGCGTTCCCGACATCACGAACACCGAGGCGGTGGTGACGCAAGTGATGAACATGCGCAAGGCTCGCGACTATGCCTCGCCGGAAGGCCAGGTTCACGTCTTCGAAATGGGCGAGGGCGGACCGGCGGCGGAGCTTCATGTCCTGGTGCAGCCTGGACTGGCGCCGGCAAGGCAAGGCGCCGGTGCGGTCCATCACGTCGCCTTCAGGGCGCCGGACCAGGAGACGCTGCATCAATGGACGGCGCGGCTGGCCGAATTCCGGCTGCCATCGAGCGGCGAGGTCGAGCGCTATTACTTCCGTTCGCTCTATTTCCGCGAGCCGAACGGCATCCTGTTTGAGATCGCCACCGATGGGCCGGGGTTCACCGCCGACGAGCCGCTGGAGACGCTGGGTGAAAAGCTGGCCTTGCCGCCATTCCTCGAACCGAAGCGCGCTTCGATCGAGGCCGGCCTCAAGCCGCTGAAGTAGATCGGTCCTCAGTCAAGGCGGGCGCCGCGTTCCGGCTCGGGATCGCGGCGCCCATTCTTTTCAGGCAACGACGACGTGCTTTGACAGCCGGCCGCGTTGCTGGTCAAAGACGGCATGTCGAAACTCCTCGCGCTCGTCATTGTTGGCATCATGGTCATCCAGCTGATCAAGCCGCTCGGCTGGCCGGGGCTGAAGCGGCGCAGCGACTTCTGGAAGCTGGCGCTGCTGGCGATGGCGGCGATTTCCATAACAGCCGTGCTCGGACACTGGACATAGAGCGGTTCATCGTTTCACGGAAACGCGGAACCGCTCTATCTCTTTGTTCTGACGCAATTCCGGACTTGTCTTATGACATTGGCGCCGAACGGGTCAGAAAGGAACCGCTGGGAGA